>SFPL01000118.1 GCA_004551905.1 Lentisphaeraceae bacterium
CTGTCCCCGTCGGCATCCCGTCGGGTGGCTTGTCATGCCTTGAACAGGCTGTGCGGCAGGGTCTCGTCGCGCAAAACCGCTTACAAATGTCCACGGCGGCTCGGCGCAGCCGAGACGACGGGGGTATTTGTAATCCGTGCAGTTCTAACGCCTTCTTGCTATCAAGCGAGGATTTATGTTATAATTCACGCCGTTACAAATTTCAGCAACCTCCGTTTCGGAAACGGCGGTTGATGGAGGACGACATGAAGTTCTTCGACAGAGAGGATAAAATCAAGAAGTTGCAGGAGATACGCCGGAGAAGCGTGTCGGAGGCGCAGTTTACCGTGATTACAGGGCGGCGGCGTGTCGGCAAGACTGAACTTGTCAAGCATGCCTATTGCGAAGATGACTTTGCCTATCTTTTCGTTTCGCGCAAGAGCGAGGCCGATCTTGTGACTGGGTTTGTCGAGGAGATGAACCGCGTCTGTCCAAATTCGGTCTCGCCCGAGATACATTCGATTGAAGGCTTCTTTCGGGAGGTGTTCAAGATCGCCAAAAGCCGTCCGATAACCGTCTTTATCGACGAGTTTCAGGAGTTCCGCAGGGTCTGCCCTTCCGTATTTAGCGTACTGCAGGGGCTTTGGGACCGTGAACACGGAAACGTGAAGCTCAATCTCGTCGTGTGCGGCTCCATCAATTCGCTCATGCATGAGATATTCATGAGTCGCAGGGAGCCTCTTTACGGGCGTCAGACGGCATTCATGCGGGTTGATCCATTTTCCGTAAAGGTGCTGAAGGAGATTCTTCGTTTCCACAAGAAGGGATACAGACCTGAAGATCTACTTGCGTTATGGACGTTCACCGGCGGCGTCGCGAAATATGTCGCGCTCCTGATGGACGCCGGAGCCACGGATCCCGCCAAGATGCTTGCGTCTGCGATTGGCGAGGATTCGTTCTTCCTTGAGGAAGGAAAGGTGCTGCTCGGCGATGAATTCGGCAAGGACTATTCCACGTATTTCTCCATTCTCTCTGCAATCTCCCGTGGCGTTACCACACGCAACGAGATCGAACAGGCGGTGGGGCGGCAGGTCGGCGGCTACTTGACCAGGCTGGAGGACGACTATCACCTTGTGTCGAAACGGATGCCGTTTGGCGCGAAGACGACTCGCCTGGTCAGGTATCAGATCGACGACCCATTCTACCGTTTTTGGTTCAGGTTCATATTCAAGTATGACTACATGGTGCAAATGAAGTCATTTCAGCTGTTGCGGAAGATTGTCGTGCGCGACTATCCGGTGTTCAGCGGGATGGCGCTCGAGCGGTACTTTCGCAGGAAGATGGAGGAGGATGGCCGTTGGTCTCGCGTCGGTTCGTGGTGGGACCGCAAGGGCGAGAACGAGATCGATCTCATAGCGGAAAACGAGCTGGACGGGACAAGCATCGCATGCGAAATCAAACGCGACCGATCGCGCATCGACCTTGACGCGCTCAAGGCGAAGTTTGCAGTGTTTGCGAAAGCATCTGGTGGAAGATGGAAGCGCGCGAAGCCTGACTTCCTCGCGCTCTCCCTGGAGGACATGTAGAGCAGATGAAAGTCTCCGTCATTATTCCCACGTTCAACCGGGCTGACATGCTTTGCGACTGCGTGCAAAGCGTTCTGTCGTCAACCTACACGGACACTGAGGCGATAGTAGCGGACGACTGCTCCTCCGAAGACATCCGCGGCGCCTTGAGCGAGCGCTTCGGAAACGAGAGCCGCATCAAATACACCCGGACGCCGTACAATGGATTCACGGCCCTGGCGCGGAACTGCGGCGCAAGGATCGCGAACGGCGAGTACATGTTCTTCCTCGACAGCGACAACATCATCGAGCCGGACGCCATCTCAGAAATGGTCAAGTGCTTCGCCCGCCATCCCAAGGCTGCGTTTATCGCGCCAGTGACCACGCAGTGGAGCAACGGTCGCTGCCTTGGGATATGGACGCTCGGCTCGTTCTACAATCCGTGGACCGGCCAGGGCGACGACCGCAACAAGGACAGTCTTGCGGTCGAAACATATCCTCCGCATTTGGACGAAGATTTCCCGACCTCCTACAGCCCGAACGCCTTCATGGTCACTCGCGCGGCGTTCTTGACCGTCAACGGGTTCGACTCCGGCTATGGGATGCAGTTTGACGAGGCGGACTTTGGACTTCGGGTGACGAAAACGGCCGGCGAAGGCTACATCTGCGGCTTGGCATTGACGAGGCATTTGGGGTATCTCGATCCCGACACGACGCCGCTGGTGCGGGGGTACGGCATCGGCTTCCCCAAACGAGCATACTGCTTCGGCCGCAACCGCGTCAAATTTGCGCGCCGGCATTTCAACTTTCTGCAGGCTCTGCTGATAGCGCTCGTGTTCGCGCCGCTCAGCTGCGTTTTCTACGGCCGCATTGCACTCAAGGAAAAGCGCCCGGACATCGCCTTTGCATATCTCCGGGGAACGCTGGCCGGCATGCTGGGCCTATACAGCTCCAAATTCTTCAATTCACACTAACGGGGACAGTCCCCGTCAGTTAACCTCGTAGACCTCGATGTGCTTCAGCACCTGGGCACCGGGATGCCGCGGACTCACTTCGTCGGGATGTCGGTAAAGGTGCAACCGTCGAAGCGCACGCCCTTCAGCCCGCGGAACTCCTCGCGGCCCTCGTTCCACCAGTACGCCGCGCCCTTCTGCTTCCAGCGCCCGGGGAAGGCGCCGTCGGCGCAGCGGGTGAACGCGCAGCCGCGGAACACAACATCCTCAAGCTCGCGTCCCTTCGCCACGCGCAGGTCGGGGAACTTGTAGGCGCGGGCGCGGATGTCCGAGAAGGTGATAGCGCGGATCGCCTCCATGCGCGTGAACTCCTCGCCGGTGATGTCTATGCGCACGGGCGCGGAGTAGATGCGGTCCATGACGATAGACGAAAACACCAGGTTCTCGTAGAGCGACGCCTCAACCCCGTAGTCGTCCATCCCCTTCTCGAACGGCGGCAGGTCGATGCCGATGCCGCAGGCGGAGTCGGTGATGGCGAGGTTGGTGAAGACGCAGTTCCGCACCACGCCGTCGTTGAGCCAGCCGATGCGGATGGCGTTCGCGTGGCTGGTGAGCTGGCAGTTGGACACGGTCACGCGCTCGCAGACGCGGAGGCACCCGTCGCGGAACGGACGGTTGTTGCACCGCACCACGATCGCATCGTCTCCGGCGAGGATGCGGCAGTTGGAGATCGAGACGTCCCTCGATGCGTTGAGGTGGATGCCGTCGTTGTTGGGCAGCTCGGGGTCGGCGAGCACCTTGACGCGCTCGAAGATGACGCGGTCGCAGTCGGTAACCCAGTAGCCCCAGCCGGCCGCCGGATGGACGAGCGTCACGTCCTCGACCAGCACGTCCTGACAGCCGGCGAAGAGGATCATCCGCGGCGGACCGAGCTTGCCGGGAATGCGGCGGTACTTCCAGTTCACCCACTCGTCCTCGCCGAGCGGCTTCGCGTCGCCGGCGTTGCCCTCGTTCACGTAGCCGTAGGAGAGGCTGTTGGAGAGCTTGACGAACGCCATGCCGTTGCAGTCGATCCTGCCGCGGCCGGTGAGCGCGACGTTGCGGCAGCCGTCGGCCACGACGAGGGCGGTGGTGCGGCCGCGGCAGGTCTTGCCCGGGTCGAGGACGGCGCTGGGCACGTTGGTCGGGAAGTCCGCGTCGTCCGTCGAGCCGAGCAGCGTGGCATCGACTTCGATGTGGAGGTCGACGCCGTCCTTCAGAAACACCATCCCGGAGAGGAACGTCCCCTGCGACAGCACCACCCTTCCGCCGCCGGCCTTGGCGCAGGCGTCGATCGCCTGCTGGATCGCGACTGTGTCCTTGGCCGCGCCGTCGCCCTTCGCGCCGAATGCGCGCGGGTCGAAGTCCCTCGCCGACGCTGCGGCGAGCGCGGCGGCAAATGCTATTGTCATGGCTGCTTTCATGGTTGTGCTCCTTGTGGTGGTTGAAAGTTCAGTCATCGATCGTGGTGCGGTCGAAGGTGAATCCGCGACAGTTGCGCAGGACGAGCTCCTGCGGCGCCTCCCTGTCCGCCCCGCGCCACGGCCCGACCGCAGACGGATCGCGCACGAAGCGGCAGTCGGTGAAGGCGAAGTCTTCGAACGGACGCTTCTTTGTTCCGTGGAAATACGGAAATCCGTACGCGCGCGCGACCACGTTCGAGAACGAGATGTCACGGCAGGCGGCGATGTCGTCCTCTGCGCCCGCGAAGACGCGCACCGCGAGCGGCGTCGTGTGCATCCGCTCCATGGCGATATTGGAGAAGGAGATGCGCTCGATCACGGTCTTCTCGATTCCGTAGTCGCCGGCCGGGTTCCAGCTCTTCGGCACGAACCAGATGTTGATTCCGACGGTGGAGTCGCGGCAGACGATGTCGGAGAACGAACAGTCGCGGATCGTCCCCTCGCGGCACCAGCCGACGCGGATGCAGTTGGCGTAGCTCCTGAGGTCGCAGTTCTTCACCGTCACCCGCTCGCAGGTTTTGCGCTCGGCGAGCGAGCGGGTGTTGCACCGCACCACGATCGCGTCGTCGCCGGACTCGATGGTGCAGTTGGAGATTGAGACGTCCCGGCAGGCGTTGATGTGGATGCCGTCGTTGTTGGGGTAGGTCACGTCGGAGCGGATGCGGCAGCCGTCGAAGACGACGCGGTCGCAGTCGTGCACCCAGTAGCCCCAGCCGGCCGGCTGGTTGGTGAGGAGGACCCCCTTCACCGCGACATCGCGGCAGCCGGCGAAGAAGACGACGCGCGGCGGCGACTGGTCGAAGCCGCCTATGCGCTCGAACTTCCACTTCTTCGACTCCGCGTCCGCGACGGGCCGCACGAAGCAGGTGCCGTTGCCGTCGATCACGCCTTCGCCGGTGATGGCGATGCGCTCGGCCTCGTCGGCCCAGATAAGCGCGGCGTCGCGCGCGCGCGGCAGGTTCGCGGAGACGACGTGCTTCATGTCGCCGCGGTTGGGGTAGTCGCGCCAGTCGCCGGAGCCGAGGATGCGGCCGCCGGACGCGAGATGCAGCTCGACGCCGCTCCGGAGCTGTATGGGCTTGACGAGGTAGGTTCCGCCGTCCACGACCACGCGCCCGCCGCCGGCCTCGGCGCACTCGTCGATAGCCCGCTGCACCGCGGCTGTGTCGAAGGTGCGGCCGTCGCCCTTCGCACCGTAGTCGCGCGGGTCGAAGTCCCTGGCCGTCGCGGCGGCGGCAAGCGCCGTCGCGACGAAGAACGCATATATGGTCCGGTAACTCATTTTCTCGTCGTCATTCATATTCCTTCATCTGCTCCTGGACGCGGCGCTTCGTCTCCTCGTCCGGCGCGACCACCACGCCGCGCAGCTCGCACGGTGCCCAGTGGTTGGTCCAGGAGGTGTCGCGGAACGGCTCGTCGAAGCTGAGCTGGTCCGGGAGGACATCGTCGTCGGTGCCGGCGCGGCCGTCAGGGCCCTTGGAGTAGAGGATTGGATTGCCTCCTTCCGGACGCGGCTCGTAGAAGTAGTCGTTGCCCCACGGATCCTTGACCACGTGGTTGATGTATGGGCCGTCCCAGCCGGGATGCTGCCGCCGCACCGTCAGGATCTCCTTCGGCTTGCGGTATGCGAGCGGGGCGAGGCCCTCCTCGGCCGACGGATACTCGCCGACGTGGAACTTGTAGCGTCCGAGCGCAACAGACAGGGCGTCCATCGACTTGCGGGCGTTGAGCTCGTTGCGCTCGATGCGCTTCTTGCCGAGGGTCAGGTCGCCGCGCATGATGGCGGGGACGACCAGCGAGCCGGCCACGACGAGGACGAGCACCACCATGCCGTAGAAGAGCGGCCCCTTCTTCAGGTCCGGAGCGCCGCCGGCGATCTCCGCCTTCTTCGCTTCGTACTCGCGCGCAATCTTCTTGATCGCCAGCTGCTTCTTGCGGCGCTTTTCGTCCAGCTGCGGGTTCTTCGCCTTGAACTTCTTCCTGAGCTCGGTGTAGTCGACCATGTTCCGTGACCTCCAAGATGTCGTTGTCAGCCGATGCGCTCGATGACAAGCGGCTTCGCCTCCGGCGGCGTCGGCGAGACGGTGAATGCCTTGAGGAGCTCGGCGGCGGCGCGCTCGAGCGCGTCGGGGTCGGAGCTGTTCTCGAGCGTCGCGAGCGGCGAGCCGATGGACACCTTGTCGCCGCGCCCGACCGCGAGGCGCACGCCGGCGAGAGGGTCGATGCGGTCGCCCGGCTGCCAGCGCCCGGCGCCAAGCGAAAGCGCGACGCGGGCGACGCGCTCGGCATCGATCGACTCGACGTAGCCCGAGCGCATAGACTGGATGCGGTACTTGACCTTCGGGCGCGCGACGAGCCGCGAGAAGGCGTCGAGGTCGCCGCCCTGCGCAGCAACCATCTCGCGGAACTTGGCGAGCGCGGAGCCGTCGCCCAGCCGCGCGCGGCACTCGGCGCGGGCGTCCTCAAGCGAAACGCCGCGGGCGAGCGACACCATCAGCGCGGCAAACTCGACGGAGAGGCCGACGATGCCGGCGAGCGGACCCGACTCCGCGCCGGGGGAAAGCATCGCGAGCGCCTCCTCGACCTCGCAGGCGTTGCCGACGGCGAAGCCGAGCGGGGCGTCCATGTCGGTCACCAGCGCGGCGGCGCGACGGCCGGCGGCGCGGACGCCGGAGACAAGGCTTTCGGCGAGGGCATATGCCTCGGTCTGGTCCTTCATGAAGGCGCCGCGGCCGCACTTGACGTCGAAGATGATCGTCTCGGCGCCCTCGGCGAGTTTCTTGGAAAGGATCGAGGCGGTGATGAGCGGAATCGAGGCGACGGTGCCGGTGACGTCGCGGAGCGCATAGAGCTTGCAGTCGGCCGGGGCGATCTCGGCCGTCTGCGTCGCCATCGCAAGGCCGGTGTCGGCGACGACGCGCTTGAGCTCGTCGATGGAAAGCGAGACCTTGTAGCCGGGGATGGACTCGAGTTTGTCGGCGGTGCCGCCAGTTATCAAGAGGCCGCGGCCAACGAGCGAGGGAACGGCGAGGCCGCAGGCGGCGGCAAGCGGCTGGATGACGAACGAGAGCTTGTCGCCGACGCCGCCGGTCGAGTGCTTGTCGGCGACGGGCCGGTCGACGACGCCCTTCCAGTCGATCGACGCGCCGGAGCGCATCATCACGTCGGTGAGGTCGGCGGTCTCGCGCACCGTCATGCCGCGGCAGCAGATGGCCATGGCGAGCGCGCTCATCTGGCAGTCGGGTATCTCGCCGGCGGTGAAGCCGTTGACGAAGTCGCGTATCTCGGCGGAACCGAGCGCGCGCCCCTCGCGCTTCTTGTCGATGATCAGTTTAGCTGCGGTCATGGGCGTATTATACCATATTCGTGGCTCGTGGTTCGCGGGGAGTCAGTGGACTACCGGCAGCTCGTCCCAGCGGGTGGTGGCGCGGCGGGAGAGCTTGGAGCGCTTCGCCGCCCACGACTTCGCGCCCACGCCCTCGGACGCGGAGAACACCTTTCCCGCGCCATACCTCGCGTTGAGGAGGTCGACCGCGCGGTAGAGCGGCGAGGACTCCGCCGCCGCGACCGTGGTGAAGAGGTCGAGCTGGCGCACCGTGCCGGCCTTCTCGAGCCCGAAGAACACCACTCCGGTCTTGCGGTAGCCGAGGCCAGGCACGAACAGAGCCTCGGCCACCGGACGAACTGCCGCGATGATCTCGTTGGTGGCGTCGGTAGGCGAGGGGAACACAGCCGTCCGCTCCACGAACTCCCCGCCGCCGGCGGTTCGGTGCACCTGTGCGAAGACGTTGCAGCCGGAGGCGAGCATCGCGTGGCGGCGCAGCTTCTCCGCCGCCTGCGCGGCAAAGGACGCCACCGACTCGACGATTCCCTCCTTCGTCGTCACCCATTCGCCGAACGAGCGCGAGCAGGTGATGCTCTCCGGGTCGGCGTCGTAGTCGCGCTCGTCGAGGCAGCTTTCGCCGCGGAGCTCCATCGCCGTGCGCAGGAGCGTGACGCCGCCGACGGCGCGCAGTAGGTCGTCCGGCGCGTCCCTCAGGTCCCTGGCGGTGAAGATCTGCTCCGCGCGGAGCCGGAGCACGAGGCGGCGCCCCACGCCCCAGACGTCGTCGGCAGCGAGCGACGCGAGAGTTTCAGTCGGGTCGTCCGGCAGCAGCCAGACGCCGTCCGGCAGCTTCTTCGCCTTCTCGTTGGCGATCTTCGCCAGCGTCTTCGTGGGCGCGAAGCCGATGCCGCAGGGAAGCCCGGTCCACCGGAGCACCTTGGCGCGCAGGCGCCGCCCAAACGCGGCGAAGTCGCCGTCGGCGAGGTGCGGCGGGCGGATGAACGCTTCGTCGATCGAGTACTGCTCCACCTCCAGCGCCTCGTCGCGCAGGACCGAGATGAACCGCCGCGACATGTCGCCGTAGAGCTCGAAGTTGGAGGAGCGGAAAACAAGCTCGCCGGATGCCTCGCGGTCCTTGAGCTGGAAGTACGGCGTGCCCATCGCGATGCCGAGCGCCTTGAACTCGTTGGACCGCGCGACGCAGCAGCCGTCGTTGTTGGAGAGAACGGCCACCGGACGCCCGACGAGGCTGCGGTCGAACACGCGCTCGCAGCTCACGAAGCAGTTGTTGACGTCGACGAGCCCGATCATCGCCGATCGAAGTCGATGCCGCGCACCTCGGGCTCGAGCGAGACGCCGAAGCGGAAGAAGACGAGGCTGCGCATGAGCCGCGCGAGCGCGAGGACGTCCGACGCGGTCGCCCCTTCGCCGCGCACGATGACGTTGGCGTGGCCGTCCCAGACGTACGCGCCGCCGACCCGCATCCCCTTCGCGCCCGCGGCCTCGAGGAGACGTCCGGCGAAGTCGCCGGGCGGGTTCTTGAAGAAGCTGCCGTAGGTGCCAGTGGGGAAGCGCACGCGCCGGGAGAGATACGACTCGGGCGTCTCCACCTCGGCGTCGGCTGGCGGATCGTCCTTCCAGCGCACGTCCTCGATCACGCCGTCGATGGCGCTCGTACGGTAGCCGAAGCCGCACTCCGAGGCTGGAATCCAGCGTCCCGACACCTTCACCGCGTCGATGACTTCGGAGATCGAGTGGCCGAACGCGCCCGCGTTCATCTTCACCCAGCCGCCGACGGTGCCGGGGATGCCGGCCATCCAGGGACAGAGCCGCGAACGCGCGGCGACAATCTCCGCGCCGGGTCGGCCGGCTGGACCTTCCGCGCGGACGTAGTCGATTGGCAGGCTGAGGTCGCTCCGCCAGGTGTTAGTCATCGCGCCGACGACGACGTGCCGCCGCGGCAGCGGAACGCCCGCGGCGACGTCGCGCCGCACGCGGTCGACGAGGTCGACGATGTCGCCGGCGCCGAGCAGCAGCGTCACGTCGCCGGGCGCAGCGGAGGAGTAGGCGTGCTCCCAAGCCTCGGCGCAGGACTGCGCGAGAAGGCACTTTACCTTTCCGGCGACGCGGAACTCGCGGTAGAGGTCGGCGATGTCCCCGCCCTCCACCGGCGGCTCGAAGGCGGCGTAGACGGGACAGAGCACCACTTCGTCCGCCCCCGCGAATGCGGCGGGAAACTCCTTCGCAAAGATCCGGGTGCGCGAATGGCGGTGGGGCTGGAAGAGGACGCGCAACCTACCCTTCGCGGCGGCGCGCGCCATCGCGACGGCGCAGGCGATTTCGGCGGGATGGTGTGCGTAGTCGGTCCAGACGCCCTCGGCGACCTTTTGGAAGCGGCGGTCGGGAAGCTCCGCGACGACGTCCGCCAGCGCAGCGGCGACGGCGGAGACGGAATGTCTGCGTCGGAGCGCGACCTCGGCAGCTGCGCGGGCGTTGCGGCGGTTGTGGGGCGCGAGCGCGGCGAGGACGGGAGCGAGAGCGGGGTCGCCGGCAAGCGCCTCCGACTCGACGACTTCCCGCGCAGCGCGGCGAGCTGCGTCAAAGCAGGCGAGATAGGCGGCGCGGCTCGGGAAGTGGTCGGGGTGGTCGAAGTCGCAGCAGGTGACGACCAAAGTCTTCGCGCGGTAGAGCGCGAGGGTGCCGTCCGATTCGTCTGCCTCGACGACGAGAACCGCCTCTTTCCCGGCGAATGCGCCGCGTCCGGGCGAGAATCCGGCGACCGGGAACGCGCCGGTCTCGCCGCCGATCGCCCATTCCACCGGCTCGCCGAGCGCGGCAAGCAGGCGGGCGGTCCAGGTAGCGGTGGTGGTCTTGCCGTGGGAGCCGCAGACGGCGATGGAGTCGGACGCGGACGAGACGATCTCGGCCAGCACTTCGCCGCGGGAGCGGATGCGTCCGGCGAATGCCGCGACTTCGGGATGGTCCGCAGGCACGGCGGGGGTGACCACGGCCGAGTCCGCGGCGGCGGCGTGGGCGGGGTCGTGTCCACAGGCAACCTTCACGCCTTCGCCCTCCAGCCAGCGCGTGCGCGCCGAGAGCGAACAGTCGCAGCCGCTCACTTCGAAGCCGCGGCGACGGAGCAGCACGGCGAGCGCGGCCATGCCGACCCCGCCAACGCCAATCAAGTGAATTGAGCTGCTGCTTCTCATTGCCATGTATTATAGCATATTCGTGGTTCGTGACTCGTGGTTCGTGGTCAGAAGCGGGGGAGGCGGGAGAGCGACTCGACGCGGCCTTCGGGACGGAACCTGAGCGCCCAGACGCGGCCGTGCTCGTCGCGGAGCGCGCGAAGGCGCCGCTCGTCGCGGCGGTGGCAGGCAGCGTCGAGGAGGTTCGCCATGTGGACGATCTCCTTGGCCCAGTCGCTGCGGTCGGTCCAGCGCTCCGCGGCGACGCGCACGCCGCGCGCGACTCCGCCTACGTCCTCGAGCACCGTCTCGGTGATGCCGGGATGGCGCGAGTAGCCGATTTCGTTCGCGAGGATGTTGAAGAACTCGGAGGAGTCGTGCCGCACCGCGCCACCGCGCAGATACAGGGTGCCGAGCTTGAGGAGGAGTCCGCCGAGAGGCGCGTCAAGCACCCGGTCGAGCTCGCGCTCGAGGTCCATCTTCGCCGCCTTGCGTCCGTCGCTCGCAAAATTGCCGCCGAGGATGATCCCGGGGAGCGAGGTGGCGAGCGGCTGCCAGGCGCACTCGTCGGCGAAGTCGGTGACGAGGAACCGCCGCGCCTTGCGGAAACGGGCAGCCTCCTCGGCGCGTCCCATGCGCTCGCGCATTTCCTCCACGCGGCCAGCGAGCGAGCGCGGCGACTCGGTGGAGACAGCCACCGTGTCGCCGGCGAGCAGGAGGCGGTCGTAGCCGTCGGGGTCGATCTCGACGAGCTTGATCCCCTGCATCTCGCAGTAGGCCGCTATCCGCTGCGGATTCTCGAGCGTGGGAGGTTCGTCCTCGAAGCCGGAGCTGAATTCGCCGCGGTGGACGAAGAGCTCGTTGTAGCCGCAGCCGGCGAGGAGGTCGACTACGAACCGCATCGCCCGCGTCGTCGGCGCGCGGCGGGTGATGTCGATCAGGTACGCTCGCTTCTCGAAGGACATGGCAAGGCGCCTCACGCCATCACGTACCAGAGGATGCAGAAGAAGTGGCAGACCGTGCCGGCAAGCACGAAGAGGTGCCACACCATGTGCGAGTAGGGAAGCCGCTTCCAGAGGTAGAAGCCGCAGCCGGCGGTGTAGAGCGTACCGCCGAGCACGAGCCACATCGCGCCGAGGCCGGTGAGCGACCTTATCAGCGGCGCAATTGCCGCGAGCGCCGCCCAGCCCATCACCACATAGGCCGAGGTGGAGATGTAGCGGAAGCGTCCGGTGGTGAAGGCCTTGAAGACCGTCCCCACGACCGCCGCGCCCCACTCCACCCCGAAGATCGTCCAGGCGAGACCGGGATGCGTAGGACGCAGCGTCACCAGGCAGAACGGGGTGTAACTGCCGGCGATGAGGAAGAAGATCGCCATGTGGTCCATCTTGTGCAGCACCTGCTTCGCCGGCTCGTAGGAGACGGCGTGGTAGGCGGACGAAATCGCGTAGAGGAAGATCGTCGACGCGCCGAAGATGGCTCCTGAAGTCGCCTTCCACGCCACGTACACGCCGCTCACCGCGCCCTGCCAGACGAGCAGCGCCAGCATCGCCGCACCGAGGTGGGAGCCGACGACGTGGGTGACGGCGTTGGCGACCTCCTCTCCCGCGGTCTGGCGTTCAGACGAGCGCATCGAGGATCGGCTTCATGAACGAGACGTCGGCATGTTCGACCGTCCCTGCGTCAACCGCCGCAGCGAGCGCGGGGTCGATCGGCACCGATGCGACGGCCTTGATGCCGTGTGCGGCCGCCATTTCCGTGGCCTTGGAGGGACCGAACACCTCGTGCACCTTGCCGCAGTCGGGGCACTTGAAGGAGCTCATGTTCTCAACAAGCCCGAGGACCGGAACCTTCATCATGTCCGCCATCCGCACCGCCTTCTCGACCACGAGCTGCACCAGGTCCTGCGGCGAGGTGACCACCACCGCGCCGGCGACCGGCAGCGACTGGAACACCGTGAGCGGCACGTCGCCGGTGCCAGGCGGCATGTCCACGAACATCACGTCGACGTCGCCCCAGACGACCTCGCTCCAGAACTGCTTCACCGCGCCGGCGATCACCGGTCCGCGCCAGACTACGGGCGACTTAGGGTCGTCGACGAGCAGGTTCAGCGACATCACCCCGATTCCGCGCTGGGTGCGGCAGGGCAGGATGCCGCCCTCGCCGTCGGCGACGGCGCGCTCGGCGAGGCCGAAGGCGGTCGGGATGGACGGTCCGGTGACGTCGGCGTCGAGGATGGCGGTTTTGAGTCCGCGTTGGGACGCCGCCACCGCCAGCAGCTCGGTGACAAGCGACTTGCCGACGCCGCCCTTGCCGCTCATGACGGCGATGACCTTGCCGATGCGGCTCTTCGAGTTGGCGGCGACCTGGAAGCTCTTCGGGTCGGAGCAGCCGCCGTCCTTCTTCTTCGCGCAGTTAGCGCAGTCGTGGTTGCATTCTTCGCTCATAGTTGAAGCGTATTATACCATATTCGCGGTTCGGGGTTCGTGGTTCGGGGACGGTACAAGCGAGCCGCGCGGACGGATGGCCGCGCGGCTCGTTGTTGGCGTAATGCCGTGGCTGGCCCTTAGCGGACCTTCTTGTAGCCGTAGACGGCCTTCGCGCCCAGCTGCTCCTCGATGCGGAGAAGCTGGTTGTACTTCGCGATGCGGTCGGTGCGGCTCATGGAGCCGGTCTTGATCTGGCCGGAGTTGGTGGCAACCGCGATGTCGGCGATCGTCGCGTCCTCGGTCTCGCCCGAGCGGTGCGAGGTGACGGACGTGTAGCCGGCGCGGTGCGCCATCTCGATCGCGTCGAGCGTCTCGGAGAGCGAGCCGATCTGGTTGACCTTGATCAGGATCGAGTTGGCCGCGCCGAGCTTGATGCCCTTCTCCAGGTACTTCACGTTGGTGACGAACAGGTCGTCGCCGACGAGCTGGCACTTGTCGCCAATCGCCTTGGTGAGCGCCACCCAGCCGTCCCAGTCGCCTTCAGCCATGCCGTCCTCGATCGAGTCGATCGGGTACTTCTTGACCAGGCCCTCGAGGTACTTCACCTGCTCGGCGGAGGTGCGCTTCGCGCCCTTCTTGCCTTCCTTCCAGGTGTAGTCGTAGCGGCCGTTCTTGTAGAACTCGGACGAAGCGCAGTCAAGGGCGATGGTGACGTCCTTGCCCGGCTTGTAGCCGGCCTGCTTGATGGCCTTGATGATGCACTCGAGCGCGTCCTCGATCGAGTCGAGCGCCGGAGCGAAGCCGCCTTCGTCGCCGACGGCGGTGGAGAGGCCGCGGGCCTTCAGGACCTTCTTCAGGTTGTGGAACACCTCGGCGCCGCAGCGGAGGCCTTCCTTGAAGCTCTTCGCGCCGACCGGGCGGATCATGAACTCCTGGAACGCGATCGGGGCGTCGGAGTGGGCGCCGCCGTTGATGATGTTCATCATCGGGACCGGCAGGGTGTAGGTGTTGGTGCCGCCGATGTAGCGGTAGAGCGGCAGGCCGAAGGACGCGGCCGCGGCCTTGGCGACGGCGAGCGAGACGCCGAGGATGGCGTTGGCACCGAGCTTCGACTTGGTGGGCGTGCCGTCGAGCTTGAGCATGAGCTGGTCGATGCCGCGCTGGTCGCAGGCGCAGTGGCCGACGAGCTTGGGCGCGATCACCTTGTTGACGTTGGCGACCGCCTTGGAGACGCCCTTGCCGAGGTAGCGCTTCGGGTCGCCGTCACGCAGCTCGAGCGCCTCGTTGACGCCCGTCGACGCCCCGGAGGGCACAGCGGCGCGGCCAAGCGAGCCGTCCTCGAGGACGACGTCGACTTCGACGGTGGGGTTGCCGCGGGAGTCGATGATCTCCCGCGCGACGATTTTCTTGATTGCTCTGTTCATTTCATTCCTCTTGTGGTTGGGAAACCGCTATGGGCCTATGCGTTCTTGGCGATCTCGACAATCGACTTGAAGCCCTCCGGATCTCGGATGGCGATCTCCGAGAGCATCTTGCGGTTGAGCGCGACGCCAGCCTTGGTGAGACCGGCGATCAACTTCGAGTAGCTGATGCCCTCCTGCCGGGCCGCCGCGTTGACGCGGCCGATCCAGAGCTGGCGGAAGTTGCGCTTCTTGAGCTTGCGGTGGGCGGTGGCGAGCCGCATGGCGCGGTCGACCGCCTCGGTCGCGGTGCGGAAGAGCTTGGAGCGGGCGCCGTAGAAGCCCTTGGCGAGTTTCAGCCGCCGGCGGCGGCGTTCACGGGAAGCGGGTGCATTGGTAACGCGCATTTCCTTTTCCTCCTTTCACTATTTACCGGCCCTGGAGGGCGCGGGCGTAGGTCTTGGTGACTTTGAGCGACCCGAGCACGGTGCGCCCGCAGAGGTTGTTCTTGCGGTTGCGCTTCTTGCCGTTGTTCAGGTGGGCGTGGCCGCCCTGCGAACGGAGGACCTTGCCGGTCTTCGAGAGTTTCATGCGTTTGACCGCGCACTTCCTCGTCTTCATCTTTGGCATTTTTCTTTTCCTTTCTGTTTTCGGTCCGGCCGGGCAGCCGTTGTTGGCCCGGCGCGGACGGTTAAAAGCATGGCGCAGGCGGCGCCGCCGGCCGTTATTCGGCCGACGGACGCACCTTGCCTTCCTTGATCCGCTTCTCGACGACCTCGGAGGCGATGTTCTTCGGCACCGCCTCGTACTGCTTGAAGATCATCGTGAACGAGCCGCGGCCCTGGGTCACGGTGCGGATGGCGTTCGAGTAGCCGAACATCTCGCCGAGCGGGACGGTGGCCTTGAGGAGCTTGACGCCCGCGCGGTCCTCCATGCCCTCGATGCGGCCGCGGCGCTGGTTGATCGAGCCGTTCGCCGCGCCCATGTACTGCTCGGGCACCACCACCTCGACGTCCATCATCGGCTCGAGGAGCTGGGGCTTGGCCTTCATGAACGCCTGCTTGAAGCACTGCATCGCGCAGGTCACGAATGCGAATTCGTTCGAGTCGACCTCGTGGTAGGAGCCGAAGTACACCGTCGCCTTCACGTCCACCACCGGGAATCCCGCGAGCGGGCCGGACTCGAGCGCCTTCTTGACGCCCTTCTCCACCGCCGGGATGTACTCGGTCGGGATCACGCCGCCCTTGATCTCGTTGACGAACTCGAAGCCCTTGCCGGGCTCCTGCGGCTCGAGGCGGAGGCACACGTGCGCGTACTGGCCGCGGCCGCCGGACTGCTTGACGTGCTTGTACTCGTTCTCGACCTTGGTCGTGATCGTCTCGCGGTAGGCGACCTGCGGCGCGCCGACGTCGCAGTCGACGTTGAACTCGCGCTTCAGGCGGTCGACGATGACCTCGAGGTAGAGCTCGCCCATGCCGGCGATGATCGTCTCGCTCGTCTCCTGGTCGAAGGTGACCACGAAGGTCGGGTCCTCCATCGCCAGCGCGTGCAGCGCGACGCCGAGCTTCTCGTTGTCGCCGCGGCTCTTCGGCTTCACCGCCACCGAGATGACCGGCGCCGGGAAGTCGATCGACTCCAGCGTGATCGGGTGGTCCGGGTCGCAGAGCGTGTCGCCGGTGCGCGTCTCGGTGAGACCGACGCAGGCGACGATGTCGCCGGCGTGCGCCTCGTCGAGCGGCTCCTGCTTGTTCGCGTGCATGCGGAAGAGGCGCGAAATGCGCTGCTCCTTGTCGATCGTCGAGTCCAAGAGCTCCTCGCCCAGCTTGAGCGTGCCCGAGTAGACGCGCACGAAGGTGATCTTGCCGCCGGACCTCGGGTCGTTCATGATCTTGAACGCCAGGCCGCAGAACGGCTCGGTGTCGGAGACCTCGCGCTTCTGGGTCGGATCGTCGGCCGAAACTGCCGCACCGGTGTCGAGCGGCGAGGGCAGGTACTTGCACACGCCGTCGAGAAGCGGCTGGATGCCCTTGTCCTTGAACGCCGTGCCGCAGAACGCCGGGGTGATGGCGCGCGAGAGGCAGCCCTTGCGGAGGCCCATCTCGATCTCCTCGTTCGTGAGCTCCTCGCCCGCGAAGAACTTCTCCATCAGCGCGTCGTCCTGCTCCGCCGCGCTCTCGAGCATCTTCTGGCGCCACTCCTTGGCCTTCTCGACGTACTCCTCGGGAATGTCCTTCTCGATCACCGTCTTGCCGAGGCTCTTCATGTCGAAGTAGAGCGCCTTCATCTTGATGAGGTCCACGACGCCCTCGAACGTCTCCGCCGCGCCGATCGGGATGACGACCGGCACCGGGTTCGCGCCGAGCTGGTTCTTCATCTGCTCCATGACGCTGTAGAAGTTCGCGCCCACGCGGTCCATCTTGTTGACGAACGCGATCTTCGGCACCTTGTACTTCTCGCTCTGGCGCCAGACCTGCTCGGACTGCGGCTGCACGCCGCCGACCGCGCAGTAGAGCGCGACCGCGCCGTCGAGCACGCGGAGCGAACGCTCCACCTCGGCGGTGAAGTCAACGTGTCCGGGAGTGTCGATCAGCGAGAGGCGGTACTCGCCCCACTGGACGCACGTCGCGGCGGACTGGATGGTGATGCCGCGCTCCTGTTCCTGGACCATGAAGTCCATCGTCGCGGCGCCGTCGTGCACCTCGCCGATCTTGTAGTTCTTGCCGGAATAGAAGAGGATGCGCTCCGACGTCGTCGTCTTGCCGCCGTCGATGTGGGCCATGATGCCGAAGTTGCGTACCTTCTCGAGAGGGATGTCGCGTTTTGCCATTTTCTTTTCTTCCTTGGTGATTTGGAAATAAGTGTGTATTATACCGAAAATGCCCCCTGGTTTGCAAGGGGGGGGGGGGTCACCCACGGATTACAAATACCCCCGTCGTCTCGGCTGCGCCGAGCCGCCGTGGACATTTGTAAGCGGTTTTGCGCGACGAGACCCTGCCGCACAGCCTGTTCAAGGCATGACAAGCCACCCGACGGGATGCCGACGGGGAC
>SFPL01000119.1 GCA_004551905.1 Lentisphaeraceae bacterium
AGCGACATCGTCATTTCCGCCACGGCTTCGCCGCATACGGTGGTCGCCGCCGACCGTCTGATCTTGACCAGGCCCACGCTGCTGCTCGACCTCGCCTCGCCGTGCGACGTCGAGCCTGCCGTCGCCCAACATCCGCTCGCCGAGCTGATCAGCATCGGCACGATCGGAGAGCTCGCGGCCGGCGACCGCGCCGAGCGGGAGGCGCTGACGGCGAAGGGGAAGAAGATCGTCGACGAGGCGGTAGACAGAACGGAGGCCTGGCTCGATGCACTGTAGAATCGGTACCCGAGGTTCCCGGCTGGCGCTCGTGCAGGCCGAATTGGTGAAACGCAGGCTGGAAGCGGCTTATGGCGAGGACAGCTTTGAGCTCGTCATCCTCTCCTCGCGTGGCGACCGCGACCGCATCTCGCCGCTCGCGGAGCTCGGCGCCGGGGCGTTCGTGCGCGACCTCGAGGAACGCCTGCTCGCCGGCGAGGTCGACCTGCTCGTCCACAGCATGAAGGACCTGCCGGCGGAGATGCCGCCGGGACTGACGCTCGCCAAGGCCTGGACGCGCGCCGACGCGCGCGACGCGCTCGTCTCGCGAACCGGCCTCAAGCTCGACGACTTGCCGCGCGGCGCCATCGTCGCCACGGGCAGCGTGCGTCGCACCCGCTTTCTCAGCGCGCGCCGCCCAGACCTCCGATTCGTACCCATCCGCGGCAACGTCGACACTCGGCTCGCCCGGCTCTTCGGCAAGGACCAGGCGCGGGCGGATGCGCCGCCGCTCGACGCGCTCGTGCTCGCCTGCGCCGGACTGGACCGGCTCGGGATGAGCGAGACGATTGCCGAGCGGCTCGACCCGTCCTGGATGATTCCCGCGCCGAACCAGGGACAGCTGGCGATCGAGCTGCGCGCCGCCGACGTCGCGCTCAAGGCCAGGGTGGACGCGCTCGGCGACGACGCGGCCGAACGAGTGGCGCAGGCCGAGCGCGAGTTCCTCCGCTCGACCGGCGCGACCTGCCGTGACGCCGTGGCGGCCTATGCAGAGATTGCCGCCGACGGCGAACTGCGACTGCGGACCTTCTTCGAGCGGACGAAGCCGACGCGCGTGACCCTCGTGGGCGCCGGCCCAGGCGACCCCGGCCTGATCACGGTGAAGGGACTGGCGGCGATCCGCTCGGCCGACGCCATCGTCTACGACCGGCTCGTCGCCCCGGAGCTGCTTCGCGAAGCCCGGAGCGGCTGCGAACTACGCTACGTCGGCAAGACGCCGGCGACGGCTGGCGGCGCCGACGCCCGGTCCGCCACCCAGCGCGAGATCAACGAACTGCTCGTCGCGCTCGCCGCGCGTCACGCGCACGTCGTGCGGCTGAAGGGAGGGGATCCGTTCGTCTTCGGACGCGGCGGCGAGGAAGTCGCGTTCCTGCGTTCGCGCGGCATCGTCTGCGAAGTCATTCCCGGCGTGTCCGCGGCGATCGCCGCGCCGGCGGCGGCGGGCATTCCGCTCACCCATCGCGGCGCGGCGACGGCATTCCGCGTCATCGCCGCGCGCGGTGAGCGCTTCGCCGCCGACGATCTCGACTATGCCTCGATGCGGGACGGGCGGACGACGCTCGTCTTCATGATGGGCTTCAGCCAGCTGGCCGAGATCGCCTCCGGCCTCATCGCCGCCGGGCGCGCCCCGTCGACGCCGTCGGCGGTGGTCGCCGGCGGCACGACCGCCGGCCAGCGCTCGGTCCGCGGCCCGCTCGCATCGATTGCAGCTGCTGCGGCGGCGCACGGGCTTTCGGCGCCAGCGGTGCTGGTCGTCGGCGACGTCGCCGCGTTCGGGCGGCGCTGTCTCGTTGCGAAGGTCGGCGATGGCCCGTCGGCGCTCGCCGATCGGCTCCGGGCGGCCGGAGCCGAGGTGACGGAAGTTACGGTCGGCCGGGTCCGTCCGCTGCCCAGCGCGCTGACGCCCGCCGAGGCAGGGGCGGCCGACTGGCTCGTGGTGACGAGCGCAAACGCGGTCGACACGCTGGCGGAGGCGGTCGTGGCGGCGTTCCGCGCGAAAGGTGTGCAGGTCGCGGCGATCGGTCCGTCCACCGCCGAGGCGGCCCGTCGACGGCGGCTCGATGTGCGGCTCGTCGCGTCCGCCGCCAATTCGTCGACGTTGCTGCGGGAACTCCTCGCCGTCGTGCATCCGGAGCAGACGGTGCTGCGGCTGCTGCCCGAGGGGGTCGTCGATTCGCTCGCCGCCCTCGCTCCGGCCTGCCGCTATCGCGCGGTGGCTACGTATGCGAACGATCCGGTGGAGACGCCGCCGCTCGCCCGCGGCGACTTCGACGAGATCTACGCAACCTCGCCCTCCTGCCGCGCCCGCCTGGTCGTATCTTGATTATTAGCCGGGAGAAAGTGTATAGTGTGCGCAGACGCGCGGGTGTGGAAAATCACACACCTGAGTAGCTAACGGCTATTTCTTGGTTCTCTTAATCCTCCCCTGGGAATCGCGGTAAGTGGTCTTCCCATACTTGTCGGTCGTTGACGTCGCTTGTATGCGCCCACTCGCATCCCTATAGGTTGTCTTGCCGTAGTTGTCAGTTTTTTTAGTTCCCTGCACCCGTCCAAGCGAATCTCTGTAGGTGGTCTTACCGTATTTATCAGTCGTTTCAGTCCTCGTCACATGACCACTCGCATCGCGATAAGTGGTCTTGCCGTACTTATCCGTCGTTTTAGTCGCTTGAACGCGACCCTGATAGTCCCGATATGTTGTCTTACCGTATCTATCGGTCGTAACAGTCCCCTGGATGCGCCCACTCGCGTCGCGATAAGTGGTTTTCGTATCACCCCAGGCAATAGTGCTTGCGACGACCAAACCAACTACAACGATAAACTTCAGATTTCTCATGATGTAACTCCCTTCTTCTACTTCATAGTACATTGAGGAAGGGAAATCTTACGCGAGAATCTGACAAGATCTTCGCCGCGTCCAGAAGTAAACTTGGATTCCAGAAGTAAATCCGAAGTTTGATGGCCGAGCAGCGGGAATCGGCCTATCCGCGGAAACCGAGACCTGCTTTTTGCTTCTGTTTTCGCCGGGATGCGGACGATGCCGAGCGCGTCGAGGAACGCCCTGCCCTGCGCGCCGTGCTTCTCGATGAAGATGTCGTAGGGCGTCCTGCTCCTCTCAGCAAAGGGCATGTCGCTGTCCACCCTGCGGTTGCGCAGCTCGTCCGAGATGGCCTGGGAGCTCCAGCCCATGTCCTCGGCGATCCTCCTCATCGTCCATTCGAGACTCGCGAGGAACCCGAGTCGCTGCCTGTTTTCCAGTTGCATGTGTTGCATTGTCGTTTGCCTTTCTTTTCGTTTGACCGTCGTCGGGCTGCGGACACCCGCCGCAACCCTTCGTCGGGATGGGCATAGTATGCCGAATTTCTCGGCTGTCCGACAGTAAACTTGGGTCCCCTCCCCGGGAGGATGAAAGAATCCTCGTCCCTCAACAACAGCCAGTTTTTATAGGGGTAAACTACCACTAAAATCAAGTTTACTTCTGGAAGATGCGGAATGTGAATTCTTTGGCGAAATCACGGATTACAAATCCCTAATTCTTCGCACAGGTAGGCCGTAGGAGGCGACCTTTGTCCACAGGGCCGGGATGGCGTCGCGCCATCCCGGCCCGTCCTGCATATTTTGACTTTTTTGCAGATTCCCCCTTGACTTTTG
>SFPL01000120.1 GCA_004551905.1 Lentisphaeraceae bacterium
ACGCTGTAGTAGTAGGGCGACAGCGGATTCTCCCGCGCAACCTTGGCATATACATCGCCAGCCAATGGCGCACCCCACACAAAAAGGCTAGCATCCGGCAGCGAATTAAGCTTGGCAAGCAATTTTTCATACGCAGGCTCACTCATACCAATTTTCTCCCTCGTGAACCTGCAGCCGTGCTTGAATCTATGCTCAACATTTAAAGACATTTCCTTGAGCCGCGGGAGATAACCGGAAATTAGTGCTGCAAAGACAACAGCGAAGAACTTTCGCCCCACATGTCCAGCCCATAGCATGGGCAATACAGGAAGATACATAATCAACATCGAAATTGCCAGTTGGTAAGGCCATGGTCCCTGCCCTAGCACGAGAAGGACGAAATCCCAGACCGCAGCCACTAACCACGAAACCAACATGTCTCGCCGCAACGCAACAGCAGGAAAGCTGCTCCACGACGCCACTATTCCGGCCACTGCTACAACCCAGTATACAGAAATACCAATTGAAAAGCCGAAGACTTTATAAACAAAGAATTGACGGACATTTCCTCCATAGATAGAGTTGAACCTGAAGCAGCATTCCCAGTAGTCGCAAAACGTGCCCTTGGCGAGCAGCGCGCCGACAATCACCGCCGTTGTGAGCAGTCCACCGCAAATATACGCCCACAGCGGAGCACGACGCTTCCGGAAGAACTGAATGAGCGCGTACACCCCCACCCCGACGAAAAACCCAACGCTCGTCTGCTTGCTGAAAAACGCAAACGCCCCCAGCACACCGCACAAAGCCCAACCCCATGGCCGCCATCCAGAAAGCAGCAGCAGGCCCAACCCGGCGACGCTCATTTCCATCGCAAAAGTCTCCGGGCGGTTCGGCCAGGCCGGAATCAGCAGCAGGCCGGCACAAAACCAGAATGCCGTCATCACGCCGAATCTACGGACGATGCCGAAATATAGCAGCACCATCGCCAACGCGTATATTATGTACTCTACTGCGGCAATGCCCAATCCTCCTGGACAAAGCGCATAGCCAAACCAGTTGAGGCCAAGGAAGATCGGGCCCTTGTGGTCAAAGAAGTCCCGGTAGAGCCGACCGCCATCCGCCTGGATCTTGCCCGCGAGCTGATAGACCTGGTCGTCCTGACCAGGGAAGAAGAAATACGACGATTGCGCCGTCGCAAGCACCCCAAGCGCCAGCAGCACCGGAACGAGCGGAATCCACTTGCGGCAATTGGACATCGAAAAGGAAATGGTCTGCATGAAGCTCTTCATCGCCGCCTTCAGGAGCTTCCACTTCTTTATCGAAACTTCGCCGGTGGTGCGGTCGTGCTGGGGAACGCGAATCTCCATGCAGCGAAGCGAATGCCACGCGGCAAGTCCGCTCAAGATTACATTCGGCGCGAAGGTGCGCGGCGGAATCATCGCGAACAGCTCGCCAAATCCGACGCGGCCGTCCGTCCCCTTGACGCGCATCAGGCGATAGGGAGTGTTGACGTCCCAGACGCTTTTGCCGTAGAACAGGCGCACGCAGAGTCGGGACACGAACGAGATTATCTTTCTCGGCAGCGCCTGGACACGTCCATCGCGTATACCGACCAGAAAATCATAACCACTGCGGGCCGCCCAAAGCTCACCGAACTTCTCCGGTCCCATCTCGTCGTCGGAGTCGATCTGAAACACCCAGTCGAACCCGTCCGCCACGGCATCGCGATACCCAGTGAGGATCGTGTGGCCGTGGCCACCGTTAGGCTTGTCCCGGACCTCGATCCGTCCCGATCGGCCAGCGGCGGAAGCCGCCGCGTTGATCCGCGCGGCAACTTCTCGCATCACGGCAAGCGAGTTGTCCTTCGAGCCGTCGTTGTAGGGACGAATCACATAGTCCATCCCCAATCCGTCAAGCGCGGCCGCCCACTTCTCCAGCACGGGACCGATGGCCTCGCACTCATTGTAGACCGGCATCACGACACAGAGCCGTTCACTGGTACTCATAACCGTTCCTCCGCAAACTTAAGGGCTGCAGCAATTGTGTTGTGCATGTCGTAGTAGCGGTAGGAGCCGAGGCGGCCGCCGAAGGCGACGCCCTTCTCCGCCGCTGCCAGCTCCGCGTACTGCGCGTACTTCGCCTGGTTCCGCTCGTCGTTCACCGGATAGTACGGCTCGACGCCGGGCCTCCACTCCGACGAGTACTCCTTCGAGACGATCGTGAACGGCGTCCGCTCGCCCGTGTAGCCCGGCGCGCACTGGAACTCGAAGTGCTTGTGCTCGATCGTGCGGGTGTAGGGGACGGACGCATCGGTGTAGTTCACCACCGCGTTGCCCTGGAGGTTGTCCGTCTCGTCGTGACGCTCGTGCTCGAAGCGGAGCGAGCGGTACTCGAGCGGGCCGAAAGAGTAGCCGTAGTACTCGTCGATCGGCCCGGTGTAGACGACGCGCCCGAGCTCGCCGGACTGCGCACGGTAGTCGCGCCAGTCCACGCCGAGCAGCACCTCGCAACCGGCGAGCAGCTTCTCGAATATCTGGGTATAGCCGCCGACTGGGATCCCCTGGTACGGGTCGTTGAAGTAGTTGTTGTCGTAGACGAACCGCACCGGCAGCCGGCGGATGATGGAGGCCGGCAGCTCGCGGCAGGGACGCCCCCACTGCTTCTCGGTGTACTCCTTGATCAGGATCTCGTAGACGTCGCGCCCGACGAGCGAAATCGCCTGCTCCTCCAGATTGCGCGGCTCGCCCTTGATTTCGCGGCGCTGCTCCTCGATCTTCGCCTTCGCCGCCGCCGGCGTAGTCACGCCCCAGATCTGGTGGAAGGTGTTCATGTTGAACGGCAGGTTGTAAAGCTTGCCGTGGTACATGGCAATCGGCGAGTTGACGTAGTGGTTGAAGTCGGCGAAGGAGCGGACGTAGTCCCAGATGTCGCGACGGCTCGTCCTGAAGATGTGCGCGCCGTAGACGTGAACGTTGATGCCGTCCTCGTTCCTGGTGTAGCAGTTGCCGCCGATGTGCTGGCGCCGGTCAATCACCGTCACCTTCATGCCGCGCTTCGCCGCCTCGTGCGCCACAACCGCGCCGAACAGCCCCGCGCCAACGACTGTGAGTTTACTTGAGTCCATAAGTTGGTTGCGTGTATTATACCATATTCATGGTCAGTGACTTGATGACTATGCAGCGCGTTTTCAAGGTTTTAGGCAGCCAATTGGGCAGATTATCGTTCCGTCGAATTCCTCATACGCATATTCACCTTCGGCAACGACTATCATCCGGAACGCGGGCTCCTTCATCGTTTTGGTATCAATCTCGCTCGCGAGACGATTCAGCTTCTTTAGCCCGTCGGCAATAAGTGCCTCTCCGCCGATCTTCACCTTGATAAGTCCATACCTACCATCTCGCAGATGCATCACCGCGTCACATTCAAGGCCGCTCTTGTCGCGATAGTGGCTATAGATGCGGCGATGAAATATTATGACAAGACACAGTTTGGTAGGGATCGCACTCTGGGCGATCCGCAACGATTTCACAACGTAAATTCGCTGGTTTGGCGTTGCGGCGCGGCCGGAGTCCGCGCCCTACGAGTTTTGACCGCTCACGACATTTCATTGCCGGAGCAATAATTGCCGAAACAGACGCCTGCGTCCCCTGCAATCTGGCGAGCGACTTCATTATCCGGATCGACAAGTTATGCGTTTTTTTCAATCGACACAAAAGGGACTGTCCCCAGCGAGATTAACCGCCGCGCCGAGCCCTATTATGTATGCGAACGCCTCCTTCATCGCCCGCTCTCCCTGTACCGCAGCAGCGCCTCGAGGAAATAGTAGTCGCCGTAGTCGAGCGGCACGTCGACCTCGCTATTCGTCGGCTTGTGCCCGACGCCGTGTTTGAGCAGCCAGTGCCCGTTCTCGTCACCCTCGGAGAAGTACGCTGGCGACGAGAGCGCGAGAAGCTGCTTCGCCGCGAAGACGCGGTAGGCTGCGCCCTTCTTGCCGCCGACGAGGCGCGCAAGCTCCACCAGCGCCGAGGCCATGACCGCGCCGGCGGAGCTGTCGCGCTCCTCACCGGGCGCGCCGAAATCCCAGTACGGGATGCCGTCCGTCGGCATGTTCGGATGCCCGATGGCGTAGTCGGCGAGCTTCGAGGCGAAGTCGAGGTAGCGTCTCTCGCCCGTCTCGCGGAACATCATCGAGTAGCCGTAGATCGCCCAGCTCTGCCCGCGGCTCCACGCCGTCTCGCAGGAGCGTCCCTGTCCGCTGCGGATCTCCTGCACCACGCCGACAAAGCCAGGGCGCTGGTCGTAGTTGAGCACGTGGAACACGCCGCCGTCGGGACGGAAATGGTGCTTCATCGTCGTGTCGGCGTGCGAGCGCGCGATTTCGTCGAAGCGCCGGTCCCCGCCCTTCGCCTTCGCCGCCCACTCAAGCAGCTCGAGGTTCATCATGTTGTCGGGGATGACCAGGAACTCCCGCTTCTCGTTCAGCGCGCCCCAGCTCCTTATGAGGCCAAGCTCGGAGTTGAACCGCTTCGAAAGCGAATCCGCCGTCTCGACGAGCAGCGCGTCGTACTTGTCGGTCTTGAGAAGACGGCGCGCGTTGCCGTACGAGCAGTACATGATGAAGCCGACGTCGTGGTTGTCCGTCACCTTGGAATTCGGCGCGAGCGTCTCCGTCCAAGCGGTCGCCCGATCCTTGAAGAACTCGTCTCCGGTCGCCTCGTAGAGATACCAGAGCGAGCCCGGAAAGTGCCCCGAGGTCCACCAGTAGATGGAGCGCATGTCGAGCTTGTCGGTCTTGGCGTTCCAGCCGTGCGGAACCCGGCGATCGCCATGCGGCTTGGCACCGTGCGGCACCGCCTCCTTCGCATCTTCCGCTCCCTTGAGCGGCGTCGCCGCCGCGTCCAGGGCCCGGTAATGCTCAGCGGCCTTGGCGAAGATCTCCGGCATGCGGGCAATCAAGACGTCTTCTGCCGCGGTCGCAGTCGCGGCAAAGAGCGCCAACATCATCAGTGCTGTGTATTTCATTCGTGGTTTGTGATTAGTGGTTCGTAATTCAGGGTTAGACAAGCGGACATCGAACGAAGCTGTCGGCAGAGCAGGTGGCGACGGCCTTCGGGCAGCGCGGGTGGAACGCGCACCCCTTCGGCCAGTCCCAGGGCGGCGGAACCGTGCCGGGGATGTCCGCCAGCGGCGCGTCGCGCGGCGCGTCCAGACGCGGCACCGCGGCGAGCAGGCCCTGCGTGTACGGGTGCCGCGGATGCGCAAGCACCTCCGCCACCGCGCCGGACTCCACCACCTCACCGGCGTACATCACGTAGACCTCGCGCGAGTAGGCGGAGACGAGCCCCAGGTTGTGGGTAATGAGCAGCACCGCCATCTTCCGCTCGTCGGCGATGCGCGCGATGAGGTCGAGAACCTCCTTCTGGGTGGTCACGTCCAAAGCCGTCGTCGGCTCGTCCGCCACCAGCAGCTCCGGATCCTGCGCGAGCGCCGAGGCGATCATCACCCGCTGCTGCTGGCCGCCGGAAAGCTCGCATGGATGCTTCTTCGCGGACTCCGGCGGCAGCCCCACCGCCTCAATGAGCTCCGCGACGCGGCGGAGACGGTCTGGACGAGAACCTGCGCGCATCCCCTCCTCGATCTGCGCGCCGACTTTCATCACCGGATCGAGCGACTGCATCGGGTTCTGGAACACGTACGCGATCCGCGGGCGGCCGCGGATCTCGCCGGTGATCTTCGCGCGGTCGACGAGGCCGCCGAGCGCCAGCGCCGTCAGCGACTTGCCGCACCCGGACTCGCCCACGAGCGCGACGCGTCCGTTCTCCGGCACCCGAAAGCCGACCTTCCGCACCGGCACCGAGACGCGTCCCTCGAACGCGAACTCGATGCGCAGATCCTCGACTTCGACCAGCATGCGACGCCCATCAGCGCTTCGCGCCGCCCTTCTCCGCAACTGGCAAGGCGTCGAGGCGGAACCGCCGCTCGCCGCCCGCGGGAACCGACAGCGTGAGCGCGTCCGCGTCGAGGTCCAGCTCCGCCATCTCCACGAGGTCGAACGCCGCCACCCGCTCCTTGAACCCGAGCGCGGCAAACGGAATATTGAATTCAAAAGACTTGTCGCCGTCGTTGCGCAGGGCGAGGAACATTGCCTTGCCGCCAGCGCCAGCCACCCCGCGGAAACGCACGGTAGCCTTCGGGTCCTTCTGCGCGAGCGACCGCTCCTCGCCCTCGCCACAGAGACGCGCAGCGTCGGCAAGCGCCTTCGCCGCCATATCCTCGCCGACAGCGCCGCCCTCCGCCGCAAGCGCACGCCGCGCCGCGTCGGCCATGCGCAGGACGGCGAAGGCGCGCGCGGCGACGGCGGGACGGTCCGCCGCGCCAACCCTGCTCGTGTTGACGAAGGCTATCGACGCCTCCGGCGAGACGCGCATCCGCATCTCGCAGGTCGGGCAATCGCGGAAGCGCACCCTGAACGCGCCTTCGCGCAGCTCCGCCGCGCCGCCGTCCAGGTCGGAATCGGCCACCACCATCGCAACCGCCACCACAAGGAATGGCAGCGCACACGCGAGCGCTGCGACATACGGAATCCTGTGCTTCATCCCCATGCCGCGTATTATACCATATTCGACTGACTACAGCCGACAACGGTTTTTAGTGGTGGCCAGGAGCGGGATCGAACCGCTGACACACGGATTTTCAGTCCGTTGCTCTACCAACTGAGCTACCTAGCCATCATAGTCGGTCGAAATGGTAGGGGCGCAGGGATTCGAACCCTGGACCCAGTGATTAAGAGTCACTTGCTCTACCAGCTGAGCTACGCCCCCATTTCACCTTGGCTTTCTGGAGCGAGGAACGGGACTCGAACCCGCGACAACCACCTTGGCAAGGTGGCACTCTACCAACTGAGTTATCCTCGCATCGGAAAACATTGCGTAGTATATCATATTCCTGCGGCGGAGCGCAAGGGGGTGTTTCAAAAAAATGCGCTGGCTATGGCAGGAAGTAGTTGAAGACAGTGGTGCCGACGCGGCGGGGCACGAACTGGCTGAACTCGCCGAGGTCGGACGCCGCGAACGAGGTGAAGAGCGCGGCGTCGAGGTTGCGTCCGCAGAAGATCGGCGCGCCGGCGGGGCCTCCGGCCGACGCCACCCCCGCCACCCTGACCGGACCCGACGCGACCGGCGACGATGAAACCGCGAAGTACATGCTCCTCCCGGGCTCGAAGGCGTAGCGGTCGACGGCTACCTGCGAGCGGGAGATGTCGACCATGACCGACGAGCGGTTGGCGAGGACGACTTCGCAGGAGTTGGAAAACGGCATCACCCAGAACGACTCCATGTAGCCGTCGCCGCCCGAAAGCGCATACCAGGAGCGGAACCGCTCCGACGGCAGCCCAGCCGGCGCGAAGAGCGCGGAGAGCGGCGCGCGCACGGTCTCGTGGCCGTCGAACCTAATCGTCACCTCGACGGCGTCGAACGCGCCAGCGGCAGTCACCGGCCCGGTGGCACCCTCCGCGAACACCGCCTTGGCCGAGATGTTCTTGACCGCCCCTGGTCCGCCGAACCGCAGCGTCCGCGACGCCTGGGGCTCGAGGCGGCCGTCGAAGACGAGCGACTTCTCGATGTGGCCGCCGGGACGCGCTGGCAGGACCGACTTCGCGTAGGCGACGGCGCGCGCGACTCGGTCAAGCACCGTCCTGGACGCGCTCTCCACCTTCGTCCCACACGCGTACACCCGCGCCTCGATCCCGTACTTGAACTCGCCGATGTCGGACGCCTCGACGGTGGCGCGGAAGCTCCGGGCGAACGGGATGGGTACGAAGAGCGCCTCGTCGCGCAGCGGCGCGGACGGCGGGCGGCCGCAGAGGACGCTCGACGCCCAGCCCTCGACTACGGGACGCTCTGAGCCGTCAACGTACAGCCTCGCCTTCTCGAAGCCGGTGCCATCGCACCAGCCGCCGACAACGGCGCCGGGTCCGCTCGCCTCGGCGACGATGTACTCCACCCTGCCGGCGGAGTTGGTGAGCGCGCGCCTTGCGCCAGACGCGCCCGCGGTGCCGCCCCAGTGGCTGCGCGCGTACGCGGGCACCGGCATGCGCGTCACCGCCTCGCGGTCGAGGGTCTCGTCGATCAGCGACTCCACCGTCACGATGCCAGGCACGGCGGCGGGCGGCGAGCCGGGGCCGAAGACGCGCCGCACGGCCTCAAGGTAGCCGTAGCCGAACTGCTCGTCGGGCTCGAGGTAGGAGCCCTCGGTCCACTCGTTCCAGGAGTTTATGGTGACAACGTGCGGCCAGCCGGGCGGGGTGTTGCGGTCGCACCAGTCCTTGGCGCGGCGGAGGGCGACCTCGAACTTCTCCGGGGAGGAGCCGAGGACAGTCGGCTGCACCGAGCCGACGGGGTAGCGAGGGTTGGTGTCCCACCCGACCGAGGCGTGGGAGAAGTAGCACTGCACTCCGAGCTGCGCCTTGGCGTGGACGAAGCGCTGGGCGGCGCGCTCGGCCCAGGCGGAGTATTCGGGGTAGCCGGACGGGCTGGCCCAGTGGACGAAGTTGTAGATCGAGGCGGACTCCACCCCCAGCGCCCGCACCCACTCCTGCTTGACGCCGAAGTCGCAGGCCATCAGGTGGACGCCGCCGAGACCGGCAGCGCGGCAGGCGTCGCGCAGATAGGCGACCGACTCCATCGCGTTGGCGAGCCCGCCCACGCCGTCGACGAATGTCTTGAGCTCGTAGATCATCAGCACCGGTCGGCCGCCGATGCGGTAGTAGTTGCCGCGGCGGAAGTACTTCTCGATCCAGCGCCAGGTGAGCTCCTTGAACTCCTCCTGCGACACCCACCCGCGCCAGGTCGGCGACGACCAGCGCTTGTCGGCGGCACGGTTGTCCCAGAGCTTGTTGACGTGGTGGTTGGCCCACATGATGAAGAAGCGCATCCGGCCGTTGTTCGGCGCGCCGAGGAAGCCGTCATCGAGGGCGCTTTCGAGGAACGGGCGGTGGCCGTACCAGTACCAGTCGTAGATGAAGACGTTGACGCCGTGCGCGACCGCAGCGTCGATCTTCTTCGCCACCACCGCCGGGTCGGCCTCGTTCTCGTAGCCCCAGAGCGGCTTGAGCGGCTGGACGTGGCCCTTCCACTTCGGCACCGCCTCCTTCACGTTCTGCCACTCGCCGATGCCCTCCGGGAAGATGTCCAGCTCCGCCCACCTGGGCTCGGGCTGGTAGGCGGGCCAGACGTAGGCGGCGACGTCGTACTGGGCGGCCGCGGCGGAAGCCGCCAGAAGCGCGCCGGCGGCCGTCGCCGCCAGCCGCTTCGTGCATGGATGCAATGACATCGGCGGCGATCTACTTCACGAACTTGCGGATCATCTCCTCAAGCTTGGCGGACTCCTCGGCTGAGATCTCGCCGTCCTCGCGGACCTTGAGGAGCGCGGAGCGGAACTCCGCCGCCACCTCGCCGTCAATGCCCTTGAGGAAGGAGAGCAACGTGCCGGTCTCCTTGAAGTCGACCTTGCCGTCGGCGAGGATATCCTTGCCCATCGTGCGCATGACCTTGGCAAACGCATTCTCCGACGCGCCGGAGACGAGGGCGCGCATGACCGGGCCGAGGTCGGCGCGGCCGCGCAGAACGGCCTTCATCGCGAAGAGCGCCGCGAAGAGCAGCGCCACGGCGATGCCAAGCGACAGCCAGACGTTGCCGATGAACGGCGCGAGCGCGTAGGCGACGAACGATACCGCCGCAACTGCGAGCGCGTAAGGGAGCTGGGTGCCGACGTGCACGATGTGGTTGCACTGGGCGCCGGCGGAGGCCATGATGGTCGTGTCAGAGATCGGCGAGCAGTGGTCGCCGCAGACGGCACCCGCCATGCAGGCGGAGACGGCGACGATCGTCATCGAGGAGCCGGGGACGGCGGCGAGCACGATCGGGATGAGGATGCCGAAGGTGCCCCAGCTGGTGCCGGTCGAGAACGCGAGCACGATGGCGATCACGAAGATGATCGCGGGCAGGAAGTTCCAGAGCCCGGCGGCCGGCCCGTTGATGAGGTCGGAGATGAAGATCTTGGCGCCGAGCGAATCGGTCATGGTCTTGAGCGCCCAGGCGCAGCAGAGGATCATGATCGCCGGAACCATCGCCTTGAAGCCCTCGGGGAAGGCCTCCATGCAGTCGCGGAACGAGATTACGCGGCGGCAGAGGAAGAAGAAGACCGAAAAGACGATCGCGACGATCGAGCCGAAGACGAGGCCGACGGACGCGTCGGAGTCGGAGAACGCCTGGACGAAGCCGGGGTTGCCGTCGCCGAAGTAGCCGCCCGAGTAGATCATCCCGACCATGCAGGAGGCGATGAGCACCACGACCGGCACGACCAGGTCGATCACCCTGCCGCGGTCGTTCCTGGCGAGCTGCTCGGTCATGTCCTCGATCGCCCCGAGGTCGGGAAGCCCCGCCGAGACCGCGGCCTCGTGGCGCTTCATGGGGCCGAAGTCGAACTTGGTGAGCGCGAAGAAGAACATCGCCAGGATGGTGAGGATGGCGTAGTAGTTGTAGGGAATGGCGTTGATGAAGAGCGAGAAGCCGCTTTCGGCGCCAGCGCCCTTGGCGAAGCCGGCGACCGCAGCGGCCCAGCTGGAGATCGGCGCGATAATGCAGATCGGCGCGGCGGTGGCGTCGATGAGGTAGGAGAGCTTGGCGCGCGACACCTTCTTGGCGTCGGTCGCCGGGCGCATCACGCTGCCGACGGTAAGGCAGTTGAAGTAGTCGTCGACGAAGATGAGCATGCCGAGCACGATCGTCGCGACCTGGGCGCCGACGCGGCTCTTGATGTGGGTCTGGGCCCAGCGGCCGAACGCCGCCGAGGCGCCGGTCTTGTTCATCATCGCGACGAGCGCGCCGAGGAGGACGAGGAAGAGGAGGATGCCCACGTTGTACGGGTCGGCCACCGAGCCGATGAAGCCATCCTTGGCGACGTGGACGAGCGTCCCCTCGAAGGAGAAGCCGGAGTAGAGGACGCCGCCGGCGACGATGCCGACGAAGAGCGAGGAGTAGACCTCCTTGGTCACCAGCGCGAGGAGGATCGCGAGGATCGGCGGGAAGATCGCCCACCAGGTGCCGTAGAAGGAGACGCCGCTCTCCTTGTCGGACCTGATCGTCGCGAGCGCCGCGGACTCGTTGGCCTTGAAGTCCGCGTCGTAGCGGACATTGTCGGCGTAGGCGTCGACGTAGGACTTGGCGCCCTTCACGTCTCCGTCGTCGGCAAGCGCGGCGAGGTTGTAGGTGTTGGTGGAGTCGTCGACGACCACCGACACGGTGCTGGAACCGTCGGCGAAAGCGCCGAACACGAGCGCGGCCGCGGCCGCAAGCGAGAGGAGTGAGGTCTTCATGGCGCGTATTATAGCATATTTCGCGGCTCGGGGTTCGTGATTCGCGGCTCGTTGGCCGGTTAGAAGCCGGCGGACCATCCGCCCCCAGGCAATCAGCCGCCATTCGACCAGGGCGCCTTCGGGCCTGAGAACTTCAGGGATAGTCCGCCGGCAAAGTGAGGATTTCGCAGCCGTCGTCGGTTATGGCCACGGTATGCTCGAAATGGGCGGAGAGCGAGCGGTCGCGGGTGACGACGGTCCAGCCGTCGGAGAGGACGTCGGTCGCTTCGCCGGCCTTGGTCATGGTGATCATCGGCTCGATGGCGATGGTCATGCCGGGGCGGAGGACGAGCTTGGTGCCGGGCTTGCCGTAGTTGGGCACTTCCGGGTCCTCGTGGATGGTGCGGCCGACGCCGTGGCCGATCCAGTTGCGGACGACGCCGAAGCCTGCTGCCACGGCGACCTGCTCGATGGCGTAGCCGACGTCGCCGAGGTGGACGCCGGGGCCGCAGGCGGCGATGCCGGCCTTGAGGCAGGCCTTGGTGGTCTCGACGAGGCGCAGCACCTCGGGGTCGGTGACGCCGACCGCGACGGTGCGCGAGGTGTCGCCGTTGAAGCCGGCCTTGAAGATGCCGACGTCGGTCTTGACGAGGTCGCCGGGCACGATGACGCGGTGCGGCGAGGGGATGCCGTGGATCACCTCGTCGTTGATCGAGACGCAGAGGTGGCCGGGGTAGCCGTGGTAGTCGTAGAAGCCGGCCTTGACGTGGTGCTTCTCGCAGTAGTCGACGACGAGCGCGTCGATCTCGCCGGTGGTGACTCCGGGCGCGACGGCGGCGGCGCAGATGTCGCGGATCTCCGCGCTCATCCGGCACGCCTCGCGCATCCGGTCGATTTCCGCCCGCGACTTGACGTCGACCTTCATCTTGCTACATCGCGGCCTTGAACGCCGCGGCGTTGCGCACCGGGCCCTGGTCGCCGTCGATGCGGCGGAGGAGACCCTTCGCCTCGTAGTAGGCGACTAGCGGCTCGGTCTCGCGGTGGTAGACGACGAGCCGGTCCTTGACGGTCTCGGGGTTGTCGTCCTTGCGCACCGTGAGCGCCGCGCCGCACTTGTCGCAGATGCCCTCCACCTTCGGCGGCAGCGCCTTGACGTGGTAGCCGGCCTTGCACTTCGGGCAGGTGCGGCGGCCGGCGATGCGGTCGGCGATGATCTCGTCCGGCACGTCCACCAGCACGGCGGAACGCACCTTCGCGCCGGAGCGCTCGAGCGCCTCGGCCTGGGCGACGTTGCGCGGGAAGCCGTCGAGCAGCATCGTCTTGGCGGTCTTCTCGGCGGCGATCACGTCGCCGATCATCGCGACGACGAGCGCGTCGGGGACTAGTTGTCCCTTGTCCATGTACGCCTTGGCCTCGACGCCGGCGGGCGTGCCGGCGGCGATGGCGCCGCGGAGGAGGTCGCCGGAGGAGACGTGGCGGACGGCGGGGTCCTCGCCCGCGAGCCGCGAGGCGATGGTCCCCTTGCCGGATCCGGGGGCGCCGAGCAGGATTACGATTTCCATCTCATTCCCTTCGATTTGCCGCGGATCAGTTCAGCAGGTCGTCGCCGCCGCTTGTGATCTCGTCGGAGTTGACGATCTCGTTGCCGTCCGCCGAGGTGTCGCCGTTGTCGGCCATCAGCTGCGGCACGAGGTCGGACTCGTCCTCGCTGTCCTCCTCGCCGGGGATGCCGGACGACGGGATGCCGTAGACCTCCTCGTTGCGCTTGCGCTGCTCGTCGTGGAGCTTCTCCATCTCCTCGTCGGAGATCGGCTCGGCGAGCGGCACAAGCTTAATGTAGCGGTGGAGCGGGAAGCCGGTGCCGCCGGGGATGAGGTGGCCGAGGATGACGTTCTCCTTGAAGCCGCGGAGTTCGTCGACCCTGCCCATCGTCGCGGCCTCGGTGAGGACGCGCGTCGTGTCCTGGAAGGACGCGGCGGAGATGAACGAGTCGGTCTCGAGCGCGGCCTTGGTGATGCCGAGGAGCGCAGGCTGGGCCTCCGCCGGGCGGCGGCCTTCGTTCATCATCTCCTCGTTCACACGCAGGAACGACTGGCGGGAGACCTGCTCGCCCCAGAGGAACTCGGTGTCGCCCGGGTTGGTGATGCGGACCTTGCGGAGCATCTGGCGGACGATGATCTCGATGTGCTTGTCGTTGATCTCGACGCCCTGGAGGCGGTAGACCTGCTGCACCTCGTTGACGAGGTACTTCTCGAGCTCCTGCGGACCGGACACCTCGAGGATCTCCTGCGGGATGACCGGGCCTTCGGTGAGCGGCTGGCCCTTCTTGACGTGGTCGCCCTTGAACACGACGATCTGCTTGCCCATCGGGATGAGGTGCTCCTCGACGAGGCCGGTGACCTTGTCGACCACCTTCACGCAGCGCTTGCCGCGGACGTTCTCCGGAGGCATCTCGATGACGCCGTCGATCTTGGCGATCTCCGCGGCGTCCTTGGGCTGGCGGGCCTCGAAGAGCTCGGCGACGCGCGGCAGACCGCCGGTGATGTCGCGGGTCTTCGCGGCCTCGCGCGGCGTCTTGGCGAGCAGCATGCCGGCGGTGGCTTTCATGCCGTCGCGCACCATGACGATGGCGCCGGTCGGGACGTCGTGGGAGTCGAGCATCGCGCCGTCGGCGGCGCGGATCTCGATGCGCGGGTGCAGGTTCGACTCGGAGGTCGGCAGCACGACGAGCGTCTTCGCGCCGGTGGCGCGGTCGGTCTCGGTCTTGACGGAGACGTCCTCCTCGAAGTCCACGAACTGGACGCGGCCGGCGGCCTCGGAGAGGACCGGGACGGAGTGTGGGTCCCACTCGGCGGCCTTCTGGCTCTTCTTGACCTCGGCACCGTCCTCGATGAGGAGCACCGTGCCCATCTGGAGCTGGTAGACGTCGAGCCTGGCGCCGGACTTCGAGTAGATCTCGAGCGAGCCGTTCTTGTTGAGGACGACCTCGCGGCCCTCGTCGTTGCGCACCTTGCGCACGTCGACGAACTTAGCGATGCCGTCGTTCTTGAGGACGATCTCCGGCTTGGCCGCGGTGGCGGACGCCGTGCCGCCGATGTGGAACGTACGCATCGTGAGCTGGGTGCCAGGCTCGCCGATCGACTGCGCGGCGATGATGCCGACGGCGGTGCCGATCTCGACCTGCCTGCCAGTGGAGAGGTCGCGGCCGTAGCACTTGGCGCACATGCCGTGCTCGGCGTCGCAAGTGAGGCCGGAGCGGATCCAGACGCGCTCAATGTCGGCGGCGTTGATCCTGGCGGCGGCGTTCTCGTCGACGATCTCGTTGGCGGGAACGATCAACTCGCCCGTCTTCGGGTTGCGGATCTCGTAGAGTGCGGTGCGGCCGAGGACACGTTCACCGAGCGTGACCTTGACCTCGTCGCCCTCGACAATCGCCTCGACCTCGATGCCGTTCACCGTGTTGCAGTCCTCCTGCGTGATGATGACGTCCTGCGACACGTCCACGAGCTTGCGGGTGAGGTAGCCAGCGTCGGCCGTCTTGAGCGCGGTGTCGGCGAGGCCCTTGCGGGCGCCGTGGGACGAGATGAAGTACTCGAGCACGGAGAGGCCTTCGCGGAACGACGCGGTGATCGGGCGCTCGATGATGTCGCCGGACGGGTTGGACATGAGGCCGCGCATGCCCGCGAGCTGGCGGATCTGCAGCTTGGAGCCGCGGGCCTTCGAGTCGGCGAACATGTAGACCGGGTTCAGCTCGGTCGGGTTCTTGTTGTCCGGCCGCACGTTGCGGTCAATCGTCTTGTAGAGGAGCTCGCCGATGCGCTCGGTGGTGCCCGCCCAGATGTCGACGATCTTGTTGTGGCGCTCGCCCTCGGTGATGATGCCCTGCTGGAACTGCGCCTGGACCTTGTCGGCCTCCCTGCGGGCCTTGGCGATCTCGGCGTCCTTCTCCTCGGGGCGGATCATGTCCTTGAGGCCCATCGACGCGCCGGAGATGGTCGCGAAGCGGTAGCCGAGCGACTTGAGGTTGTCGACCGCGGCGACGGTGACGTCGTGGCCGGCGACCTTGTGGCAGTCGAGGATCAGCTTGCCGATCGTGGACTTGGAGCACTTGTCGTTCCAGAAGCCCATCTCCTTCGGCCAGACGTCGTTGAAGATGACGCGGCCGGCGGTGGTCTCGAGCGTGCGCAGGGCTGGGTTGCCGTGCGGACGCCCGGTCGTGCCGTAGTCGGGGTTGCGGAAGCGGATGCGAGAGTGGTAGTCGATCACGCCCTCGGCGATGCCGAACTCAACCTCGGCGATGTCGTTGAAGAGCGGCAGGTGCTCGCCCGACATGTCGGTCTTGCCGGCGAGCTTGCCGGCGAGCTTGTCCTGCTGGGACGACACCGTGAGGAAGTAGAGCCCGAGGCAGACGTCCTGGGTCGGCGTCACGATCGACTTGCCGGACGCCGGCGAGAAGATCGAGGTCGTCGCCAGCATCATCAGCTTCGACTCCATCTGGGCCTCGACCGAGAGCGGCACGTGCACGGCCATCTGGTCACCGTCGAAGTCGGCGTTGAACGGGGTGCAGACCATCGGGTGGAGGCGGATCGCCTTGCCCTCGACGAGCACCGGCTCGAACGCCTGGATCGACAGGCGGTGGAGCGTCGGGGCGCGGTTGAGGAAGACGGTCTTGTCCTTGATCACCTCGTCGAGGATCGCCCAGACCTTGTCGTCGTGGCGCTCGATCATCTTCCTCGCCGTGCGCACGGTGTGCACCATGCCGCGGTCCTTCATGACGCGGATTATGAACGGCTCGAAGAGCCTCAGCGCCATCTCCTTCGGGAGGCCGCACTGCGGGAACTTGAGCTCCGGGCCGACGACGATCACCGAGCGGCCGGAGTAGTCGACGCGCTTGCCGAGCAGGTTCTGGCGGAAGCGGCCGGTCTTGCCCTTGAGGATCTCGGAGAGCGACTTGAGCGTGCGGCTGCCGGGGCCGGTCACCGCGCGGCCGTGGCGGCCGTTGTCGAGGACGGCGTCGACCGCCTCCTGCAGCATGCGCTTCTCGTTGCGGATGATGACATCCGGCGTCTTCAGCGCCAGGAGGTTCCTGAGGCGGTTGTTGCGGTTGATGACGCGGCGGTAGAGGTCGTTGAGGTCGCTCGTCGCGAAGCGGCCGCCCTCGAGCGGGACGAGCGGACGGAGCTCCGGCGGGATGACCGGCAGCACGTCCAGCACCATCCACTCGGGCTTGGACTGCGAGGTGCGGAAGCCCTCGACCACCTTCATCCGCTTGGCGATCTTCTTGCGGTTCTGCTTGGAGCGGGTGTTCTCCATCTGCTCCTCGAGCGTGCGCATGAGCTCGTCGAGGTCGAGGCCGCGAAGGAGCTTCCTGACCGCCTCAGCGCCCATGTCGGCCTTGAACATGTCCTGGTACTTCTCCTGCGCGTCGAGGTACTCCTGCTCGGTGAGGATCTGGCCCTTCGCGAGCGGGGTGTCGCCAGGCTCGGTGACCATCCAGTCCTGGTAGTAGAGGACGCGGTCGAGCTCGGCGGTGGTCTTGTCGAGGAGGAGGCCCATCCTGGACGGCGAGCACTTGAAGAACCAGATGTGACTCACCGGCACGGCGAGCTCGATGTGGCCCATGCGCTGGCGGCGGACCGAGGCGAGGGTCACCTCCACGCCGCAGCGATCGCAGACCATGCCCTTGTTCTTGATGCGCTTGTACTTGCCGCAGGCGCACTCCCAGTCCTTGGTCGGGCCGAAGATCTTCTCGCAGAAGAGTCCGTCCTTCTCGGGCCGGTAGGTGCGGTAGTTGATGGTCTCGGGGTTCTTGACCTCGCCGTGGGACCAGGAGCGGATCGTCTCCGAGGAGGCGAGCTTGACCTTGACCGCGTCGTAGTGGGCGGAGGCGTTGTAGGAGCCGCCGAAGATGTCAGAGGTGTTGTAAGGATTCATAGCCGTCTTTCTTTTGAAGGTTGTTGTTTTGCGGTACCGTGCTTACGGTCCTCCTTACAGGTTGAGCGCGCCCGAGAGCAGGTCGTCGGCCGGCGCGGCGCTCGGCGCCGCCTCGGCCGCGTGCGCCTGGGAACGCGAGCGGGAGCCGCGCCCCTCGACGTTGCCACCGAGGAGCTGGGTGTCGAGGCAGAGGCCCCGGAGCTCGTGGATGAGCACCGAGAACGACTCTGGCATGCCGGAGTCGAGGATGTTCTGACCCTTGACGATCGACTCGTAGATGCGGGTGCGGCCCTGGACGTCGTCGGACTTGACGGTCAGGAGCTCCTGGAGCGCGTAGGCGACGCCGTACGCCTCGAGCGCCCACACCTCCATTTCGCCCATACGCTGGCCGCCGAGCTGCGCCTTGCCGCCCAGCGGCTGCTGGGTGACGAGCGAGTAGGGGCCGACCGCGCGGGCGTGGATCTTGTCGGTGACGAGGTGGTGCAGCTTCAGCATGTAGATGACGCCCACCACCACCTTCTGGCGGAATGGCTCGCCGGTGAGGCCGTCGTAGAGCACGGTCTTGCCCTCCGGGCAGATCCAGCTCTGCGCACCCTCCTCCGTCTCCTGCACCTTGCGCGCCTCGGCGAGCAGCTCGTCGATCTCCGACTCCTGCACACCGTCGAACACCGGCGTCGCCGCGTGGAACCCGAGGGTGCGGCAGGCGAGGCCGAGGTAGGTCTCGAACAGCTGCCCGAGGTTCATGCGCGAAGGCACGCCGAGCGGGTTGAGGACGATGTCCACCGCGCGGCCGTCCGGCAGGAACGGCATGTCACAGGTCGGCAGGATGCGCGAGACGACGCCCTTGTTGCCGTGGCGGCCGGCCATCTTGTCGCCGACCGAGAGGTTCTTCTTGTCGACGAGGAACACCCTGACCTGCTTGACCACCTCGCCGTCGCCGGAGAAGTCGCCAAAGAGCCCGCCGTCGCCGCTCTCCGCGGCGTCCTCGACCGCGGCGAACTCCATCTCGAACGGGTCCATGATCGCGCGGACGCGGTCCTTGTACGGGCCCTCGTCCATGTCCCAGTGCGCATGCGCGTGGGCGAGCTTCACGAGCTGGCTCTTCTTGATCTTCTTGCCAGACTCGACGATCACGTCGCCGGACTCGGAGTCGGTGATGGTGCAGTTGATCTTCTCGTTCATCAGCTCGGCGACGAGCTTTGCGAGGAGATCCTTCTCGATGCGGGCGAGCTGGTTCTTGCGCTTCTTCTCGGCGTCCCTCTTCGCCTTCTTGTTGCGCTTCTCGTCGCCCATCTCGCTGCGCTTGGTGGACTGCACCTGCACGTCCATGACCACGCCGGTCGTGCCGGGCGGGACTATGAGCGAGGTGTCCCTGACGTCAGCCGCCTTCTCGCCGAAGATCGCCCTCAGGAGGCGCTCCTCCGGCGAGAGCTCGGTCTCGCCCTTCGGCGTGACCTTGCCGACTAGGATGTCGCCGGGCCTGACCTCGGCGCCGATGCGCACGATGCCGTCCGGCCCGAGGTTCTTGAGCGCGTCCTCGGAGACGTGCGGGATGTCGCGCGTGATCTCCTCGGGGCCGAGCTTGGTGTCGCGGGCGGTGCACTCGAAGGGCGAGATGTGGAGCGAGGTGAGCGCGTCCTCGCGGACCAGCTTCTCGTTCACCAGGATCGCGTCCTCGAAGTTGTAGCCGCGCCAGCTCATGAACGCCACGAGCAGGTTCTTGCCGAGCGCGAGCTCGCCCTGGTCGGTCGCGGGGCCGTCGGCGAGGCAGTCGCCCGCCTTGACCTTCTGACCCTTCTTCACGATCGGGCGCTGGTTGAAGCAGGTCCCCGAGTTGCAGCGGCGGAACTTCTGGAGGTCGTACCGCCACACCCCCTTCTCCGGAGCGTGGACGAACATCGCCTTGCCCGAGGGCAGCTTTCCGTCCTTCGTCACCATCAGGAAGTCGGCCGAGACGTAGGCAACGACGCCGTCGGCGAGCGCGGTCACCGTCACCTTGGAGTCGCGGGCCGAGACCTCCTCGAGGCCGGTGCCCACGTACGGGCGCTCCGTCGTCATCAACGGCACGCCCTGGCGCATCATGTTCGCGCCCATGAGCGCGCGGTTCGCGTCGTCGTGCTCGAGGAACGGGATGAGGCCGGCGGCGATCGAGATCACCTGCATCGGCGCGACGTCCATGTACTGCACCTCGCACGCGGGGCGGTCGCAGAACTCGGTCCGGAAGCGGCAGGTCACGCGGTCCTCCGCGAAGGTGCGGTTGGGATTGAGCGGCGCGTTCGCCTGCGCGATCACGTACTGCTCCTCCTCGTCGGCGGGCAGGTACTCGATCTCGTCAGTCACCTTGCCGGCCACGACCTTGCGGTACGGCGTCTCGATGAAGCCGAAGCGGTTGACCTTGGCGTAGATGCCGAGCGAGGAGATGAGGCCGATGTTCGGGCCTTCGGGCGTCTCGATCGGGCAGATGCGGCCGTAGTGCGAGGGATGCACGTCGCGCACCTCGAAGCCTGCGCGCTCGCGGCTGAGGCCGCCGGGGCCGAGCGCCGAGAGGCGCCGCTTGTGAGCGAGGGCCGAGAGCGGGTTCGTCTGGTCCATGAACTGCGAGAGCTGGCTCCGCGCGAAGAAGTCCTGCACCACCACGCTGAAGGTCTTGGCGTTCACCAGGCGCTGCGGGGTGAGCGGGCCCTGGTTCGGGTCGTGCACCGTCATCCGCTCGCGGATGTTGCGCTCGGTGCGCGCCAGGCCAACCCTGCACTGGTTCTCGAGGAGCTCGCCGGTCGTGCGGATGCGGCGGTTGCCGAGGTGGTCGATGTCGTCCACCACGTCCTTGCCAGAGTGGATGCGGAGCAGCAGGCGGATCGCCTCGATGATGTCGATGCCGGACTCGTGGAGCGTCCGCAGATTCTCGTCGATCTTGCCGGTGAGGCCGAGGCGCTTGTTGATCTTGTGGCGCCCGACGTAGCCGAGGTCGTAGTGGGCGAGCTCGAGGAACATGCGGTGGAGCATCTGCTTGGAGTTGCTCGCCGTGGGCGGGTCGCCAGGGCGCATCTTCTTGTAGACCTCGCGGAGCGCGTCCTCCTCGTTGTGGATGCCGGCCTTCGCGTCCTCGCGCAGGGTCTTGATGAGCGTGCCGCCGTCGACCGAGACGTCAACGACCTCGACCGAGGCGATGCCCGCAGCCGCGACCTGCTCCATCATCGCCGGGGTGACCGGGTCGTACCGGCGGGCAATCACCGCCTGCGACTCGGCGTCGACGAGGTCGTCCTTCATCACCATCATCCTAAGGTCGCCCTCGGTGTAGCGGCGGCTCGAGGGCAGGTGCTTGAACTCGTAGAACAGTTCCATCAGCTGAGTGTCGCTGCCGTAGCCGAACGCCCTCAGGAGCGTCGTCGCGTAGAACTTCCGGCGGCGGCGGCGCTGGTCCATGAAGCACCACATCACGTCGTTGGTGTCGAACATGATCTCGATCCAGTTGCCGCGGTCAGGGATGATGCGCACCGACAGGAGCGTCTGGCCGTTCGCGTGGACCTGCTTCTCAGACGAGATGCCGGGGCTGCGGTGGAGCTGCGAGACCACCACGCGCTCGGCGCCGTTGATCACGAACGCGCCGTCGGGCGTCATGATCGGCATGTCGCCGAGGAACACCTCCTCCTCGCGCACGTCCTCGCCCTCAATCAGGCGGAACGACACCTTGAGCGGGCGGACGTAGGACTCGCCGTCGGAAAGCGCCTGGAGATAGCTCTTCTTCTCCGGCTCCAGGTTGTACGACACGAAGTCGAGCTTGTAGCGGCCGTCGAAGGAGACCACCGGGAAGATCTCCTTGAAGATCGCCTGGAGACCCTCGTCGCGGCGCTTCTGCGGCGGCACGTCCGCCTGCAGGAACTTGCGGTACGACTCGAGCTGGATGTCGAGGGGATCGGGCATCGGCGACTCCATGCCGTGGAGCCGGCCGAACACTTTGCGTTCTGCGCTCATGTAGCTTACCTTGTTTTGTTGTGGCTGTGGTTTCGAAGCTTTCTCCACCCCGAACAGGCGCCTGAAGTGTGGTAAGCGGCCACTTTGTTAACTGTACGTCTGGTGGGCGATACTGGACTCGGACCAGTGACCCCTACCGTGTGAAGGTAGTGCTCTAACCAACTGAGCTAATCGCCCTGGGGATGCGTTGAGAGTGAAGTATACCAAATTTCGGCCGAATCTGTCAAATAGGGTGGTTAGCGCACACGGATTACAAATACCCCCGTCGTCTCGGCTGCGCCGAGCCGCCGTGGACATTTGTAAGCGGTTTTGCGCGACGAGACCCTGCCGCACAGCCTGTTCAAGGCATGACAAGCCACCCGACGGGATGCCGACGGGGACAG
>SFPL01000121.1 GCA_004551905.1 Lentisphaeraceae bacterium
GAACGGCATATCCCAACACCTTCAGAAATATGGTTGTGTTCGTGATCGTCTCGGATACGCTTTCCTTATACGTGTCCCACATGTAGAGCCCGTCCCACGGGTCCGACTCGGTCGGGACGGCCATGTGCTCCGTATACCTGTGCGCGTGCGACATGGACGAGGGCGGGACGTTTGTCGCGTAGAGGTTCACGACGGGACGGTCCGCCTCGCGGACCATCCTGTAGGCGTTCGTGATGGACGAGGACCTGAACAGGCCGGACAGTTCAACGTCGTGCGCGTCGGCGAACGTGAACCGTCCGGACTGCGCGCACAGGTCGAGCGTCGATGCGCTCCAGAGGTTCGTGGAGACGTGGCGGACGCGGTTTGTCGCGAGGTAGTAGACCTTGTTCGTGTGGACTTCCTCCGTGCCGTTCGTCAGCGCGTGGCGGACGAACTCGAGGCGCTGCGTGACGGAGACAACAAGATCGGTCCGTTCGACGACGTTGGTCTGGTCGTATCGCCCGGTGATCCTCCCGACCGTCGGCGACGTGACGAGTTCGTTCGTCGGCGACGAGAAAAGCCAGGCGAGCTGCCCCGTCTTGATGACCCTCCCGTCCATGTTACCGTACCTGTTAATTTTCCGGCCTCCGGCCGGGTCGAGCCTGACGCCAATCGGGAGGAAGAGGTTGGTGACCGCCCAGGCCCTCGCGACGGTCTGCGTCATGCCGTCCACGAACGCCTGTATCGATGCCTTCGTCCCGTTCGTCTCGCCGGCGCCCCAGCGCCCGAACTCCCACCGCATGCAGAGGTTCGGCGCGTTCGTCGTAAAGTCGAATCGGTCGTGCGTGAATGCGAGGCGCTCCTCGATGGCCTCATTGAGCCATGCGAGGTCCTCGTAGCGCATGGTCCTGTAGTCGCCCGCGTCCCCCATGACGGTGCCGGAGATGTTCGTGTACGTGACGCGGGTGAACGTGAAGTCGTTCGTCCCCGCGATGGGGGATGAGGCGGCCGCCGCCGCGAGCGCCGCGAGGAGCGCGGCGGTCTGGAGGAGTCTTCTCATCGGTAGTACTGGAGGTTGGAAAGATTGGAGGTGCGCGAGTCGGAGACGACGCAGTTCTCCTTCATTAGGTAGAGGAGGACCCACGTCTGCTCGTCCGTGGCATTCGTATTCGTCGGATCCTTCAGGACTTCGCCGACGTTCGCGCCGGACTGCGTGATCACGTGGAGGTAGACGGCCCTCTCAGCGTCCTTCACGTCCGTCATGGCGTCGGGGTCGATGGCCATGTCCGTCCCCGCGAGGGATGCGTTCTGGCGGACGCAGTAGACGTTCTTCACCTCGAGGTCTCCGTCGTCCTTCGCGGCGAACCACCACACGAGGTCGAACGGGCGGTCCTCGCGCGTGCCGACGGAGATGGGGTCGCTCCAGATCTGCCGCACGGACCGCGAGACGCCGTCCCCGCCGCCCGTGATCGTGACGTTCGCGACGACCTGCCGGAAGGCGTCGCCCCAGTTCCCAAGCTCGCCGTCCGAAGGCTCCTCCTGCACGTCCCCGCCGGACGTCCCCGCGTTCGGCACGGCCGTGACGGAGACGCCGGGACCGGCGGCGGATTTGAGGCTGTCGATGCCGTCGCGCATGGCGCGGGGCTTGCCGTGGACGACGACGCGGAACGTCCTCTCCGCTTCAGCCGTCCCGTCCCCGGATGAAGACCCGTCCCCGGCAGAAGACTCGTCCAGACGGAACACGTACCAGTCCTTTCCGTCGTCCTCGTGGCCGGTCGCGGTGTCTGCCCTGCGGTTGAGGACCTTGCAGACGTCTCCGACGGAGAGGCACCCCGGCGGGAGATAGATCTCCCACTGCCCGTTCCCCTCGGCGAGTTCGTGGTAGCGGACCCTGAACGGGCGGATTCCCGCGTCCACGGCGCCTCCGCCCGGCGTCCCGTTGATGGCGGCCCCGCCCATACCGTAGGATATGCTCACGTTCGCGCCCGCGACGGGGGCGGTCCGCCGGGCGTAGTCGAGGAGCGCGTTGTAGGCGCGCGCCGTCACATGCTCCGTCGGCGCGAGGCGTCTGGGCGGAACGATCACGATCCATCCTCCGAACCGTAGAGGTCGGTCTCGATGCTGTCGGCGCCCTGCCAGGCGAGGTTCCAGGTGAAGCAGCTGTCCGGGCGCGGCGAGAGGACGGACTTGACGAGCATCCACGTGTAGGCCGTGCCGTCTTCCGGGTTGATGACGCCCGAGAGGAAGTCATCGGCGCTCCGCCCGGCAGGGTCCGTCCAGCCGAGCGGGCACGCCGGGTCGCCGACCGTTCCGACGCGGTACTGCGCCTCCCATGCGGCATGCGGGCTCTGGACGACGAGCTGCATCGTGAAGACGGGCGCATAGCGCGAGTAGGTCTCGATGCCGCGCGAGATGAACTCGGCGAGCTTCCGCGTGTTGCCCTCCATCTCCTTGCCGCCCACCTTGAAGTCGTAGTAGGCGGCGGGATTCGCCTCGCGCTGCTCCTCCCACTTTCGGATCTCCCCGAGGTCCGGCGCGTTCTCGCCCCGGTCAGCGCGCCACGTGCGGATGGGCTTGGAGACCTCTACCCAGTCGAGGCCGAAGAGGACGGCGTGGACGTTCTGCGCGCACGTGACGGCAAGGCGGCCCACGCCGCCGGGGCCGCGCGTGAGGACGGCGGACGTGATCTTCCGCGCGCCGTAGGCGCCGTTGCTGTCTGATTCGCCGTCAGGCAGGTCCGAGAGGCTGCCGTCGTCGGCGTTCCCGACGCCGATCCCGTTCAGCTTCTGGACGATCTCCTCCCACGGACCCTCATACGTGACCTCCGAGCGGTTCGCGTCGAGCGCGTGCGTGATGCGCCGCCCGACCGTGAGGTGGATGCCGTCGATCCCCTCGCCCTCGCCCGATCCCGTGAGGGAGAGCTTTCCGTTCGTCCCGAGCCCGCTGAGCCCGCCAAGTGATGAGAGTCCCATGCTTTGCCGCCTTCCTTCCTACTGGAGCCCCGTCGTCTCGAAGATGTCGCGCAGCACGGCACCGAGGCGCTCGCCGTTCGCGGCCGCTCCGGCGTTGGATGCGTCGACGATCCGCTGGAGGAGGTCCACCATGCGCTCCTGCAGTTCGATGACCTTCCCGTTCGCGGAGGCCACGTCCACAGAAGGCCCGACGGTGAGGCCGCGCCGCGAGAAGGCGTCCGAGAACTCGGATGCGGTGTAGGGGTCGTAGAGCGGGCTCATCCTCTCCAGACTCTCGTCGTAGACGGCGCGGTTGTAGAGCGTCCCGAGCCGCTGGTACTCTCCCTGCAGGTACGTGTACTCCGTCGATGTCTTGTCCCCTCTGAACGCGGCGAGGCGATCCGCTGACTCCTTCTGGCGCGCCTGGAGGTCCCGCCGGTTCGCGGTGAGCCACTCGATGCGCGCTTCGCGGCTGCCCTGCCAGCCGAGGAGCCGCCGCTGCGCCTCCGCGCCGAACCCGGCGAGAAGCCCCTCGCTGTTCTGCCACGCGGTCTGCCACATGCCGATCCGCGTCTCGCGCTGCTCCTGGCGTTCGCGCGCGAGCTGCTGCGCGAGTCCGAACGCCCCGCCGAGCGCGGCTCCGATGACCGCGCCTGCGGGTCCGCCCAGCATCGCTCCGGCGGTGCCGAACTGCAGCGCGCCGGAGAGCGTGGATTGCGCGCGGGAGACGGTCGTGTTGTCCGCACCCGGCGTGCGGGCGAACGCGAAGGCCGCGCCGAGGCCCTGGTGGAGGGCGAACCCGGCGAGCGCCTTGCCGATCGCCTTGCCCGCCCCGCCGCCGGAGACGGTGCGCTCGAACTCCTGGCCCGCGGCACGTCCCGCCTTCTTGGCGGAATCGGCGGAGACGCCGCCGGGCGCGGCGGACTCGCCGCCCGCGCCGGTCGCGTCCTGGACGCGCCGGGCCTTGCGGTCCAGCAGCTTGTCCATCGACGCCTCGGCCTCCGCCGTGTCGGCGGTGACCTTGAGCTTGACTCCGTATTCCTCTGCCATCAGGGCTTCCTCCCCCACGTCTCAAACGCGAGCTCGTCCTCTAGGAGCGTGCCGGTCTCGCTTCCTCCAGGCCCCTGCACCCAGCAGCGCCAGAGGAGCGCCCCCTGGACCGCCGGGAGTTCGCCGAGGACGTAGTCCGGACGGTAGCCGTAGGTTCGGCAGAGCCATTCGACGAGCTCGGCGACCCATCCGTTGCCGAGTTTTTTTTTGAGCCGGGCGACGGACGGGGCAGCATCTCGAAGAACGCCGCCACCTCGTCGAGCGTGTGCGCGAGCTTCTGCCGGTATTCGAGCGGAGAGATCCCGCCGTAGGCGATGAGCGCCATGTCCTCGATGCGGCTGAAGTTCGCCACGCTGTCGGCGAAGTCGTTCTCGACCACGAAGATGGCCGTGAGGCACTTCGGCATGTCGTCGATCTTACCGGCGAGGATGGGGGAGTCGAGCCGGCAGAGCAGGGCGACCTTGCCGAGCGTGAGCTTCGCGGGGCTCGTGAGCGCCGCGAGCGCGGCCTTTGGATTGTCCTTCACGGCGTCGCCCCCTAGATCGCGGTGGTCTTGTTGCAGTTCAGGTAGACCTCCGCCGTCACGGAGATCTTGCGGTAGGCCTGGTTCTCCTCCGCGAGCGAGGCGCGCGTGACGTAGCCCTGCTTCCCGTTGATCGTGATTGGATCTCCGACCTTGGGGAGCGCCGTGCCGGCGGCGACCTCGATCGTGCAGGTGAGCGTGGTCTTGCGGTCGTACATCGTCTGCTTGACGATCTGACCGGCCTCGTTGTACTCGGGCGCGAGGACGGCCTCGTCCTCCTGGCCGATAGACGTCACGATGCCCGTGACGCCGTTGACGCCGCCCTGGACGCCCCATGCGGCGACCCCTTGTAATGTGCGTGCTGCCATGTCTCTTTCCTTTCCGTTTCTGTCTGTAGCTACTCTTCGGCCGCCGTGAACGTGCCGGACATCTCCGCGACGGCCTCCAGCACGCCGTCCCCCGGCGTCGTGTGGCTTAGGCGCACGTAGTGCCCGAGGCCGGCCGCCTCCAGCGCCTCTGCGCCGGCGTCCGCCGCGTCGATGGCGGTGGTGAAGCCGGACGCGTCGCGGTTGATCGGCACCCACTCCGTCGCCGCGACGGAGAAGCGGACGTCGTAGACCTCCGGGTGCGTGTGGCGCTTCGCGACCTCGTCCACCGTGACGACGACGGCGAGCCCGCCGAGACGGGCCTCCTCCTCCTCGATGAGCGCGGCGAGCTCCTGGTCGCTCTGCGCGACGACGCGGGCGCGGGCGAGGCCGGGGGCCTCTCGCAGGGCCGCGACCGCGCGTTTGAGGACTTCGGCGTGGACGCTCATGCCCCCCTCCTTCCCAGAAAGAGGATGGCGTCCGCAGCGCCGCGCGCGGCCTGGGCGTGCATCTCGCCGTCCGTCGGGAGGAGCGAGCGGTCCTGCGGGATCCTCGCGCGCGTCCGGAGGAGATAGAGCGCGGTCGCCGCGCGCTCGCCTCCTCTGCGCCCGAAGAGGATCCCCGCGCCGGGTCCGCCTCCGCGCGCGGAGACCCTGAAGAGGCTCCAGCCCTCGGCGGCTAGGCGCCCTGCACGAACACCGTAGCTCACGCGGTTGATCGGGATCGTGAGCGCCTTCGCCCTCTTCGGGCGTATGTCGAGCGGGTGGAAGACGCGCGCGAAGCCGGGGATCGGGATGTCGACGGCGTCGTCCCTGCAGACGATGGCGCGCGCGCCCTTGCGCAGGAACCCGGTCGGTGCGGCGCCGAGCGACTCCGCCGTGCCGTGGCGGGAGCGCGCGAGGCGCGAGACGTAGCGGCGCACGGAGACGTAGAGCGCGTAGGCGGCCGCGTGCGCGACCTCTCCGCGCGCGTCGTTGCTGAGCGCGCCGAGCATGTCCTGAAGGCGCTGGTCCGGGATGAGCGAGTACGTCATGCGGCTACCTCCTCGCCCGGCCCGATCGACGGTGCGTCCGGGACCCGCGCGACCTCGCCCGGTCCGATGAGTCCGAGTTCCTCGCATCGGTCGCGCTCCACGTCATCCCAGTCGAGCCCGCTGCCGTAGGCGAACGGCGGGTAGGGGTTGCCGAGCGTGTCGCGGAATCCGCCCGCGCCGGCGCCGAGGGCCGCCCAGATGGGGGACGATTTGAGGGCGATCATGCCCCAGTCCGGGTAGATGCCGCTCGTCCGGAGCGCGCCCTCCCATCCTACGGCCTCGCCTGCCGCACGCCAGCGCTTCTGCCAGTCCGCGCGCGGTGCGCGGCGGTCATCGAAGCGCGTGAGCTCCCAGGCTGGGTAGGCGTCAACGGTTGCGGGGGTCTGCGACCAGATGCGCGCGACCGATGACGCCATCTGGCGGTTCGTGTCGAGGATGAGCGAGAGGCGGCGGCGCGAGGCCGGGTTCAGGATGCCGTTGCCGTCCTGAGGCGAGTGACCGAGGTCGGCGAGGGAGCGCGTGAGGCGGTCGACGGCGTCGGCCTCGCTGACGCGCCCGGCGGAGATGTCCGCGAGCGCGTCGCGCAGGTCTGCGAGGTAGGGCTCGTAGGCCATGCGCGCCGAGTAGATGGACCGGCGCAGGACGTCGGCGGCGATCCGCTCGCGGATCTCGTCCGAGCCGAGCGTCGTCGGCAGCAGATCGCGGACGAGCTGGATCGTCTCCTGGTCCACGGCGGCTACCTCCCCTCCGGCTGCGCGAAGCACCCCGTTGCGTTCGCGGTGCAGTCGGCCGTGCAGACGCACGACGGCTCCTCGCCGTCTGCGGCGCGGTAGGCGAAGCCGCCGCGCACGGTGCAGGGCGTTCCACGCTCCAGCGGTTCGCCTGCGGCGATGTTCGAAAGTTCCTTCATGGCCATTGCAGTGTCCTTTCACAGTCCTTTCAAGGTGACATCAGTCGAGGAGCCTCTACCAGAGACCTCCTCCGAGGGTGCGGAAGGGGCCTTCGTCGGCGAGGGGACCCGCGCTCTTGGCCTCCACGGCGTTGTCCGCCGCGTAGGATTCGGGCGTGATCTTCCCGGCGGCGACCTCCCCGAGGTAGGATTCGCCCGCCCTCGCCGCCTCCCGCCGCGCGTCCGTGGGCTGCAGGGAGAAGCGGTTGAGCAGGTCGAGGATGGCGATTGCGAGGACGGGCCTGAAGAGACCTTCCGGGATCGCGCCGTCCTCCGGGGAGAGACGGCAGCGGCCGCCGCTGCGGACGGCGTCCCGCGCGAACGCGGCGGACTGGGCGAGAACCCCCTCCACCACGTCCAACGAGAAGACGGCGGAGCGGGAGAACGCGTCCAGCTCGCGCTGCGAGAGGCGGGCCGTCAGATCGTCCTGCGTTGGTTTTCTCCAGGCCATGGCGCGTCTCCCTACTCGTCCGTGCCGCCGGAGACGAGGCGCACGAGCGCGCCGGCGTCGCCGACGGCCGCGCCGATGCGGGTGGTGACGCTCTCGGAGAGGTCGCCCGTGGGGCCGTCGCCGTACTCGACGAGCGTGAGCGAGAGGCCGCTCTCCGGGTCCTTGATCTCGCGGACCGCGCGGTAGGGCGTGTTATCGGCCGGACGGAACCCGCGCGCCGCGAACGCGATGGCGGAGGGCTCGCAGACGAAGCCCGGGATGGTCAGGCCGTGCATGATCATCACCTTGCCGAAGCCGAAGAGGCCCGGAATGACGCCGTTGCGGATCGCCTCCGTGCCGCCGTAGACGTTCGCGTCCAGGCCCGCGAGGAGGTTGTAGAAGTATTCGCCGGAGAGGCAGAGCGTCGCGAACTTGACGCGCAGCTTGTTCGTGCTGCTCTCGCACGCCGCGGCGATCTTGGCGACGCCCGACTTCGCGAAGCTCGCGGCGGTGCCGACGCCCGTGACGGCCTTCGCGAAGTTCGTCTTCGTGACGAGGCCCGTGACGGCGTTCGAGGCGGAGGCGGCGACGGCGGTGGCGTTGAGTTCCGCCTTGCCCTCCCACCAGCGCTTGTCGATCTTCGACGCCTGGTCGGCGGTGACGCCGAAGCCCGCGATGATCGGGTCGCCGAAGGTGACGGTGGCCGTCTTCGGGGTCATCGCCTGGCGTGCGAAGTTGTTGGACGTGCGGTTGAACGCGGCCGCGGCGTCCATCTCGACGAGCGGCACCTCGACGCTCTTGGACGGGCCCAGGAGCTCGCCCGAGACGTCGGTGGAGAACGCGCCGAGGAAGTTGAGCTGCGCCGGCAGGACCTTCAGGATCTTGCGGCTGTAGAATTCGTGACCGGTAAACGTGGTAGCCATGTTTGCTTATCCTTTCATTTGTTCTGGTGCGGCGCGGCCGGAGTCCGCGCCCTACCATAACTCTTAACTCTTAACTCTTCACTCTTACTTGCCGCAGGTCTTGGCGTAGCCGGCCTCGATCTTCGCGGCGTTCGCGGCGAGGTAGGCGTCCTTCTCGGCGCCATCGGCCATCTGGAGGTAGGCGTTGTAGACGGCGACGGGGTCGGCGTCCGCGCCGGGCTTGGCGGCGTTGAGCGCGGCGGGGGTCTTCCCGGCGGAGAAGTCGGGGAGCGTGGCGGGCGCGGCGAGGGAGTTGAGCATCTGCTTCGCGACCTCGGGGCTCTGGCGGTAGGCGGCCTTGACGGCGGCCTTGGCGTTGGCGGCGACCTTGCCGCACTTGACGGCGTCGCACGCGAACTTCTCGGCCTCGGCTTCGGCGGCGGCTTCGGCGGCGGCGGCCTCCTTGTCCTTCATCGCCTTGACGGCGGCGAGGATCTCCTCTTCGGTGGCCGTTTCGGGGAGACCGAGGGCGGCCGCGATCATCTTGATGTCCATGGTTGGATGTCCTTCGTTGTCAGGTTTGGGATCGTCGGGATCCCGGCCGCCCGCGTCGTCGGCGTTGACCACCGGCTTCACGGGGAGATTGGGGGTGTTGGTGAGGCCCACCGAGCAGAGGGCGAGGGGCGTGCCGTCGGCGGCGAGCGTCCAGCCCGGCGAGACGAAGCGGTACTGGCGGCCGCCGATCAGCTCGCGCCCGCGCGGGGTGAGCTCGAAGTCGGCGCAGAGGCCGCAGTCCTCCACGCGGAGGTTCTTCGCCCAGGCGGCGGCCTCTGTGGAGCGCCCGGTGGCGGAGTTGTGGTCCACGTCCACGAGGATCTCCGGCGAGCCGGCGGCCTTCCAGTTGGCGACCATCGCCTCGAAGGCGGCGCGCGTGCAGTGCTGCACGGTGCCGTTCATCTTGCCGCCGTCGTGGAGGGCGAACTCGCCGAAGGGGGAGAGCTGCACGGCGAGCGTCGTGCCGGCGGCTAGGTTCGTCAGGTTGCAGTTGAGCGCGACCGCGTTGCCGTAGAAGATCGTGTTTTTCATTTCAGGGGGTTGCCTTTCGTCAAGGGGTTGTCGGGTTGATGGACTTCTGCAGGGCGATTTCTCGCGGGGAGAGTTTGAGAGCATGAGCCGCCGCGCGTTCCGCCGCCGCGCGTTCAGCCGCCGCGCGTTCATCCGCCGCGCGTTCTGAGAGCAGGAAGCCGCCGCCGAACAATTCGGTGCCGCAGTCGAGACGGCGAATGAAGACGGCGTCGTCTTTCTTGAGCGTGTAGGGCGTGTGATGGACGGCGAGGTAGTTCGCGCCGGCCGACGTGATGGTTCCGTGCGGGTGTTTGTATTTCTGGACGTGTTTCTTCGTCTGCGCACGGTTCGCGTCGTCGATCGCTTCAATCGCGTCATGAAGATCGGGAGCTGTCTCGATCAGCACGTCTCCGGCGAGGTTCGTGACAAAGCCGGTCGCCACATACGCGCCGTTATCGTAGTAAATGGATGATCCGACGGCGACAAGGCTGCTCCGCCTGTCTTTGATGATTCCGATGGCAGAGAGCCCCGGGCAGAAAAGGAAGAAGCGCACGCCGTGGTCGTTGAACCATTTGACGATCTTCGAGCAGATTGAAAACGGAGGATTGTCGATCACGACGCATCCTTCGGGATACTCGGCCTTCGTGAAGTCCTCGCCGGGCCAGAACGGGCGCACGATCTTCGCGCCGTCGAGTCCATAGCGGCGAACGCACCAGTCGCGCACGCAGTTGTAGATGTTCTCGGGCGTGAAGGTGTCGTCAGACGTGTGACGCGCCTTGAACTTCGCCACGAAGGCGTCGTATTCTGGAGAGTTTCCGATCATGTCAAATTCGCGGTTGCATCGTCGGCGGTGGGTGTGGTAGAATTTGCTTTGCGTTCGCGGGGTGTCGGTCGGGACTCGCCCCTGCGGATGGGCGCGCGTAGCCGACCATACGCAAGGCCTCTTCAAACATCGTTTACAC
>SFPL01000012.1 GCA_004551905.1 Lentisphaeraceae bacterium
GCCGCACCACATGCCGCTGATGACGGTGCCGGCGCCGTAGAGCCTGGGGATGGGGTTGCCGTTGACGTCGATGATCCTGGCGTCGATGTCGGCGCGCAGGCCGCCGTGCGAGCCCATGTGTTAAGCCCAATATAGATTTCACCGGCTAGCCCACCACATCGCGCCGTTCCACCCAATGCAGATGCGCCAGCCAGCACAGCGTACTTTCACCAGTCAGCCCAATGCAAAATGCTCTCCCGAGACCCATGCGGACGACTCGAGGGGGGCCGATTGGAAAGGAACATCATGGGCGAGCTGAACATGTACCGGCAGGCCGGCACCAAGCCCAACTTCAGCGAGATAGCGAGGCGCTACGAGATGGACAGGCACACCGTCGCCAAGTACTGGCGGGGCGGCGAGGAGGTCGAGGACCGCAGGAGCTGCAGGCCGAGCGGCTTCGACCGGGTGAGGGAGGTGATAGAGCAGAAGGCCTCGCTGCCCGGGGCGACAAAGAAGGCCGTGCACGAGCTCCTTCTCCACAGGTACCCCGACCTGGGCCTGCCCAAGTACAACGCCTTCAGCGCCTACTGCGACAGGAACGGCATCGTCTTCCAGCCCCAGGAGGGCCCCGAGCCCCACCCGAGGTTCGAGACGCCCATGGGCAGGCAGCTGCAGTTCGACTGGAAGGAGGACCTCTCCATGGTCGACGCCAACGGGGAGGTGTTCGAGTTCAACGTCTTCTCCGCGACGCTGTCGGCCTCGAGGATGCACCGTTTCATCTACTCCAGGACCAGGACGGAGGAGGACACGCTCGGCTGCCTGACGGCGACGTTCACTCGCTTCGGCGGCGTGCCCGACGAGTGCCTCACGGACAACATGTCGAGCCTGGTCACCGTCTCGCACGGCAGGCGCATCGTGCACGCCAAGGCGCTGCGCTATGCCAAGGAGGCCGGCTTCGAGCTGCAGTTCTGCAGGCCGCGCACGCCCCAGACCAAGGGCAAGGACGAGAGCGCCAACCGCTTCCTGAACCGGCTCGCCGTCTACGACGGCGACTTCGTCGGCGAGGAGGGCCTGATCGAGGCGATCGCCAACATCGAGGCGCGCTGCAACGCCGAGCCGTGCGAGACGACCGGCCTGCCTCCGGCCGTGCTGTTCATGCGCGAGAAGGAGTACCTGCACCCCATCGGCAACCTGCGCCTGCTCGAGGAGATGGTCGGCGACGTCACGCGCTGCACCGTCCCCGACACCATGCTGGTGCGCGCGGCGGGGCGCGAGTGGTCTGTCCCGCGCCGCTGCATAGGCAGGAGGGCCAAGGTCACCGCGATGCCCTCCGGGCAGGTGGTGGTCGAGGTGGACGGCGAGGTCGTCGCCGTCCACGACTCCCTCGCCAGCCCGCAGCGAAAGATCAACTACGCGCACGAGCACTACGTCGAGGCGATCTCGGGCAAGCGCCGCTTCGCCGACTGCGACATCGAGGCGGCCGCCAGGGCCAACCTCGAGCTGCTCGACGGCATCGGGGGCGGGCTGTGATGGCGGCGCTGGACGAGGGCGGCTCCGCGGCGAGGGCGGTGGCCAACCTGGAGGCCCTGATGCTCACGCAGATGGCCTCCCTGCTCCCCGACTACGTGAGGCTGGTGGCCGACGGCGAGAGGGACTTCTGCCAGGCGCTCGCCGAGATGACGCGCGTGGAGGTCGCAGCCAGGGAGCGCAGGGTGACCAACCAGCGTATCAGGTCGTCGGGCTTCCCCTACATCAAGACCCTCGCCGACTTCGACTGGGACTTCCAGCCATCGGTGCCGAGGGGGAAGGTGGAGGAGCTGGCGACGCTGAGGTTCCTCGAGGACGCCGAGAACGTCCTGCTCATCGGCAGCTCGGGCGTGGGCAAGACGCACATCGCCGTAGCGCTGGGCATCGAGGCCGTCAGGGCGGGGCGCGAGGTGAGGTTCGTCGACTGCGCGCGCCTGATCGAGGACCTGCGGGACGCCCACAAGAGGGGGATCCTCAAGAACAGGCTCAAGTACTACACGCACAGCAAGCTGCTGATAATCGACGAGCTGGGCTACCTCGACATAGAGGAGGGCGGGGCCGACCTGCTGTTCCAGCTGGTGTCGGCGCGCTACGAGAGGCGCTCGACGATCATCACGACCAACGCGGGCATCAGCAGCTGGGGCGAGGTGCTGGGCGACACCGTGAAGGCCGGCGCCATCGCCGACCGCGTGTGCCACCACTGCACGATGATGAAGATCACCGGGAGGTCGTACAGGCTGAAGGACCTGCCGGTCGAGAGGAAGGAGGAGTAACCAGAAATGGTGAAAGTACGCTGGGTCAGGCGGCCAAAACCCGCTGGGTCAGCTGGCAAGAAACGCTGGGTCAACTGGTGAAAAGAATATTGACATTAACACCCGAGAGCAGCATCGCGGGGGCCGCCCGGTCCACCTCCACGGCCGGCTCGCCCGACGCCGTGTGGCGCCAGCGGAAGGCGCCCTCAGAGGGCAGCGGCGCCCACATGCACCAGCAGCCCGCCTCGAAGCGCAGCATCTTGCAGCGCCTGCGGTCTCGCGACACGAACACCCA
>SFPL01000001.1 GCA_004551905.1 Lentisphaeraceae bacterium
ATAAAAGTCAAGTTTCGCGCCTCGCCCGCCCGGATTGGCTGCTGGACGCTGGCTACTGGCTGCTGAAACACTTCCGACGCGTCAAAATTTCGTTCTCATCCGCGTCAGCGGGGAGAAGGAAATTTTGATGCGTCGGCCGTAACGCGCCGCCCGGTGGGGTTGACTTCGAGGTCGGAAAAAGGGTATAATCAACCTCAATTGACCCCAAGCGAGAAGCGAAAGGACATCATGGAAGACCTGCAGAGTCTTTTAGAGAAGATAAACCGCGACGGCGTGGAGAAGGCCGACGCCGAGGCAAAGCGCATCGTCGACGCCGCCAAGGCGCGCGCCGACGCGATCGTCAAGGAGGCGCGCGAGGCCGCCGCCAAGGAGAAGGCCGCCGCCGAGAAGGCCGCCGCCGACTACGCCGCGCGCGCTGCGGAGACGATCCGCCAAGGCGCGCGGGACGTCGTGCTCAAGGTCGAGGCGTCCGTGCGCACGCTTCTGGAGCGGACGCTCGCCAGGGACGTGGAGACGGCGCTCGCCGACGAGCGCACCGCCTGCGACATCGTCGCCGAGGCCGTGCGCGCCGTGACCGGGCCCGCCGAAGTGGCGCTGCCGGCGAAGCTCGTCCCCGCCGTCAAGGCCCGCCTCGCCGGCTGCCAGAACATCACCGTCGTCACGGACGACTCGGTCGGCGCCGGCTTCAGGGTGCGCACCGAGGGACGCCGCGTGGAGAGCGACTTCACCGCCTCCGCGATCGCGGAGGAGATCGCGCGCCGCCTGCGCCCCGACCTCGCCAAGCTGCTGAAATGACGGTCGACTACATCGTCGCCAGCCTGCCGGCGCTCGCCTTCGGGGAGAAGGCGCCGATCTCGTGGGCGCGCTTCCGCGAGACGGTGGGCGACGACGCACTCGTCGCCCGGCTCGAGCGGCGCTTTGCCGACCTTGAGGTGCAGCTGAGGAACGCCGCCGCCGCCGCGCGCGGCGGCGCGGACGACGCGCGCCCCGCCGACGGCTGCTCGCTCTACTGGCGCGACCGCGTCGCCGCGTGCTTCCAGGAGCGCGACGTCGCGAAGCGCCAGGACCTCATAGACCGCGCGTGGTGGGACGCCGCGGGCGAGCTCGCCTCGCCCGCCGACCCGCTCGGTGCCGGCGCGCTCGCCGCCTACGCCGTCCGGCTCAAGATCGCCCTCCGGCGCGACCGCGCCGACGCCGCGGCCGGCAACGCCGCCTTCGACGCCATCGCCGACGCCGCCACCCCCGTGTTTGGGCAGGACCGGGAGCAGAAAATCTGAACGGAGAATACCCAATGACCGCAACAGGAAAGATAGTAGTTGTAAACGGCAACATGATCACCGTCGCCTTCGACGGCGCGGTGGCGCAGAACGAGGTGGGCTACGCCATCTGCGGCGACAAGCGCCTCATGGCCGAGATCGTGCGCGTGCGCGGCTCGCGCTGCGACATGCAGGTGTTCGACTCCACCAGCGACCTGATGGTGGACGACAGGGTGGAGTTCACCGGCGAGCTGCTCGCCGCCGAGCTCGGCCCCGGTATGCTCGCTCAGGTCTACGACGGGCTCCAGAACCCGCTCGCGGGGCTCGCCGAGGCGGCGGGCAAGATCTCGAAGGACGCCTCCTACTTCCTCCAGCGCGGCATGTACCTGCCCGGGCTGCCGCGCGGCAGGAAGTGGGACTGGCACCCGACCGCCGAGCCCGGCTCGCGCGTCAGGGCCGGCGACCCCCTCGGCTGGGTCACCGAGGGCATATTCGACGGCAAGACCATGCCCGGCCACAAGATCATGGTCCCCTTCTCGCTCCGCGGCGCCTACACCGTGAAGCGCCTCGCCCCAGCCGGCGACTACACGGTGACCGACGATGTCGCCGTGCTCGCCGACACCTCGGGCTCCGAGGTCAAGGTGCAGATGCTCCAGCGCTGGCCGGTCAAGGTGCCGATCTCGTGCTTCGTCGAGCGCCTCGCCCCGGAGGAGACGCTCGAGACGACCGTCCGCACCATCGACACCTTCTTCCCCGTGGCCGTCGGCGGCACCTACTGCATCCCCGGCCCCTTCGGCGCCGGCAAGACCGTCCTCCAGCAGACCACCGCGCGCTACGCCAAGGTCGACATCGTCATCTCCGCCGCGTGCGGCGAGCGCGCCGGCGAGGTGGTGGAGACGCTCAAGGAGTTCCCGGAGATCATTGACCCGAAGACGGGCCAGTCGCTGATGAAGCGCACAATCATCATCTGCAACACCTCGTCGATGCCGGTGGCGTCGCGCGAGGCGTCGGTCTACACCGCAGTGACGCTCGCCGAGTACTTCCGCCAGCAAGGGCTCAACGTCCTGGTGCTCGCGGACTCCACGAGCCGCTGGGCGCAGGCGATGCGCGAGCTCTCCGGCCGCCTCGAGGAGATCCCTGGCGAGGAGGCGTTCCCCGCCTACCTCGAGAGCCGCATCGCCGCGTTCTACGAGCGCGCCGGTCGCGTCAGGCTGCGCGACGGCTCCACCGGCTCGGTCACGATCGGCGGCACCGTCTCGCCCGCCGGCGGCAACTTCGACGAGCCCGTCACCCAGGCGACGCTCAAGGTGGTGGGCGGCTTCCACGGCCTCTCGCGCGCCCGCTCCGACGCGCGGCGCTATCCGGCCATCGACCCGCTCGAATCCTGGAGCCACTACCAGTCCGTCATCGAGCAGCCGCGGGTCGAGAAGGCGCGTGCTATCCTCCGCCGCGGCAACGAGATCAACCAGATGATGAAGGTCGTCGGCGAGGAAGGGACGAGCCTCGCGGACTTCACGATCTACCTGAAGGCGGAGTTCATAGACGCGGTGTACCTGCAGCAGAATGCGTTCTCCGACTCCGACGCCTCCACCCCGGTCGCCCGCCAGAAGGTGATGTTCGACATGCTCGAGAAGGCGCTCGACGCCGACTTCGGCTTCGCTGACAAGGCCGCCGCCCGCCGCTTCTTCATGGAGCTGCAGCAGGCCTTCATCGACTGGAACGACAAGCCGTTCGAGTCCGGGGAGTTCAAGTCCGGCGCCGACTCGATCTCCGCGAAGATCGACTCCGTCGCCAAGCACGACTGAACTGCCGCGGCAAACGCCGCGGAGCCTCACTCCCAGACGAGGTCGGCGGCGGCGAAGACGGGACCGTCCACGCAGCAGCGCTCGTTTCCGCGGACAGTCCGCTTGATGCAGGCGTAGCAAGCGCCGACGCCGCAGACCATGTGGCGGTCCATCGAAATCCACCCCGGCGCCTGCGCGGCGACGGCGCGTCCGGCGACGGCGCGGAGCATCGGGTCGGGCCCACACGCGAAGAGCTCAAACGGCGCACCGGCCGCCTGGAGACGCGCTATCTCGGCGTCGAGCGGCACGGTGACGAACCCTTTCTCGCCGATGCCGCCGTCGTTGGTGGCGAGGAAAGTCCTAAGCCCCAGCGCCGGGAAGCGGTCTGCCGCCACCAGGTCGCCGGCGGTGCGGCCGCCGATGAACACCTCGATCCGCTCCGCCGCCACGCCGGCGGCGAGCAGTCGCCGCGCCAGCAGGTGAAGTGGGGCGGAGCCGTAGCCGCCGCCGACCAGGAGCGCAGTGCCGCGCACGGAGACCGGGAAGCCGCGGCCGAGGGGACCCAGGACGTGCACTTCCGCGCCAACCCTGGCGGCAGCCAGCGCCTCGGTGCCGCGGCCGACCACCTTGTAGACGATCTCCAGCCGGTCGCCCTCGGCGTCAAAGATGCTGAACGGACGCCGCAGAGCGCTCGCCTCAAGCCCGGGCACGCGCAGGTGCACGAACTGGCCGGGCGCGGCGGCGGCGGCGATCGCCGGCGTCTTGAGCGCCAGGCGGCGGTAGCCGTGGCCGAGGTCCTCGGCGAGGACGACTTCGCCGGCCTCGTCGGTCATGCCTCCGCCCCCTTCGCCTTCAGCGCCAGCTTCAGCCGCTCGTCGACGTCGTTGTTGTGCAGCGCCTCCAGGAGCTCGCCCATGTCGCCGTCGATGATCCGGTCCAGCGAGTAGAGGGTGAGGCCGATGCGGTGGTCGGTCATGCGGTTCTGGGGGAAGTTGTAGGTGCGGATCTTGTCCGACCGGTCTCCGGAGCCGCGCAGGGTGAGCCGGTCGGCACCGATCTTCGTCTCCTCCTCGCGGCGCTTGAAGTCGAGGACGCGCGCCTTCAGGGTGGCGAGGCACTTCTCGCGGTTGCGGATCTGCGAGCGCTCGTCCTGGCAGACGGCGACGAGGCCGGTCGGCAGATGGGTCATCCGGACGGCCGACTCGGTCTTGTTGACGTGCTGGCCGCCGGCGCCGCCGGCGCAGAAGAGGTCGATGCGGATGTCCTTCTCGGGGATCTCGATGTCGTCGGTCTCGTCCGCCTCGGGGAACACCACCACCGTGGCGGCGGAGGTGTGGATGCGACCCTGGGCCTCGGTCTCGGGGACGCGCTGGACGCGGTGGGCGCCGGACTCGAAGCGGAAGGCGCCGTAGGCGCCCTCGCTCTGGACGGTGAAGACGATCTCCTTGTAGCCGTCGAGCGAGGTCTGATTGGAGTGCATCACCGAGACCTTCCAGCCGCGGGCCTCGCAGTAGCGGCTGTACATGCGGAAGAGGTCGCCGGCGAAGAGCGCGGCCTCCTCGCCGCCGGTGCCGGCGCGGATCTCCATGACCGCGTTGCGGTCCTCAAGCGGGTCGGGCGGGAGCAGCGCGGCCGAGAGCTCGCGCTCCGTGGCCTCGCCGAGCTGCCAGGCGACGTAGGCGTAGTCGAGCTTCTTGAGGAAGCGGTAGTCGGCCAGCGTCGCCAGGTAGCGGCGCCGATCCTTCAAAACATCGGGGTCGCCCAGCTCCGCTTCCACGGAAGGCAGGCGACCCAGAACGTTCTCGACCTGTGCCTTGTCGACCAAGCCTTACTTCGCGAACTTCGCGTAGCGCTTCTTGAACGAGTCGACGCGGCCTTCGGTGTCGACCATGGTCTTCGCGCCGGTGAAGTAGGGGTGGCACGCCGAGCAGGTGTTGACCGTCATCTCCTTCTTGGTGGAGCGGGTGTGGAACACCTTGCCGCACGCACAGGTGATGGTGGCGTCTTCGTACTTAGGATGGATGTCGCTCTTCATTTTTCTCTTTCCCTTCTGAAAAGTCTGCGTAGTATACCATATTCCCGCCCGCCCGCGCAAGGCGGGGGGCGGGACGCTGCGGCCGGGCTGCTACTTGCGCAGCGCCGCCTGGGCCGCCGCGAGGCGCGCGATCGGCACGCGGTACGGTGAGCAGGAGACGTAGTCGAGGCCGATCTGGTGGCAGAACTCGACCGAAGTCGGGTCGCCGCCGTGCTCGCCGCAGATGCCGCAGTGGAGCGCGGGCCTGATGCCCTTGCCGAGCTCGATGGCCATCTTCATCAGCTTGCCGACGCCGACCTGGTCGAGCTTCGCGAACGGGTCGTTCTCGAAGATCTTCTTGTCGTAGTAGGCGTTGAGGAACTTGCCCGAGTCGTCGCGCGAGAAGCCATAGGTCATCTGCGTGAGGTCGTTGGTGCCGAAGCAGAAAAACTCCGCCTCCTTGGCGATCTCGTCGGCGGTGAGCGCCGCGCGCGGGATCTCGATCATCGTGCCGACCTCGTAGTCGAGCTTGACGCCGCTCGACTCGATCTCGACGTTGGCGGCCTCGACGACGATGTCCTTGACGTACTTGAGCTCCTTCACCTCGCCGGTGAGCGGAATCATGATCTCGGGCTTCACCTTCCAGTCCGGGTGGCGCTTCTGCACGTTAATCGCCGCGCGAATCACCGCGCGCGTCTGCATGCGCGCGATCTCCGGGTAGGTGACGGCGAGGCGGCAGCCGCGGTGGCCCATCATCGGGTTGAACTCGTGGAGGGACTCGATAATCTCCTTGATGCGGGAGACGGGCTTGTTTTGGGCCTTCGCCAAGAGCGCGATCTCGTCCTCGCTGTGCGGCACGAACTCGTGCAGCGGCGGGTCGAGGAAGCGGATCGTGACCGGGTTGCCCTCGAGCGCCTCGTAGAGCTGCTCGAAGTCGTCCTGCTGGTATGGGAGGATCTTCGCGAGCGCCTGACGGCGCTCCTCCTCGGTGTCGGAGCAGATCATCTCGCGGAACGCGGCGATGCGGTCGGCCTCGAAGAACATGTGCTCCGTGCGGCAGAGACCGATGCCCTCGGCGCCGAGCTCGCGCGCCTTCTTCGCGTCGCGCGGCGTGTCGGCGTTGGTGCGCACCTTGAGGCGGCGGAACTTGTCGGCCCACGACATGATGCGACCGAACTCGCCGGCGATCCTGGCGTCGACGGTGGTGATGACGCCGTCGTAGATGTTGCCGGTCGAGCCGTCGATCGATAGCCAGTCGCCCTCACGGAAGGTCTTGCCGTTCAAGGTGAACTTCTTGTTCTCCTCGTCCATCGCGATTTCCTGGCAGCCGGAGACGCAGCAGGTGCCCATGCCGCGGGCGACGACGGCCGCGTGGCTGGTCATGCCGCCGCGGACGGTGAGGATGCCCTGCGCGGACTTCATGCCCTCGATGTCCTCGGGGCTGGTCTCAAGACGCACGAGCACCACCTTCTCGCCGCGCTTCTTCCACGCCTTGGCGTCGTCGGCCGAGAAGACGATCTTGCCGCACGCCGCGCCCGGCGAGGCGGGAAGGCCGCGGCCCATCACCTTGCCGCGCTTCAGCGAGGCGGCGTCGAACTGCGGGTGAAGCAGCGTGTCGAGGTTGCGCGGCTCGATCATGAGCACGGCCTCCTCCTCGGTGCGCATCCCCTCGTCCACGAGGTCGCAGGCGATCTTGAGCGCGGCCTTGGCGGTGCGCTTGCCGTTGCGGGTCTGGAGCATGAAGAGCTTCTTGTTCTCGATCGTGAACTCCATGTCCTGCATGTCGCGATAGTGGCTCTCGAGCGTCTGGCAGATGGTCTTGAACTGCTCGAACACCTCGGGCATCACCTCGGCCATCTTGGCGATCGGCATCGGGGTGCGCACGCCGGCGACGACGTCCTCGCCCTGCGCGTTCATGAGGAACTCGCCCATCAGCTTCTTCTCGCCGGTCGCGGGGTCGCGGGTGAAGGCGACGCCGGTGCCGGAGTTGTCGTTCAGGTTGCCGAACGCCATCATCTGCACGTTGACCGCGGTGCCCCAGGAGTACGGGATGTCGTTGTCACGGCGGTAGACGTTGGCGCGCGGGTTGTCCCAGCTGCGGAACACGGCCTTGATCGCCTCGATGAGCTGCTCCTTGGCGTCGGACGGGAAGTCCTTGCCGATCTTCGCCTTGTATTCGGCCTTGAACTGGCCGGCGAGCTCCCTGAGGTCGTCGGCCGTGAGCTCGACGTCGAGCTTCACGCCCTTCTTGGCCTTCATCTCGTCGATGAGCTTCTCGAAGTACTTCTTGCCGACCTCCATCACGACGTCGGAGAACATCTGGATGAAGCGGCGGTAGCAGTCCCACGCCCAGCGCGGGTTCTTCGTCTGCTCGGCGAGCGACTCGACCACGGTCTCATTGAGGCCGAGGTTGAGGATCGTGTCCATCATGCCCGGCATCGACGCGCGCGCACCGGAGCGGACCGATACCAGAAGCGGATTCGCCGCGTCGCCGAACTTCTTGCCGGCCGACTTCTCGAGCTTGTCGATGTACTCCATGACCTGCGCCATGATGTCGTCGCCGATCTTCTTGCCGTCATCGTAGTAGCGGGTGCAGGCCTCGGTGGAGATCGTGAAGCCCTGCGGCACCGGGAGCCCGAGGCCCGCCATCTCCGCCAGATTCGCGCCCTTGCCGCCCAGCAGCTCGCGCATGTTCGCGTTGCCTTCGGTCTGGCCGGCTCCGAAGAAGTAGACGTACTTCTTTTGGTTCTTGTCCATTTGGTTTTCCTTGTTTTCTTGCTGTCTTTTGTTGATTTGGCGAATTATATCATAATCCGCGGCGGGATGTCCATACGCGGGGCATAGAAAAAGCGAGAACGCCGGATTGCCCCGGCGTTCCTCGCTTGCCGTCCGGGCGCCTGGCCCAGACTTGCCGCAGGCTCACTGAGCCGGCGCGGCAGCGTCGTCCCCGTAGCCTTTCGACTTGAGGTAGTCGACGACCTTGCCAACCGTGGTGAGCTTCTCAGCGTCCTCTTCGGGGATGGCGGCGCCAAACTCCTCCTCAAACGCCATGATAAGTTCGACGCTGTCGAGGGAGTCCGCCCCCAGGTCGTCGATGAACGACGCCTCGGTCGTAACCTGCTCGGCATTGACACCGAGCTGCTCGACGATAATGTCCTTTACGCGATCTTCAAGCTTTCCTGCCATTTTTCCAACTCCTTGTTGTGGTTGATGTGTTGTATTATACTATATTTTTGGTCGGTTGCGCAAGGGGGGTATTTCATAATCACGGATTACAAATACCCCCGTCGTCTCGGCTGCGCCGAGCCGCCGTGGACATTTGTAAGCGGTTTTGCGCGACGAGACCCTGCCGCACAGCCTGTTCAAGGCATGACAAGCCACCCGACGGGATGCCGACGGGGACAG
>SFPL01000002.1 GCA_004551905.1 Lentisphaeraceae bacterium
GGAAGACGGAAGAGAAGAAGTAAGATAGGCCCCCTTTCGAAGGCCTAACCCAGCCCGACGCCAGCCACGCAAACCGGAAATTTGTACCCTGGCCCCGGGATGCGGGAGCATTGTATCAAAAAGTCCGCGCAAGCGGGTGATGGCACCGAAAAACAAGCGAAAACGGCAGTCTTGAAGGGCGAAGATGAAAAACCACCCGATGCGACGAATCACACCGGGCGGACTTTAGCGAAATTCGGACGGTTTACTTTCAGAATTCCAGTTTAGTTCTGGAAGCGACGGGGAGTTTTCATTTGGGTTTCATTTTGGCTTAGTCCTCGGCAGACTATCTATAGATGCGGCGATGAAATATTATGACAAGACACAGTGCTGACCGTCGACGCCGATCGGCCTCGCCGGGCGAAGGTAGTCCACGTCAAACAGGGCGGCTGCCTCCGCCGACGCGCTCAGTGCGCCCAGGCCCGCCAGCGACAGCCCGACGATGCGTTTCTGATCAAATCACCGCGCATGCCGGCAGCTCGCCGACGAGCGGACGGGCGTAGTCGATGAACGCCTGGGTGACGTCGTGGCCGTTCTTCGCGATGAACTCGCGCGGCAGCGAGCGCGTCTCCTTCGCCGCGTCGGCGATCGGGCGCGCGGCGTAGGCGACGCGGTAGGCGCGCCCATCCTCGCGCAGAATGCCGATGGTGCCCTTGGTGACGCCGGACTCGAGCGCGGCGCGCACGGCCGCCGCGCCGGCGAAGAACGCCTCCTCGGCGTCGGTGCGTGAACGGACGCCCGGGAACGAGCGCTGGAGGTAGCCGAAGGTGTCGGCGCGCACGCGCTTCACCCCGGCCTTCGTCTTCACGAGCTGCGCGAGGGCGTCGCCGAGCGCACCGGTGCCGGACATCTGCACGTTTCCGTGGCTGTCGACCTCGCCCGAGCCGAGCTTCGCGCCGATCGCCACGCCGTCTTTGCCGCGGATGCCCTCGGAGACCGCGATCACGCAGCGGCCGTACTTCTTCATCGCCGCCTTGACGTCCTTGACGAACCGGTCCTCCGAGAACGGCACCTCCGGCAGGTAGATTAGGTGCGGGCCGTCATCCGGGCGTTCCCGCGCGAGCGCGCTCGCGGCGGTGAGGAAGCCGGCGTCGCGGCCCATGACGACGTCTATCTTCACCCCGCCGAGGGCGCGGTTGTCGAGGTCGTCGCCCTTCACCGCCGAAGCCACGAACCTTGCCGCGGAGCCGAAGCCGGGCGTGTGGTCGCAGGAGCGCAGGTCGTTGTCGATCGTCTTCGGGATGTGGAAGCAGACGAGCGGGTAGCCGTCCTTCTCCGCCTCCTCGGCGACAATGCGCGCGGCATCGGCGGAGTCGTTGCCGCCGATGTAGAAGAAGTAGCCGACCGAGAGCCGGCGGAACTCCTCGAAGATGCGGCGGCAGTCCTCGCGCGTCGGCTTGAGGCGGCAGCTGCCGAGGGCGGAGGACGGCGTCGCGGCGATCGCCATGAGCTTCTTCTCGGACACCTTGCGCAGGTCGACATAGTCGCGCGCGAGGATGCCGGCGATGCCGTGCACCGCGCCGTAGATGCGGCCGATGCGCGCGCCGGTGCGCTTCGAGCGCGCCGCCAGCACCGCGCCGACGAGGCTCTCATTGATCACCATCGAAGGTCCGCCCGACTGGGCGATCACCATGTTGTTCGCCTTCTTCATCGCCTGTCCCCTTTCTTGCCTCGTCAGCGACCGAGCGCCTTGCGGTAGCGCGCGATGAGCGCGTTGGTGGAGGAGTCGTGCCTAAGCTCCGGCCTCTCGGCCGTGAGGTCCTTGAGCACGTTCTTCGCCAGCACCTTGCCGAGCTGGACGCCCCACTGGTCGAAACTGTAGATATTCCAGACCACGCCCTGCACGAACACCTTGTGCTCGTAGAGCGCGACGAGCGCGCCGAGCGTCTCGGGGGTGAGCTCGTCGGCGAGGAGAGTGTTGGTGGGCCTGTTGCCCTCGAAGGTCTTGAACGGCACCAGCTCCTCCGGGTCGCCTTCGGCGCGGCACTCGTCGGCTGTCTTTCCGAAGGCGAGCGCCTCGGTCTGGGCAAAGAAGTTCGCCATCAGCTTGTCGTGGTGGTCGCCGATCGGGTTGTGCGTCTTGCAGAAGCCGATGAAGTCGCAGGGGATGAGGTGGGTGCCCTGGTGGATGAGCTGATAGAACGAGTGCTGGCCGTTGGTGCCCGGCTCTCCCCATTCCACCGGACCGGTCGAGTAGTCGACGCGGCGGCCGTCGCGGTCAACGCACTTGCCGTTGGACTCCATGTCCATCTGCTGCAGGTACGCGGGGAAACGGCTCAGGTACTGGTCGTAGGGCAGCACCGCGTAGGACTCCGCGCCGTAGCCGTTCGAGTAGAGGATGCCGAGGAGCGCGAGCGTGACCGGCAGATTGCGCTCGAACGGGGCGGTGCGGAAGTGGCGGTCCATCTTCCAGTAGCCCTTGAGCAGTCGGGCGAAGTTGCGCGGACCGACGAAGATCATCAGCGAGAGCCCGATCGCGGACGGCAGCGAGTAGCGGCCGCCGACCCAGTCCCAGAACCCGAACATGTTCTCGACGTCGATGCCGAACTTGGCGACCTCCGCGGCGTTGGTGGAGAGCGCCACGAAGTGCTTCGCCACCGCCGCCTCGCTGCCGAGCCTGCCGACCAGCCACTCGCGCGCCGAGAGCGCGTTGGTCATCGTCTCCTGGGTGGTGAAGGTCTTGGAGGCGACGATGAAGAGCGTCTGGTCGGCCTTCACCTCGCGCAGCGTCTCGGCGAGGTGGGTGGAGTCGACGTTGGAGACAAAGAAGCACTTGATCGAGCGCTTGCCGAACGGCGTGAGCGCGATGTTCGCCATCACGGGACCGAGGTCGCTGCCGCCGATGCCGATGTTGACCACGTACTTGATGCGCTTGCCGGTGAAGCCGCGGTGGACGCCCTTGCGGACGGCGTCGGCGAAATCGCCCATCTTCGAGAGCGTCGCCCTGACCTCCGGCATCACATCCTTACCGTCGACGAACACCTTCGCCTCCGGGTCGACATTGCGGAGCGCGGTGTGGAGGACGGCGCGGTTCTCGGTGCGGTTGATCTTCTCGCCGGTGAACATCCGCTCGATCTCGTCCTTGAGGCCGGACGCCTCGGCGAGGCCGCGCAGCGCCTTCATCACCGCGGCGTCGACGCGGTTCTTGGAGTAGTCGAGCGTCCAGCCCGCCGCGGAAATGGTGTACTTGCGCGCGCGGTCCGGGTCGTGCTCGAAGAGTTGCTTGATCGTCATGTTCCTCGAGACGGCGACAGCCTCCTCGACCTTCTTCCATGCTTCAGCGTTCATTTATTGCCTTTCGGGGTTGATGTTGGATGGTAATTATACCAAAATTTTGGTTCGCTTGCCCGCCGTGGCCTTGGCGAAGGCGGGTGGTTCGTGGTTCGTGGTTCGGGGCGAGTCAGAGCAGCGGGTCGGCGGTGTACTCCTCGCCCGGCTCGGGCGGCGGCTCGGAGGTGGTGTCGTTCTCGTTGCCGGACTTGAGCGGGCGGTCGTGGAACCGGGTGTACTCGCGCAGGAAGTCCACCTCCACCTCGCCCGTCTCGCCGTTGCGGTTCTTGGCGATGTCGATGATCGCGAGGTTCTCGTCGGTCGACTGCGGGTCGTTCGAGTTCCTCGACGGCCGCCGCAGGAGGAAGACGACGTCGGCGTCCTGCTCGATCGCGCCCGAGTCGCGCAGGTCGGAGAGCTTCGGCTTCTCGAACTTAACGTCGCGCTTCTCGTTGTCGCGCGAAAGCTGTGAAAGGACGATAACCGGTATCTTCAGCTCCTTGGCCATCGCCTTGATCTGCTGGGAAATCATCGACACCTCGATCTGGCGGCTCTGGCGGGCGCCCTCGCGGCAGCGGCAGAGTTGCAGGTAGTCAATCACGATAAGCTCGACGCCATAGCGCTTCTTCATCCGCCGCGCCCGCGCCCTGAGGTCCATCACGTCGAGCGATGCGGTGTCGTCCACGTAGATCGGCGCGCGCTTGAGTTCGTCCACGGCGCGGCAGAGCCGGTCGGTCATCTCTTCGCGCTCGTGCCTGGGCACCAAGCCTCGATTGAGCCGCCACGTGTTGATCCCGGCGCGGCCGGCGACCATGCGCTTGGTGAGCGCCTCGACCGGCATCTCGAGAGAGAAGATCGCCACCGGGTGCTGCTTGCCGCCGTCGTACTTGACCGGCACGTTGTTCATGTCCCGCCCGAGCGCGCAGCTCTCGGCGATGTTCATGGCGAGCGAGGTCTTGCCCACCGACGGGCGCGCGGCGATGACGATCATCTCCGAGTCCTTGAGCCCCTGGAGCTTCTCGTCGACGTAGGTGAGGCCGGTCGAGAGCCCCTCCATGTACTTGCCGCCGCTCTCGAAGAGGCGGTCGATGCTGCGGAAGCTCAGGTTCACCGCGTCCTCCCATGGCATCGTCGACATACCGCCGCCGCCGATCTCGAGGAAGGACTTCTCCGCCTCGCCGAGCAGCGCCTTCGGGTCTGGGTATTCGGCCTCGTCGTAGCCCTTGCGGATCACCTCGCCGGCGCGCTCGATGAGCGTGCGGCGGAGCGCCTTGGAGTTGACGATGCCGATGTAGTGCTCGGCGTGCGCGGCGGTCGGCACCCGGTCGATGAGCCCGGTCACGTACGCCTCGCCGCCAACCGCCTCGAGCTTGCCGGCGGTCGACAGCTCCTCGACCAGCGTCAGCGGGTCGAGCGGGCGCGACTTGCGGTTCATGTCGACCATGGTCGAGTAGATCGCGCGGTTGCGGGGGTCGAAGAAGCTCTCGGGCACGAGACGCGAGGTGAGGCACAGGTCCATCACCCGGTCGCCGTTGCGGCTGGTGGTGTCGAGGAGAATGGAGCCGAGCACCGCTCGCTCGGCCTCGATGCTGCTGGGTGGGGTCTTTACGTCGTTCATGAAAGCGGATTATAGCAAATCGGGCCCGCCGTGTGGCGGGTCCGATGTCTACAGATGCCGAACAGTTGTCTACCGGATGTCTACTTGATGAGCGAGAGGAACTCCTGGCGCACCTTCTCGTCGGAACGGAACGTGCCCAGGACGGCGCTCGTCGTCATCTCGCTGTTCTGCTTCTCCACCCCGCGCATCATCATGCACAGGTGCTTCGCGCACACCACGACCCCCACTCCCTCGGCGCCGGACTCCTCCATCACCGCGCGGGCGATCTCCTCGGTCATCCGCTCCTGGATCTGGAGCCGCCGCGCGTACATGTCGACGATCCGCGCGAGCTTGGAGACGCCGAGCACCTTTCCCTGCGAGATGTAGCCGATGGCGCACTTGCCGAAGAACGGCAGCATGTGATGCTCGCAGAGCGAATAGAGCTCGATGTCCTTCAGGATCACCATGTGGTTGGTGCCGCTTTCGAACCGCGCACCGTTCACGACCGCGCGCAGGTTCTGGCGGTAGCCGCGGGTCAGGAACGCAAGCGACTTCGCCACCCGCTCCGGTGTCTTCACGAGCCCGTCTCGCCCAGGGTCCTCGCCCAGTTCGGCGAGCAGCTCCCTCACCAGCGCGGCGATCCTCTTCTCATTGGGCTCCTTGCGCTTCATAGTGTCACCCTCCTCAGATGTGGTCCGGCGACTCGATGCCGAGCAGCCCGAGCCCGGTCCTCAGGATGTCGCCGAAAAGTGCGCAGAGCGCGAGGCGCGACGAGCGCGCTGGCTCCTCGCTCTTCAGGACCGGCGTCGACTGGTAGAAGCTCGAATACACCTGCGCGGTCTGGAAGAGGTAGTCAGCAAGCACCGACGGCTTGTACGCCTCCGCCGCGCGGACGACCGCGCCCGGAAACTCGACGAGCTGCAGCGCGAGGCGGCGTTCCAGCGGCTCCGCGACCGCGAAGACGCGCGCGGCTGGCTCGCCGCCCGCCTTCGCCATCAGCGAGCGGACGCGCGCATGCGCGTACTGCAAATACGGGCCGGAGTTGCCCTCCAGGGCAAGTGCCTTGTCCCAGCTGAAGTCGATGTCGGTGATCGGATCGTGGGAAAGGTCGGAGTACTTTACCGCGCCGTAGCCGATCTGCTCCGCGAGCCGCTCGTCGCCGCCGCGCTCCTTCACGATGTCGAGCGCGCGGCGCTTGGCCTCCTCCAGCAGCTCGTCGAGCCGGATGAGGTTGCCCTCGCGGGTCGAGATCGCCTTGCCCTGGAAGCTCATTAGCCCGAACGGCACGTGCACGAGCGTCGTGGTGCAACCCATCTTCGCCGCGATCGAGAACCACTGGCGGAAGTGGAGCTGCTGGCGCGCGTCGGTGACGTAGACGATCCGCTCCGGCGCGTATTCCGCGATGCGCGACTTGACGCAGGCGAGGTCGCTCGTGGTGTAGTTGTAGCCGCCGTCGGACTTGCGGACGATTGCGACCCCGAGCTTTTCGGCCTCGAGGTTGACGACGAGCGCGCCCTCGCTCTCGACGGCGAGGCCGGCCTTGACCAGCTCCTCCACCACGCCGGGCATCATATCGTTGTAGTACGATTCGCCGCGGTAGGTGTCGAACTTCACCCCGAGCTTGTCGTACATGCGCTCGAACTCGCCAATGGAGATCTCGATAAACCTCTTCCAGAGCGCGAGGTTGTCGGCGTCGCCCTGCTGCAGTTTCACGAGCTCGCGCTTGCACTCCTCGCGCCAGACGCCGTCCTCCTCCTTCGCCTTCGCGGCGGAAAGGACGTAGCACTTCTCGAGCGTCGCCACCGTGAGGTTGGCGCGCTCGTCGTCGGTCAGCAGCTCGCGGTAGCCCTTGATCAGGATGCCGAACTGCGTGCCCCAGTCGCCGAGGTGGTTGTCCGCGACGACGTCGTAGCCGAGCGCGCGGAAGATGCGGTCGATGGCGCCGCCGATGACGGTCGAGCGGATGTGGCCGATGTGCATCTGCTTCGCCGCGTTGGGCGAGGAGTAGTCGATGACGACGCGCTTGCCCGCGCCGGTCTGGGGAATGCCGAACTTCGGGGCGGCGGCGAGCGCAGCGAGGCGGTCGTTAAGCCACTGGGCGGAGACGGTGAGGTTAAGGAACCCCGGCCCCGCCACCTCGACCTTGTCGAACACGCCATCGACGGCGAGCGCGGCGGCCACCGCCTGCGCCGTCTCGCGCGGGTTCATCCTAAGCCGCTTGGCGAGCTTGAGCGCGTCGTTGCACTGGTAGTCGCCGAACTTGGGGTCCGTCGCCGGCACCACCCTCGTCGCCGAATGGTCTTCGCCGGGGAATGCCTTGGCAAACGCCCCGCGCACGATTTCGCTTAGGTCCATCTCTCCAGATCCTTCCCGCTCACGCCAGCGCCGCCGCGATCTCCGCGACATCGGTGACGCCCACGAACTCGGCCGCCTTCGCACCGTACTTGAAGCAGAAGAGCGCGGGGATGGACATGACGCCGAATCCCGCCGCGAGCTCCGGCGCCTCGTCGACGTTCACCTTCACCACCTTGATCTCCGGATGCGCCGGCTCGAGCTCGCTTTCGATCCGCTCGCCCATCATCCGGCAGGGCGCGCACCACGTCGCCCAGAAATCGACCAGCACCTTGCCGGACGCGATTGCCGCGTCCAGCTCCGCCTTGTTCTTAACCTCAATTGCCATCTTCCTGTGCCTTTCTTTATTGCGTATTATACCAAAAACGGCCGCGGCATTATTCCATCTCCATGCCTCGAAAACGCGGATGGTCAGGCGCGCTCTGAGCGGAGGGCGGGGTCAAAGCGGTCGCGGAGGTAGTCCGCCAGGTGGTTGAAGGCAAGCACCAGGACGAAGATCGCCAGGGTGGTGAAAGCCATCTCCCACCACACCCCCTGCCAGAGGCGGGTGCGGGCGTTGTTGATCATCACCCCCCAGGAAGGCTCACCCTGGACGCCGATGCCGAGGAAGGAGATGAACACCTCCGTCGCCACCGCCGACGGGAAGCGGATCGAAAGCTGGATGAGCGCGACGTGGGCTACGTTGGGCAGGATGTGGCGAAACATGATCCTCAGGTGCGAGTAGCCGAGCGTCCGCGCCGCGAGAACGTACGCCCGGCCACGGTGCTTGATCGTCTCGGCCCGGACCGTGCGGCACGTCCCCACCCAGGTGGTGAGGCCGATGCCGGCAATCACCCCGGCCAGCCCCTTGCCGACCACGAGCGCGATGGCGAGGATGAAGAGGAGCCCCGGCATCGAGGCGACGGTGGCGCAGAGCCAGACGACGAAGGAGTCGATGCGCCCCCCGAAGTACCCGCCGAGCAGCCCCAGCACCACCCCGAGCGGAATCGCGATGAGCGAGGTGAGCACGCCTACGTAGAAGGCGATGCGGGTGCCCTGGACGAGCCGGAGCGCCACCGAGCGGCCGAGGTTGTCGGTGCCGAGCCAGTGCTCGGCCGACGGCGGTAGGTCGCGCGCGGCGGTGTCCACGCGGTTGTACGCCGGCGTCACGTCGCGGATCCTGGCGACGCGGTACTGCACCTCGCCGAACACGGCGGCGGCGAAGTAGACTGCGAGCGCCGCGAGACAGAGCCTCACCGAAAGCCTCACGCCTTCCCCTCCGCCGCGGCGAGCGCCGCCTTGAGCTCCGCGAGCGTGTAGGGCTTGGCGAGGAACACGTCGTAGGGCTCGACGCGGAAAAGCTCGCGGATGCTCTCCTCGGAGCTGCCGCTCGACACCACCACCGGCACGCCCGGCGCGGAGGTGCGCAGCGACGAGAGCAGCCGCACCGAATCGGTGGCGCCGAGGTCGGCGTCGAGCACGATCGCCCCAAGCGACTCGGCGCGGCGGCGGACGACGGCCAGCGCCTCGTGGTGGTCCTTGGCGACGTAGGCCGTGCGCCCGAGCCCCTTGAGCAGGATCGCCGAGGTCCTGCGGATGCCGGGATCGTCGTCGACGACCAGCACCTCGCCCGTCTTCTGCGGAGAGGCGGCCTCCGCGTCGGCCGCGTGACCGGCCTGCTCCGGCTCCGGCACGAGCTTGGACTCGGGCAGGAAGATGTGGAACACGGTGCCGCGGTCTAGCTGGCTGTCGATGCTGATGCCGCCGCCGTGGGTCTCGACGATGGTGCGCACCGTGGCGAGCCCGAGGCCGCGGCCGATCGCCTTCGACGAGACGAACGGGTCGAAGAGCCGCGGCAGCAGCGAGGCGGGGATGCCGGGGCCGTCGTCGCGGATCTCGAAGAGGACGCCGGCTCCGGGCTGGAGCGGCGCGGCGGAGATGAAGCCGGAAGCGAGGGCCTCGGTCATCGCGAACGGCTTCACCGACACCTGGATCGTGCCCGGCCGCGAGCCGATCGCCTCGCCCGCGTTCTTGATGATGTTGAAGAAAACCTTCCAGAACTGCCCGGGGTCGGCGTCGACGTCGGGCATGCCGCTGCCGGGCTCGAAGCTGACGATCACGTTGTCGCCGACGGTGTGCTCGGCGAGCGGCTTCGCGTCCTCGAAGAGCAGGTTCGGGTTGACGCGCACGAGGTGGATGCGGTTCTCGCCGGCGAAGGTCCTCAGCTCGCGCATCATCTCCGAGCCGCGGCGCACCGCCTCGCGGATGGTGTCAAGCGTCTCCGACGAGTCGCCGGACGGGTCCGCGCCGTCCGACTCTGCGGCGTTGAGGACGATGGAGAGGACGTTATTCATGTCGTGGGCGATGCCGGCGGCGAGCTGGATGAGCGACTCGCGCTTCATCGAGTCGTGGGCGCGCGCCTCGGCCGCCAGGCGCAGGCTGTGCTCCGCCGCCTCCTCGGTGACGTCCCGCACCACCGCAAGCGCGAAGTACTCGTCCATCCGCGTCACCCTGAGGTCGAAGTGGCGGACGCCGCCAACCGAGGACGCCTCTAACTCAACCTTGCCGACCTTCCTGCCGCGGAAGATCTCGCCGAGCGTCCTGAGGAATCCGTCCACCGGCCCCTGTCCGAACACCGCGGCGTCAGGAACATCGCCCGGGGTGAAGCCGGGCATCGGATCCACCCCCTCCGGCTGCTTGGTGATCGCCACCACCCTCCCCACCGGGTCGAAGATCGCGAGCGCGTCCGGCAGGCACGCGATGAGCGCCTGGTGGCGGGCGTCGGCCTGGGCGATGGAGACCGAACGCGCCGAGATGGTCTCGAGCATCCGGTTGACGGACGCCGCGAGGAGCGCGAACTCGTCCTTCCCCCTCCACTCCAGCCGCGGGCAGTCGACGTCGGAGTTGCGGCGGCCGAGCTCCGAGACCTCCTTGGTCATCTTGGTGAGCGGGTTGAGGAGCACCCGGCTCTGGAACCAGAAGAGCGGCAGCACGAAGAGGATGCCGCCGACGGCGATGAAGCACGCTAGCCGCCCTACCGCGGTCTCGGTGACGCTCGCGAAGCTCTTGGGGAGCGACACCGTAACCATCGAGATCGCGTTGCCGACTATGTCCCGCAGGGTGAAGACCGCCTCGAAAGGATTCGCCCTCAGGTCCCAGAACCCTCCGGAGTAGAAGTTGAGCGCCGAAGAGAACATCGGCACAATGCCGAAGCCGTCGGTCTGCGGCGCACGCCCCTTCTCGGCGGACGGCGCGCGCGTCGAGATCTCCGCCTTGCGGTCGGTGACGCGCACCTCGAGCCCCGAAAGCGAGTCGTTGACCTGCAGCGTGAACGCAGTGGAGTCAAACGGCAGCCCCAGCATCAGCGCGCCGCCTTCGCCTGCGGGGACCATGGCCACGAAGTGCGAGACGCCGCCGACGCGCACGATGCCGGTCGCGGTCTTGTGCGCCTCCGGCGACGCCGAGGTGCGCACCCAGCGGGACAGCGCCTCCGCGTACGGCGCGAGCTCCTCCGCCGAGACCGGACGCGCCGCCCCGTCCGCCCTGCGGAGAGAGCCGCCGGCGAACTTGCCGTCCGCCGCGAACTCGGCCGCCAGCGAGAAGCCGCCCGTCTCCACGCACTTCGCCGGGTCGAGCCGCCCGCCGTCCGCCGCGGCGAACGCGTCCGCCGCTGCCTGGCGCACCGCGTCCGCCCGCCGGTAGGCGAGGCGCGAGACGTCCACCCCGATCTCCTTCACCTGGCGCTCGGCGTCGTGGACGAGGTGGACGAGCACGATCCTGCCGCCGATATAGAACAGCGCCAGCGCCAGCAGCAGGAAGAACGCCGTCGCCAGCGAATAGCGGGTGCGTATCGAGTGGAGCGCCCACGAAATTGGCCCCTGGCGCTCGACGTCGACAAGCGGGTCGCGCTCCTTCGCGCCCGCGGCAGCTGCTTCGTTCATCTCCCTCCGCCTCCTCTCCTGAATGAAATCCAGATCCACACGAGCACCAGCGCGAGCGCAAGCGCGAAGCCGGCCTGCGCGGCGCGAAGACTCGCGCCGGCATCGACCGGCAAGACCCCCTTCGCCGCGGCAACCTCACGCGCCGCCGCCGGCGCCTGCACCACGAGGGAGGACGACTCCGCGTGCATCGCGCGCCGCGCCATCACCTCCTCGGCGGTGAGTACGCCGCGCGGACGCCCCAGCTGCACCCCGGCGGACTCGCGCCGCAGCGCCTCGCGGCGCTCGCGGTCGACCTCGGCGCGACGATCACCGGCCTCGCCCTCCTGGTCTATCCTCTCGTCAGTCACCGTACCCCTCCTCCGGATTTGGGTAGACCGGGTTCGACGAGTCCGGTATCTCCATCCAGCTCGCGGTGTACGGGTCGCCGGCGCCCTTGGGCAGGCCCATCTTCGCCACCACCTCGCTGTCCTTCTTGCGCCTCAGGCGCATATCCCAGTTGAACGAGCCGCCGTTCGCGGTAAGGCCCTCGTCGCGGCAGACGAGCGCGCCGTTGATCTGGAAGCTCGCGCCGAGCTTCCCGAAGACGCCGTGGTTGTTGTACATCACCGCGTCGATGCGCGAGACCGTCCTCTTCAGGCTGTTGATGACGGCGTCGTCGATGATCGTCTCGTAGTAGTGGCGGTCATACGAGGTGGAGGCGTTGGCGACCTTGCGCGACCGCCTGGTGCCGTACTGGTCGTAGTAGTACTCGGTCTGCGACGTCGAGCGCACCTTGCCGAACTTGCCGGAGGACGCCTGGTAGCCGCCGGGGGCGGTTGACGAGAGCTCGGAGGAAAGCGAGTTGATCTGCTCCACTGCCGTGTAGTCGCCGTTGAAGGTATTGCTCGTGGTGGGCCTGCCGTAGACGGTCTTGGTGGTCGAGAAGGAGGTCGAGGGATACCCGATCGACGAGTCGTTCACGTCGCAGGCATAGGCGATGTCGGTGCCGCTGTTGACATTCGCTGCGATGGTGCTCGAGGTGCAGTCGCCGACGACGATGTTGCCCTTGGCGACGATGCCGAGCATCGACTTGGAGTCGTTAGACTTCTGCTCCTCCAGCGCCGCATCGCCGGTCTTGGTGTGGGTCCAGGTCGGCGCGTCGACGTAGGCGATGTCGCCAATGACATGGACGTTGCGGCCGGCGTAGATGGTACCCTGCCCCTTGACATAGCCCTTGATGACCACATCGCCCGCGACCACCACCGGGCCGTCGATCTCGATCGGGTTGGACTGCGTGCCCACGAGCAGTAGCGAGCCGGCGTCGGCGAGCGAGGCGTCGCCCGAGGGGCCGGCCTGGGCAGTAGAATTGTAGGCGTTCACCTGGCCGGCGGGCACGGTGTGCGCGTTGCCGGCGACGTCGGTGTAGGTGACGGCCGGGTACCTGAGCGTGCCGCCCTCGTCCTGCGCGTACTCGATATAGGGCTGGAGCTCGGAGACGAACGGCATCTCCACCGGATCGGACCGCTCGTTCACGATCGGCACGTTGTCGGAGGTCTTGGTGCCGCTCCTGAGCGAGCCGTCGGCGTAGAAGGTCGGCTTGGCGATGGTGCTGGTCGTTGTCGCCGGGTCATAGGATCCGATGTCGTCGACGTTGCCGGTGTCGTAGCGGGCGCGGGTGCCGACGGTGCTGCGGTACTTGGAGCGGTTGTAGATGTTCGCGCTCTGCACCGTGACCGTGCCCGCCGCGCCGATCTCAGAGTTGGGCGCGGCGTAGACGAAGCCGTTCACCGTGCAGCCGCCCTTGAGGCTCACGTTGCCGTTGGCGCGGAACTCGCCGTTGATCACGAACCCGCCGTTCATCCACCCGTAGTTGTTCACGAAGTAGGCGTTGTCGAACACCTTCGACTGCCCGGTCCCGAAGACGATGCGCTCCTCGATGGTTGCCGTCGCCCGCAGCCCGTCCGGGTACTGGAAGACCGCCGTCGCAATCACCGGCACCACCGCGACCGCGGCGTTGTTCTCGTGCTCGACGTTCTCGCCGATCCCCACCCACACGTCGCAGCCGTTGCACGAGACCGGGTAGTCGATCCCCGCGAAGATCGTCGCCGGGTTCGACGAGCCGATGGTGCGGCGGTCGGCGCTAACCGTGTCGAACCAGTTGTACGCCTTGGCCTTGCCCGGCGCGATCTGGATGGAGGCGAAGTTCGCCGCGATGTAGTTGATGAAGCCGCGCTGAATCTCGCACTTGGCGTTCTCGATCGCCGACTGCGCGGCGAAGCGGCAGCGGTCCTTGGCGAGGTGGTAGCGGGTGGTGCGCGCCGCCTGGGCGACGTAGGCGCCCACCGAGGCGACGATGATCCCCGCCACCAGCGCCAGGATGAGGGCCATGGGCAGGATGAAGCCGGGTCTCGCGTTCAGTCTCTTCATGGCGTGGAAAGGAGGTTGTCGTGGAAAACCGAGGTTGTGTTCTTGATCTGCTCCGTCCCGAACACCGGCACGGCGATCCGCTCGCCGTGCTCGACGCTGCCCATGGACGCGCTGAGGTTGAGGAAGTAGATCCCGTGCGAGACAGCGACGCCGCCCTCGAACACGTCGTCGCCGAGATACGCGAGCCCCGACGACGCGCCGCCCTCGACCGAGCCGCCGAAGCGGAACCAGAGCGTCCGCCACGGATCGGTCGCGCCGTCGTTCTTGAAGTGGCCGGAGTCGTTGAGGAGCTGGATTTCGCCGAGGGACACCGCGGCATCGTCCAAGGTGAAGACCGGCGCGTCGACGAGCACCTTGATCCCCGCCTCGATCGGCGAGGAGCCGCGACTGACGCCGGAGAGGAGCCCGGCCCTGACCACCCCGTCGTCCGGCGGCTGGGCGTGGAAGAGCAGCTTCTCCCTAAGCTCGCGCATCGAAATCGACAGCTCCGCCGTCGCCATCGCGCGCCGCGAAAGCCGCTGGACGCCCAGGAAGAAGGTGACGAGCGACGCGGCCACGATCGAGAAGATGGCGGTAGCGAACATCACCTCCAAAAGGGTGAAGCCGGCTCTCTGGCGGCACGTCGTCACGGCACCCTCCCCATGTCGCCGCGCCAGACCTGCACCGCGTGGCCGGCGCCGGCGAGCGACCGCCGCCGCGCCTCCGGGCCCCACTCCACATCGGCAGTTATCACCTTGAGGTCCGCGAGCCACCCCGTCTCGGCGACGGCGGAGACGTCGACGCGCAGCTTCGCCGGGGTATCGTAGACACTCAGCACCGGCACCGCGTTCGAGGAGAGGTTCTGCCAGCCGGTAGTCTCGTTGAGGACGAGATCCCTATAGTCCTCGTTGAAGCGTTTCCACGCCGCGTCCCAGGCGACCGCCTCCGCCGCCAGGAGCTGCGCGTTGTCGTCCGCGATCCGCGTGGCGACGGTCACCCCGGAGATGAGCGCCAGCACGAGCAGGCCGAGGACGGCGCTCGCGACCATGCATTCGGCGAGGGTGACTCCGCGTCTCATGCGCCCTCCACCTCCTCCGGCCAGAGCTTGGCGACGGCCGCCTCCACATGCTGGGGGTCGGCGAGGTAGAAGCGGACCTTCTCGCCGAGCGCGTCGGTTACGGCGCGGCGCAGTTCCTCGTCGCCGGGGTTGAGGACGGCGACGAGCGAAGTGCCCGCGAGGCGCGCGAACGGGATGACGCCGCGCAGCTTCACGAGCCGCTCGCCGAGCTTGGCGGCGGCCTCGCGGTCGGGCTCGAACGCGTCAAGCGGCACCGGCGGGCAGCCGTGGGCGTCGGCGAGGCGCGTGATCGCAGGCTCGCAGGCGTCGGGACGCTCCCGCGCCATCGTGGCGACGGCGGAGACGAGGAAGAGGCGGTCGTCGTCCGGCCTCGACCTCAGGTGCGCGGCGATCTCGGCCTCGCCGAGCGACTCTGCGAGCAGCGCCTCGGCCTCCACCGCGCGCGCGAACTCGGCGGCGGGCGGCACCGCCGGCTCGGTGGACGCGGCCTCGGGCACCAGCTCGGGCTTCGGCTCGCCAAGCGCCTTCACCCTCACCGCCATCGCCTTGGCGGCGGGCGACTCACACTCCTCGAGGCGCGGCAGCAGCGCAAGGGCGCTTTCGGAGTCGCCTTCCTTCACCAGCACCCGTGCGAGCTCGGCGAGCGCATGCTCGGCCTTGGCCTTCTCGCCCATCTGGGGATAGACGACCGAGAGGAACTCGAGGGTGGTGCGGTCGTCGGGCATCATCGCGAGCATCTGCTCAAAGTAGGCTACGCCCTCCTCCAGCTTGGCGTCGAACTTCCCCTTCTTCTCCGTGGCCATGGTCCAGAATCCCCCTTTCCGCCTTGTCTCAGTGGTCCCAGACGAACCGCGGCGGCGCCTTCTCGCGCCATTCCTTGAGCGAAATCATCGTGCCGGCCTCCTCGTTCGCGGCGAGGTAGGCCTCGTTGGCGTATTCGCGCTTCTCCTTCATCTGGGCGAGCAGCGACCGGATCTCGATCACCGCGTCGTAGCATATGTCGAGGATCTCCTTCCTGGTCTCCTCGTCGCAGCCCATCTTCAGGAGCTCCACCGAGCTCAGAAGCACGGTCGCCGGCTGGCCGAGCGCGTGGCAGAAGCCGGCAAGCGACTCCATTACCACCTTCGAGCGCTCCGCCCGCGCCTCCGCGAGCGCCAGGCGCCGGTTGAGCTCTTCGTTCTCGATCTTCCCCTCCATCGTCTCCTTTCGCCAAGTCCTTTTTCAACTCGAAAGCGAGCCCATGTTGAATATCGGCAGGAACATCGCCATCACGATCGTGCCGATGATCGCGCCGAGGAACACCATAATGAACGGCTCCATCAACGAGGTCAGGGTGGCGAGCATCGTCTCCACCTCCTCGTCGTAGGCGTCGGCCACCGAGTCGAGCATGTCCTCGAGCCGGCCGGCCTTCTCGCCCGCCGCGATCATCCTCACCATCAGGAGCGGCATGAAGGGCTTGCCCTCAAGCGCGGTGTTGAGCTGGTTGCCCTGCTCCACCTCGCGCCGAGCGGCGAGCACCGACTTCTCCAGCACGTGGTTGCCGAGCGAGCCGGCGACGACGTCGAGCGACTTCAGGATCGGCACTCCGCAGCCGATCATCTGCGAGAGGAGGCGCGAGAAGCGGCCGATCGCCGCCTTGAGGACGAGCTGCCCGAAGACCGGCATCTTCAGCTTGAACGCGTCGAACTTGCTGCGGCCGGCCTCCGTCGCCTTCCACTTGCCGAAGGCGAACAGGACCGCGACCACGACCACGACGATCACGTACCACCACGACTTGATGAAGTCCGCGATGTTTACGAGCGTCTGGGTCAGCGCCGGCAACGGCTTGCCCGCGCCCGCGAACATCTCCGCGAAGATCGGCACCACGAACTGGATGAGGCCCCAGCTCATCAGAAGCGCGATCGAGACGATGGTCGTGGGGTAGGTCATCGCGCTCTTCACCTTCTTCTTCAGCCGCGCGCCGCTCTGCAGGATCGTCGCCAGGCGCTTGAGGATGCCCGCGAACTCGCCGGACTGCTCGCCCGCGACGACCATGTTCACGTACATCTCGTCGAAGATCTTCGGGAACGCCGCAAGCCCTCGCGAGAGCGGGTCGCCGCCCTCGATCGACTTCAGGAGGTGCTTCAGCACCTTCTTGAACTCCGGGTTCTCCGCCTGCTCCTCCAGCGTCTGCATGGTGGAGAGGATCGACATCCCCGCGCCGGTCATCGACGCGAGCTGTTTCGTGAACGGCACCAGCTCCTTGTTGACGATGCCGCGCACGCCCTTGACCTTGATCTCTGCCGTGTCATTCGCCACTTCAGTTCCCTCCCGAGTCCCTATTCGCCGCCCGACACCGCGAGCGCCGCCTGGAGCGAGGTCACCCCCGCCCGCACCTTCATCATCCCCGCGTCCTTCAGCGTCACCATTCCCTCCTCGAGCGCGTACTTCCTGAGCAGCTCGGCGTCGCCGCCGCGCTCGATGACGCTGCGGATCTTCGACGAGATCGGCAGCACCTCCATCATCGCGCCGCGCCCCTTGTAGCCGGTGCCGTGGCACCTCGGGCAGCCGACGGGGCCGAACACCTCCACCCCCTCGAACGGCGCCGGGTCCACCTTGTTCGCCTCCAGGACCGACATGTCGAGCTCCACCGGCTTCTTGCAGAACGGACACAGCCGCCGGAAGAGGCGCTGGGCCTGCGCGAGGATGAGCGAGGAGGCGAGCATGAACGGCTGGATGCCCATGTCGAAGAGACGCGCCACCACGCCGCACGCGTCGTTGGTGTGCAGGGTGGAGAGCACCAGGTGGCCCGTAAGCGCCGCCTTCACCGCGATATCGGCCGTCTCGCCGTCGCGGATCTCGCCCACGAGCACGATGTCCGGGTCCTGGCGGAGCACCGAGCGCAGGATGCCCGCGAAGGTCAGCCCCTGCGCCACATTGACGTGGCACTGGTTGACGCCGGGGAGCTCGTACTCCACCGGGTCCTCCGCCGTCACGATGTTGACGTCGAGTCGGTTCAGGTCCTGCAGGCAGGAGTAGAGCGTCGTCGTCTTGCCCGAGCCGGTTGGGCCCGTCACCAGGATGATGCCGTGCGGCTGGTCGATCGCGAACTTCATCGCCTTGTAGGCGTATTCGTCGAGCCCGAGCGACGAGAGGCCGGGCGCGAGGTTGGCCTTGTCGAGGATACGCATCACCACCTTCTCGCCGTGCACCGTCGGCAGGATCGACACGCGCACGTCCACCTCCTTCTTCAGCGCGCGGATCTTGAACCTGCCGTCCTGCGGCTTGCGCCGCTCGGCGATGTCGAGGTTGGACATGATCTTGATGCGCGAGACGACGGCGTTGTGCAGCACCTTCGGCGGCGACGGCCGCTCGATGAGCGCGCCGTCGATGCGGTACCGGAGGCGCGAGGTGCGCTCCATCGCCTCGAAGTGGATGTCCGACGCCTTCGTCTTCAGCGCCTCGATCATGATGGTGTTCACCATGCGGATGACCGGCGCCTCGCCGGCCGCGTCCACCGTCGCGTCGATGGAGTCCGCCGGGGCCGACTCGGACGAGATCTCGACGTCCGCCTCCTGGCCCTTCATGATGTTCTCCATCGCGAGCGCGGGGTTGGACGCGTCCTCCTTCGCCTTCAGCCGCCCGATCGCGTCGGCGATCTCGCCCTCCGGCGCGACCGTCGCCCACACTGAGCCGCCGCAAACGCGCACGACCTCCTCCCGCGAAGGCAGGTCGAACGGGTCGGCGAACGCCACCGTCGTCCGCCCCGCGACGCGGCAGAGCGGCAGCGCCTTCGCCGACGCCCAGAAGTCCGCCGTCTGGCCCGCCAAGAGCGACTGGTCGGGCGCAAAGCCCGGCGGCACCGTCATCGGCGGCATCGAGAAATGGTCCGCCGCCGCCAGCGCGCGCTCCGCCGGGTCGGTAATCGACCGGATTTCCTCGATCGACCGCCGCGCCGCAGGCCTGATTAGATGAAGTTTCGCCATAGCTCAGAAACTTTTAGCAGAAGGCGTGCCAGCTGCGCCGGACAGCCGGTCCTCCGCGATTTTCCTCAGATATCCCAGGGTGAATTGGTAGATTTGCGAATCGTGTCCGCCCAAACGCGAAAGGTCGCCGCCGCAGGACCTCTCCCCGAGCGCCTTCGCCTCGAGGAAAAGCCGCTCCGCCGCCGCCGCGTCGCCGCGCCCGCCGTCGTACGCCTCGCGCCCCATTGTGAACGCCAGCTCCATCGACTCGGGGTTTGCCCGGCGCGCCTCCGCCAAAATCTCCCGCGCGAGCGCATGGTCCTTCGCCATGTGCGAGGCAACGTACCACGCCGTCGTCCAGTTGGCGACATTGCGCGGATCCGCCCGCACACCAGCCCAGAGCCATGGCATCAGCTCCATCGTCTCGGCGCCCTCTAAATGGCGATGGACGCCAGGCGCACGCACACGCGAGCCGATCCACTCCCAGGGATCGAACCAGCCGCCGTCATGCACGTGGCCGTCGTGGTGATCGTCGTGTTCGTGCTCGTCCTCGCCGTGTTCAGGCTCGTGGTCATGACCATGCACGGCGTGGCAGTCGAAGTCGATTCCTCCGTGGAAATAGCTGTCGGCGCGGTGGACGAGGATGGAGGCTAGCTCCTCGCGCGCGTCGGAGAAGGCTACGGAGAGGACGTCCCCGTCCGCCGCCTGCTGAGGCAGCGCGTCCCCGAACGAGGCGCAGAGCTCTGCCGCGCCTGCGACCGCCGCCACCGCCGCGACGAAGGTCAGCGCCCTCGCAGACGCACTCACACACGCCTCCTTTCGAGCACCCACTTCGCCAGCAGCAGCAGTACCGCCGCGTAGACGAGCGCGTACCCGGCGACGACGGCGACTACCGCCGCATCCACCGCCCCCCAGCCATGCACCAGCCGCTGGCGCATGTCGAAGAACTCCGCGTGCGGCGCGACGGCGTAGATTACGCGCAATATCCAGCCGACCGGCGCTGCGGCGCCTTCCGTGTACCACGGCAGGTCGCGCCCGAAGAAGAACATCCCCGCGAGCAGCGTACCCGAGAAGGCCAGGGCCGCGCCCCGGGAGAGGACGAGCGACATGAGCAGCGCAAGCGCCACCGCCACCGCGGCGAAAAGGAGGTGCAAGAACACCGCCTGGAGCATCGCCGCCGTCATCGCCGCCCCGCCGCGCAGCGCCACCGAGGCGGCGAAGAGCGCGTAGAAGAACAAGAGTGCGCTCCAGGACGCCAGCACCCCGCCGAGGTATTTGCCGAGCAGGATGCGCCCGCGCGGGAGCGGACGCGAGAAAAGTGGCAGCGCGGTGCGGCTCTCGAACTCCGGCGGAAACAGCCGCGAGCCCGCCCCGAGCGAGATCGAGAGCGAAAACACCCAGACGAGCAGCAGCGCCACTTCGTCGAGGTAGCGCGAGGCGCCAGACGCGCCGAACGGACGCGCCAGCGCGAGCGGCACCACGAGCGCCAGCGCGAGGAGCAGAAAGGCGAACACCTCGTGGCGGCGCCAGAGCTCCAGGAGCGAAAGCCGGGCGAGCGCGGAGAGCTGGCGAAACGCGGCCTTCATCCCCGCGCCTCCTCCCCCTCGCCGGCAAGCACCCGGAGGAAAAGCCGCTCGAGGTTGCCCTCGCCGTCGCCGGCGAGGTCCTTCACCGCGCCCTGGCGGACGCACCGCCCCGCCTTCATGATCGCGATGCCGTCGCAGAGGAGCTCGGTCTCGCCGAGCTCGTGGGACGAGAAGAAGATCGTCCGCCCGCGGCCGCGAAGCTCGCGCAGCAGCTCCCGGAAGCCGACGCGAGCGAGCGGGTCGAGCCCGGTGAACGGCTCGTCCAGCACCAGCAGCTCGGGGTCGGACAGGAGCGCCTGCGCGATGCCGGCGCGCTGGAGCATGCCCTTGGAATAGGTGCGGAGCGGACGCTTTGCCGCGTGCGCGAGGCCGACGCGCTCCAGGAGCTCCGCCGAGCGCGCGCGGACCGTCCGCCGGTCGAGCCCGCAGAGCCCGCCGTAGAAGTCCATCAGCTCGAAGGCGTTGAGGTAGGGGTAGTAGTTGGCGATCTCCGGCATGTAGCCGATGTGCCGGCGCGTCGCCGGGTCGGCCGGGTCGCCGCCCATCACCGCGATGCGCCCCGAGGTGGGCCGGTCAAGCCCGAGGACCATCTTGATGGTCGTCGTCTTGCCCGCCCCGTTGACGCCGAGGAAGCCGAATATCGTCCCGCGGCCGACCCGGAGCGAGAGCGAGTCCACCGCCTTCACCGCGCCGAACGCGCGCGTGACGCCCTCAAGCTCGAGCGCCGCCGTCATCTCAGCTCCCCCATGCAGTACTTCCGCCACTCCGCGGCGAAAAGCCGCCGCTGGTCCTCGTTCTCGAACGCCGCGACGATGGCGCGGCGCATGTCCTTGGTCTCGAAGAGCGCCTCGACGTAACGTCCCTTGAGCCCCCTGAACGGGTCGAACCGCACCCTCGGCGCGCCGTGCTCGAGGAAGCAGGCGACGGACAGCGCCAGGCGGTACTTGAGCCGCCGCTCGGCGTCGGAGCCGGAGTAGAACTCGCCGTAGTCCATGTCCATCAGCGGCGCGACGGCGGCGGAGTACCCGGCGAGGTCGGAGAAGTCCGGCGCGTCAGGGCCGTCCGGCCCCTCCTCGAAGTACTGCGCGTAGCCCTCATTGAGCCAGGGCGAGGCGGCGATCGTCGAGCAGGCGTAGGTTAGGTACTGGTGGAACGCCTCGTGGCGCACGGTCTTCAGGAGCTCCGCCGCGCCCTCCCGCGGCAGATAGCCCACGAGCTCGCGGCGCGACGGGCTCCAGTAGGCCGCCGTCCACGTCATGTTGGTGAGCCCATCGGCCTCAAGCGCGTCGAGGTAGCGGTCGCGCGAGGCGAAGATGCGGGCGACGCAGAGGACGTTGGTGCCGTCGAGCGGCGTCGGCACCGCGGCGGCGTAGCGCCGGCGCATGACCGCGAGCTCGTTGGTGAGCGAGGGGATAAAGGCGGAGCCGTCGGGAAGCTCGTCGAGCACGGTGAACTCCTCCGCGTCGGTCGCGTGCCATGACGGATACGCCGCCACCGAATGGCGCGCGTCGACGCGTAGCAGCTCGCGCTCGAAGGCCGGCGAGTCCGGCGGCGGGGCCTTCTTCGCGCGGCGGCGGCGGGACGGCTCCCCCTCAGGCTGCCCAAGACGCTCCTTCAGCTGCGACCAGGTCGAATCCCGTCCGGAGAACATCGCCTCCTCGAACGCCTCCTTCGCGGCGTAGAACTCGTCGCCCTCGGCGAGCAGCCAGGTGGCGATGCGCCAGGTCTCCTCCTTCTCTGGCAGGAAAGCGCAGACGACCGCTGTCTCGTTGGTCCCCTGCCAGTACTCGACGTCGCGGAAGCCGCGCGGAATCTGACGCGGGCGCTCCGGCTCCTCGGCCACCTCTACCGGCGAGAGGAGCTCCACCGCGCGGCGCCGGCGCTCGAGGTCATCGCGCTTGACCGGGCCGGCGGAGCGGACGTATTCCGCGCGGGTGGACACGGAGGACTCGGAGATCTCCTGCGGCGGGCACTCGCGCAGGGCGGAGCAGACGAACACGCGCCCCTCGTCGTCGAGCCAGCGGCCGTCCACCGCGCGCGACGACCAGAGGTCGAGGCGGTCGAAGCGGTCCTCGAGGTAGCGGCGCCCGCCTTCGCGCACGAGATACGCCTCCGCCCTCGGCATGTCGAGCGGCATGGGATCCGCCATGAGCACGGCGGCGCTCGCGGCGAGGAGCAGCATCAGAGCGCCCCGGTCGCGAGCGACGTAAAGGTCGAAATCGGCGTCGTGTCGCGATAGTTGTCGACGATCTCGCGGACGTCCTTCATGAGGCCCTTGACCTCGTCGTAGAGATCCGTGTCGTTCGAGAGCCGCCCGAGCGTTCCTTCGCCGTTCTTGAGCCGCTCGGCGACCACCCCGAGGTCGGCCAGGAGTGCGAAGCCCTTCTCGGACATCCCCTTCGCGTCGAACTCCTCGGCCGCCTTCCTGAACGCCGCGATGCCGGCCTCGAGGTCGTCGAACACCTTGTCGCGGTTGACCTTCGCCGAGATCTCCTTCGCGTTGGCCATCGTCTCCTTGAGGTCGTCGTAGACGGTGTCGTCGGACGAGAGCAGCTTGCCCACCATGCCCTCGCCGCGCTCGACGCGGTCCGCCACCGACACCGCCTTGTCCGCGAAGTGGTTCGCCTTGTCGATGAACGCCTTCACGCCGTCCGCCATGCGCTTGGCGTCCTCGGCGAACTCGCGGGCCATCTCCGACGCCTCAACCGCGTTGGTCACGACGATGCCGATCTCCGGGCTGGAGACGAATCTGTTGACGGTGCTCGCGACCTGGCGCAGGTCCTCCATCCAGTCGGTCGGCGTCACGCCGTGGAAGAGCGTGGTCTCCAGGTCGAGCGACTCGCCCTCGCCCTCGTCGAGCCGGAGATACGTGCCGCCGAGCATCGAAAGGCTGCAGACTGTCGCGCTGTAGCCCTCGCGCAGGATGACATTGGAGTCGATCCGCGCGGTCACTACCAGGTTGGACGGCGTCACCTCCACCCGCTCCACGATGCCCACCTTGGTGCCGCGGTACATCACGTTGTCGCGGTCCTTGAGCCCGCCCACCTGGGAGAAGGCGACACTCACCGGCACCCGGTGGCGGCCTGACAGCACGTCCACCCCGGAGATGACGATGGTGAAGTAGCCCATGAGCAGCAGCACCGTGAGCATGAACACCCCTACAACGCCCTGCGTGAACGCCTCGCTTTTCCTGTTTTTCATGTTTCCTCCCCTTTCGCGGCGCCGACGAACTCGGCGACCTCGCGCTTGCCGCACCGCATGAACTCGTCCGGCGGCAGGCATGCGACCGACTTGCCGTCCTTGATCAGCATTATGCGCGACGACGTCCTCGCCGCCATCGCAAGATCGTGGGTGACCACCACCGAAGTGACGCCGCGGCTGCGGTTGAGGTCGACGATCAGCCGCTCGATCACGGCCGAGGTCACCGGGTCCAGCCCCGAGGTCGGCTCGTCGTAGAGCACGATCTCCGCGTCGCGGACGATCGCCCTGGCGAGCCCGGCGCGCTTCTGCATGCCGCCGGAGAGCTCGGCCGGATAGCGGTCGGCCGCGTCCAAAAGCCCCACCGCCTCGAGCGCCGACGCGACGCGGCGCTCGATCTCGGCGTCGGTAAGCCGCGTCGTCTCAACGAGCGGCAGCGCCACGTTCTCCCACACCGTCTTCCAGGCGATCAGCGCCCCGCTCTGGAAAAGGTAGCCGACGCGCGCGTCGGCGACGCGCACCTCGCCAGAGTCGGGCTCCTCGAGGCCGACGATGTGCTTGAGCGTCACCGACTTGCCAGTGCCCGACGGACCGAGCACGGTGAACACCTCTCCGCGCTCGACGGCGAAGGAAAGCCCGTCCAGCACGGCCCGGCCCTCGAACCGCTTGATGACGTCGACGAACTCTATGACCTTTTCGCCCATCAGTAGAACGCCCTCGAAATCATGTACCCGGAGATCAGGATCGCCAGGAAGGAGACGATCACCGCCCGCTGAGTCGCCTTGCCCACGCCGGTCGCGCCCAGCGACGCGCCCATCCCTTCGCAGAAGGAGACGTCGCCCACCAGCACCCCGAACACCGCCGCCTTGGCGATGCCCACGAAGAGGTCCTTGTCGGCCGCCATCCACAGCGCGCTCGACATGAACTGCCCGAAGTCGACGTTGAGCTGCGTAGCCCCCACGATGCCGCCGCCGATGATCCCCATGATGCAGCAGTAGAACGCCACCACCGGCGACATCAGGAGCAGGGCCAGGATTCGCGGCGCCGCGAGGAAGCGCACCGGCGGTATGCCCATGATCCTGAGCGCGTCGATCTCGTCGTTCACCTTCATGGTGCCGATCTCGGCGGCGATCGCCGAGCCTACGCACGCCGCCATGCAGATGCCGCAGCAGAACGCCGCCATCTCCCTCAGCAGCGTGAGCATCACCGCCGCGCCGAGGTAATTCTCCTGGTTGAAGCGCGCGAGCTCCATCCCCACCTGCAACGCGAGGATCATCCCCATGAAGATCGACACCACCGTCACCACCGGCAGCGTGCGGATGCCGGTCGCGTAGAGCTGGCGGAAAAGATCGCGCCGCCCGTCACTGCGCAGGCAGACCGAAGGAAAATAACCCACCGACTGCACCAGAACAATTCCGGCGTAGCCTATCGAGGTGATGAACTTCGGGAAACGTGTCATTAAATGGTGAATTATACAAGATTTACGGCGTCGATGTCAATTGCAACCCTCAGCGCCGCAACCGGCGGACGCGCCGACGAAATCCACCGCCACGCCCGGACCGCCGCCGCCGCCGAGGTCGAGCGCACCACCACCTGCCAGCGGTAGTATCCGTCCGCCTTCTCGAGCGCGGACGGAACCGCCTCCGAGACGAGCATGCGTCCCTGCCGGAGCCGGGCGGCGTAGAGCTGGAGCGACTTCGCGTACATCGCCGCCCAGTCCGCCGCGAGATGAAGGTCCTTCGACTTCAGGTTGACCACCGAGAGATGGCAGAACGGCGGGAAGAACGCTTCGCGCCGGTCCTCGAGCTCGCGCGCGGCGAACTTGGCGAAGTCGCCGGCCACCACCGCGCGCAGCACCGCGTCGGCGGGGTTGCGCGTCTGGATCAGCACCTCGCCGGGCAGCTCCGCCCGCCCCGCCCGCCCCGACACCTGCGCGAAGAGCTGGAACGCGCGCTCGGAGGCGCGGAAGTCCGGCAGCGACAGTGTGCTGTCGGCGTTGAGCACCCCGACCAGGGTCACGTTGGGGAAGTCGAGGCCCTTGGCGATCATCTGGGTGCCGACGAGGATGTCCGCCTCGCCGCGGCGGAACGCGCCGAGGATGTCGTCGTGGGAGCTGCGCCGCGAGGTGGAGTCGGCGTCCATCCGCAGCACCGACGCGCGCGGAAAGCACTTCCTCAGCGCCGCCTCGGCGCGCTGGGTGCCGATTCCCTGGCAGGCGAACTCGGCGCCGCCACAGTCGGGGCACTTCGCCGGCAGCTCCGTCCAGCCGCCGCAGACGTGGCAGCGCAGGCAGCTGTCGGCGCGGTGATAGGTGTAGGCGAGGTCGCAGGCGGGACAGGTCGCCGTCCAGCCGCAGGCCGCGCAGACATACTGGCGCGAGAAGCCGCGGCGGTTGAGGAAGAGGATTGTCTGCTCGCCGCGGTCGAGCCGGAGCGAGATCGCGTCGATGAGGTCGCGCGAGAAGATCGCCCCGCCCGCGCCGTCTTCGCCGAGGTCCACGAGCCGCACCCCGGGGAGCGTCCCCGCGCCCGCGCGACGCGTGATCGACGCGAGGCGGTACTTGCCCGTCTCGGCGTTGCGCCAGCTCTCCAGCGACGGCGTCGCCGAGCCGAGCACCACCTTCGCGCCCTCAACCGCGCCGCGCAACACCGCCACGTCCCGTGCGCTGTAGCGGGGGTTGTCCTCCTGCTTGTAGCTCGGCTCGTGCTCCTCGTCCACCACAATCAGCCCCAGGTCCTTCACCGGTGCCCAGACCGCCGAGCGCGGGCCCACCGCCACCCGCGCCGCGCCGGAGCGGATGCGGTGCCACTCGTCGTAGCGCTCGCCGTCAGAAAGCGCCGAGTGGAGCACCGCCACCATGTCGCCGAAGCGGGAGGCGAAACGGCTCACCGTCTGCGGCGTAAGCGATATCTCGGGGACAAGCACGATCGTGCCGCGCCCCGCCTCGAGCTCCTTGGCGATCGCCTGCAGGTACACCTCGGTCTTGCCCGAGCCGGTGACGCCGTAGAGGAGCAGGGTGGACGGACCCCCGCCGCCGAGCTCGCCGACCGCCGCGAGCGCCGCCGACTGCTCGGGGTTGAGCGCCAGCGGCTTCGACGGCAGTATCCGTCGCCCGGCCAGCGGATCGCGCCGCCGCGCGCGCACCGAGACGCCGACGAGCCCCTTGAGTCCCAGCGCCTTCAGCGCGGCCGGGGTGGTGCCGAGCTCGCGCACGAGCTGCGTCATCCAGCCGCCGCCGAGCCGCACCACCTGGTCGTAGAGCCAGCGCTGGCGCCTGGTGAGCTCCACCGGCGACGGCACGAGCGCCGGCTCCACGAAGAGCTGCTCGCGCGCCCGCGCGTTGCGGCGCATCACCGCCGCCGGCACCGCCGCCCTGAGGACGCTCTCGATCGGCGAGGCGGTGTACTCGGCCACCTTCCTCGCCAGATCGATGAGCGCCGGCGAGAAGAACGGCGTCTCGTCGACAATGGCGGAAACAGGCTTCAGCACCCGTTCCCCGTCCTCCGTCCCTCGACCCCCAATCTCCATCACGAAGCCGCGCGCCTCGCGGTGCCCGAACGGAACGGAAAGAAGCTGGCCGACGGCCAGCTTCCCTTCCAGCGCCTCGGGCACTTCGTAGTCGAAGAGCCGGTCGAGCGCGAGGTCGATCGCGACCCTGGCGACCACGCCTTACTTGTCGGTCGGCTTGAGGTAGTCGATCTCCGCGCCTTCGGTGAAGGTGACGGTCTGCTTGTCGTAGAAGTCGCAGAGCGACTGGTAGCGGCCCTTGTAGACGCCGGCGGCGCCGCCCTTGTGGATGATGACCGTCGCCTTGTTGCCGAAGGGCAGGGTGTAGGTGGTGTCGGTCGACTCCTGCTTAGTCTTCGAGAGCGTCTCCTGCGTGCTGCTCTTGACGAAGTTGTCGGTCGAGATGTTGCGCGAGACGAGCACCGGAACCACGTCGGGCATGTCGTCGGTGAGGTCGGTCACGATCTTCCACGCGATGCAGCCCTTGAGTGACTTGTTGCCCTTGTAGGCCGAGACGCCGGCGCCGGAGACGAACTTGATGTCGACGTCGACATACGGGCTGCACTCGGGCGTACCGTAGTTCTGCATGTCGAAGAGGTCGTCAAAGTAGTCGTCGGCGCTGCTCGAGTAGGAATTGTAGGCGATGTCGTCGCCCTGGCCCTCCTCCTTGTTCTTGTTCTTCGGCCACACCGAGCTGCGGCCGTGGCTCTCGCGGTCGACGTTCGCCTGGGTGATGCCGATGAAGAGGTTGCGCCCGTGCATCGCCAGCGCGTTCGTCTGCGCCGAAAGCATCGCCGACGAGATCGCCGGGAAGAGCGCGCCCATGAGAATGCCGAGAATGCCGATCACGACCAGCAGCTCGACGAGGGTAAATCCGTTCTTTTGCGTCTTCATTTTGCCTGCTTCTTTCCTTTGGGTTTTTGGTTTTTCCTGTTTGTGGTGAGTATTATCTCATATTTTTCATTTTCGCGCAAGTGCCATCTTGAGGCTTGGCAGGTACGCGAGGGTGTACGTCCAGAAGCTCCAGAGGGTCAGCGCGACGAGCAGCGTCTCGACCGCGTAGCAGCTCCAGGCCCACGGCGCCTGCCAGGACTCCGGCGCGTAGCGGCGGAAGGCGAGGAACGCGTAGACCCAGCCGGCGCCGGGGAAGGAGAGCGCCGTCCTCACCTTGCCGAGCCACATCGCCGCCACCTCCGCCCCGAAGGCCGCGCCCACCGCTCGGAGGAAGGTGACCCAGGTGTCGCGGAGCATGTACAGGATGGTGAACGCCAGCATCGCGAGCGCGTGGAACTCGTTGCCGCCCTGGTGGAGGATCTGCCAGGAGAGGGTCGGGAACGCCACAATGTAGAACGCCTTGTCCATCAGCGGGTCGGCCATCTTGCCCAAAGTCGACACCACCCCCCAGCGGCGCGCTAGCATGCCGTCCCACATGTCGGTGAGCCCGGCGAGGAGCATCGCGACTGCGGCAAGGACCGCGAGCGCCGCCGAGCCGGCGAACTCATGCCATACCGCGAGGACCGCCCACCCGAGGATGAGCGGCACCCTCGCGAAGGTAATCGCGTTGACGATCCAGACTCTCGCCGAGCGGCTCATCGGCCGGCGATGCCCTCCGCCACCACCTCCTGCATCACCCCGAGCGTCTCCTGCAGCTGCACCAGCCGCGCCTTGAGCGCCGCGATCTGCAGCTCCGCCTTCTGGAAGTTCCGGCGGGTGGCGAAGAGCTGCTTGAGGATCTCGCCCGGGTCGAGGTCGAGGTCGTTAAGCTCCATCCCCTCCGGGATCGGCACCAGCACCGTCTCGCCGCACTGCGAGCAGGCGACCTGCAGCCCAGCACCGCGGTAGTCGATCACCATGCTGTTGCCGCAGTGCGGGCAGCTGAACTCGATGTCGGTGTCTCGGATGTCCGCGTCGTCGACGTCCCTGGCCTCGATGGCCGCTACCGCAGCGTTTTCCTCGGCGATCTCTGCCATGTCTGTGTTCTCCGTGGTGTTCGTGGTTTTCGCTTGGTAGCTGAATTATACCAAAAGCCGCCCCCTGCGCGCAAGTGCCGGCAAGCTTCACCCCACCGTGCTGGCGGGGAAGAAGGTGCCGACGCTCTTGCCGACGAAGATCGGCACCAGCGACGCGCGCCGTCCGTTCGCGATCCAGGTGTCGATTCCGCTCGCCACCGCCGCGCGCACCGCCTTGAGCTTGGACGACATTCCGCCGCGCGAGAGGTTGCCCTTCTCGTCGGGATGCACCAGCTTCGCGACGTTGCGGAAGCGCGAGATCTCGCGGATGCGCCGGCCGTCGGGGCCGAGCAGCCCGTCCACCGTGGTCAGCAGCACCAGCGCGTCGGCCCGCACCAGCTTGGCGATCAGGTAGGAGAGCCAGTCGTTGTCGCCGAAGGTCTGGCCCTTGAGCTCCTCGTCGGCGACGACGTCGTTCTCGTTCACGATCGGCACGATGCCGGACTCCAGCAGCCGCGCGATCGCCTGCTTTACGTTCTGCGCCCGCGCGTGGTCCTCGAAGTCGTAGTGGGTGAGCAGCAGCTGCCCGATCTTCACCCCGTGCTCGGCGAAGAGCTTCTCGTACTCGTAGATGAACCGCGCCTGCCCCACCGCCGCGCACATCTGCACGTCGTGGACCGAGGCGGGGCGGGACGAAAGCCCCAGCGCCTCCACGCCCGCCGCCACCGCGCCGGAGGAGACAAACACCACCTCGTGGCCGTCGCGCCGAAGCGCGCAGATCTGACCGACGAGACGCTTGAGCGCCGCGTAGTCGGGACGCCCCGACTTCGCGGCGATCGCGTGCGTGCCTACCTTGACAACCGTTCTCACCGTTTCACCGCCCTCAGAAAAGCGCCGCGGCGGCATCGAGCCCCGCGAGGTCGGAGACGTTCGCCGTGGCGAGCGCGGGGTCGATCTTCTTGACCAGACCCGAAAGCACCTTGCCGGGGCCGAACTCCACGAACAGCTCCGCCCCCATCGAGCGCGCGCACTCCACGTCCGCCGCCCAATTGGTGGTGCCAGTCACCTGCTCGAGCATCAGCGCCCTGATCGCCCCGCCGTCGGCGGGATGCGGCTTGCCGGTGACGTTGGAGAGGACTGGGAACCGCGGCGCGCGGAACTCGACCGCGTCGAGCACCGGCGCGAGCTTCTCGCGGGCGCTCGCCATGTACTTGGAGTGGAACGCGCCGGCGGTCGCGAGCGGAATCGCGCGTTTGATGCCCAGCTCCTTCGCCGCGGCAACCGCCGCCGCGACCTCGTCCTTCGAGCCGCTCAGCACCTGCTGCGCCGCCGAGTTGACGTTCGCCACCGTGCAGCCGCTCCGCTCGCAGACCGCCGCGAGCTGGTCGGGCGTGGCGCCCACCACCGCCACCATCCCCGACGGCGTCGCCTCGCACGCCTCCTGCATGAATCGACCGCGCGCCTCGAGCACCTTCAGCGTTTCCTCGAAGTCGAGCGCACCCGCCGCGCAGAGCGCCCCCCATTCGCCGAGCGAAAGGCCGGCGGCGACGGCGAACTCCGCCTTCGTGCGCTTCTGGAACGCCGTGTACGCGGCGTAGCTCGTCACGAAGATCGCGGGCTGGCAGACGTTGGACTTGGTGAGCTCCTCCGCCGGACCCTCGAAGCAGACCTTCATGAGGTCGAAGCCCAGCACGGCGTTCGCCTTCTCGAAGAACCCCATCGCCTCGGCGTCGGCCTCGGCGAAGTCACGCCCCATGCCGGGGACCTGCGCCCCCTGGCCGACGAACATGCAGCAACTCTTGGACATTTCCCTTTTCTCCTTTCAAAATCAGAACTTGACGCTCTTGCCGTCCTTCGCGAGCCGCCCGCGCATCCGCGGGCGCGTCTTCCCCGCGAGAACTAGGTCGGCGAGCGGATCCTCCACGAACTCCTGCACCACGCGGCGGAGCGGCCTCGCGCCGAGGGCGCTGTCGTAGCCCTTCTCGACCAGGAAGTCCTCGGCCTTGCGGTCGAGCGAAAGCTGGATGTGCAGGCCCTTGAGCCGCTCCTGCAGCTTCGCGAGCTCGAGCCTCAGGATCGCCTTCACGTCGTCGCGGTCGAGCCGGCGGAAGACCACCGTCTCGTCGAAGCGGTTGAGGAGCTCGGGACGAAACGCCCTCTTCGCCTCGTCCATCAGCTTGCGCTTCAGCACCTCGTGGCTCGAGGACGCCGTCTCGGTCGAAAAGCCGAGCGAGCGTCCCTCGCGCGCGAAGTCGAAGCCGAGGTTGGCGGTGCAGATGACGATGGTGTTGCGGAAGTCGACTATCCTGCCCTGGCCGTCGGTGAGCCGCCCCTCGTCGAGGATCTGCAGGAGCATGTTGCAGACGTCGGAGTTCGCCTTCTCGAACTCGTCGAAGAGCACCACCGAGTACGGACGCCGCCGCACCTTCTCGGTGAGCTGGCCGCCCTCGTCGTAGCCGACGTAGCCGGGAGGCGCGCCGACGAGCCGCGAAGAGGAGTACTTCTCCTGGTACTCCGACATGTCGATCGCGACAAGCGCCTTGTCGTCCCCGTAGACGCGGTCGGCGAGCATCTTCGCGAGGTGGGTCTTGCCCACGCCGGTGGGGCCGAGGAACAGGAACGATCCAATCGGGCGCTTCGGGTCGGCCAGCAGCGCCCGCGAGCGCCGGAGCGCGCGGGCGATCGCGCCGATCGCCTCCGACTGGCCAACCACCGCCTCGCCGAGCGTCTTCTCCATGCCCACCAGCCGCTCGGCGGTGGTGGCGCTGATCTTCTCCACCGGTACGCCGCTCATCGACGATACGGTCTCGGCGACGTCGTTCTCGGTGGCGTCGATCGTCTCCTCGGCGTGGTCGCGCCGCCAGTCCTCGAGCGCCTGGCGGAAGGCGGCGGACGCCTCGCGCAGCTCGTCGCGCACCTTCGCCGCGCCGTCGAAATCTCCCGCCTCCACCGCGGCGTCCTTGCGCGCCCTGAGCGCGTCCAGTTCCTCCTGCATCGAGACGAGCTTCTTCGGGCGCGCGCTCGCGCCTGCGCGGAGACGCGCGCCGGTCTCGTCGATGGCGTCGATCGCCTTGTCCGGCAGCTGCCGCGTCGGCAGGTAGCGCGCGGTCAGCTCGGCCGCCGCGCGCAGCGCCGCCGGCGAGTAGCGGACGGCGTGGAACTCGGAGTACTTGGGCGCAATGCCCTCGAGGATCGCCACGGTGTCGGCCACCGTCGGCTCCTCCACCATCACCGGCTGGAACCTGCGCTCGAGCGCGGCGTCCTTCTCGATTGACTTGTGGAACTCTCGGAGCGTGGTGGCGCCGACGCACTGCAGCTCGCCGCGGGCAAGCGCCGGCTTGAGGATGTTCGCCGCGTCCATCGCGCCCTCGGCACCGCCGGCCCCGACCATGGTGTGGATCTCGTCCAGGAAGAGGATGATGTTGCCGGCGCGCTTCGTCTCATCGATGATCTTCTTCAGCCGCTCCTCGAACTGGCCGCGGTACTGGGTGCCGGCGACCACCCGCGCCATGTCGAGCGCCACCACCCGCTTGCGCTGCATCTTTTCCGGCACCGTGCCGAGGTGGATCGCCTGCGCAAGGCCCTCGACCACGGCGGTCTTGCCCACGCCGGCCTCGCCCACCAGCACCGCGTTGTTCTTGGTGCGCCGCGAGAGCACCTGCATCAGGCGCTTGAGCTCCTTGTCGCGGCCGATTACCGGATCGAGCTTCCCCTGCCGCGCGAGGTCGGTGAGGTCGCGCCCGAAGGTGTTGACGGTCGGGGTCTTCTGCGCCTTGCCGTTCTCGCCGTGCTTCGTCCGGCCCTCGCCGTCCCCCTCGGCCTCGCCGGGCCCGCCTTCGGCGGGCGCGGCGGCGTCCGCCTCGCCCGCGTTCGCCTGCGCACCGACGGCGACGAACGCCTGCAAAGTGACGCCGGCGTTGAAGAGCAGCTGCGCGGCGGCGTTCTCGCCCTCCTTCAGCATCGCCTGCACCAGGTGGACCGTGCCGACGGGCGCGTCCTTGCCCGCTTCGAGCGCGGCGATTTCCAGCACCTTGCGGGTGCGTGAGCTGAGCGGCAGCGGGCCGCGCTGCATCACCGCGTCGGAGACCGCGCCGGAGACCGTCTGGCGGAGCGACTCGGAGAGCTCCGCCGGGGCGAGCCCCATCGACCGGAAGCGCTTCACGGCCTGACACTGCGGTATCGCCAGGATCGACAGAAGGATGTGCTCGCTGCCGATGTGGTCGTGGCCGAGCTGCCTCGCGCAGCTCGCCGACGCGTTCATCGCGTCCGTCGCGTTCTTCGTAAGCCTCATGTTCACAGGAACTTCTCCTCCGCCCGCTCGTTCAGCATCACGTCCTCGAAACGCCGGTTCGCCGCGTCGGCGCGCTCGGCGTCGACGCGGTCGCGCTCCTCCTGCTCAAGCTTGCCGTCGCTGCCGGAGAGATCCAGCTTCGCCATCGTCCTCTCGATCTCGGCGAAGGTGATGCCGTCGAGCATCTTCTCCTTCGCCGCCAGCCTCAGCGGCGAGAGGAGGTCGAAGTACTCGCCCTGCGACAGCAGGCGGCAGTTCTTGAGGATCGCGAGCGCGCGGCAGAGCGAGTCGCCGTAGACCCGCGGCAGCTCCTCGAAGAGGCGGACGCGCGCATTGCGCTCCTCGCGCACGAGGTCCTTGGCGACGCGGCCGACGCGCTCGGCGTCGCCGTAGTGGCCGATGCGGTAGACGTGCCCGGCGTCCTTCACGCCGTCCGCCTCAACGCCAACGAGCTCCATATCCAGCGCGTGCAGGGCGCGGCGCACCGCGTCCAGCTCGCCGATGAGGTGCAGTCCCTCGAGGTGGAAGCCGCCGCACAGGCGGTAGGCCGCGTCGACGCCGTCGGCTCCAATCTCCACGAGCTTGCGCTCGGCCTTCTTCTCCTCGCCGCCCTTGCTGGCGCGCTCAAGGTCGTTCACCATGTCCTGGAAGGCGTTGATGATCGCGCCGACGATCGGCGGCGGCTCACCGCCGCCATCGCCGTCGCCGGAAATTTCGGTGACGCTCATCTCCACGCCGCCGTTGAGCCCAGTCACCTTGCGGGTGCGGGAGCTCTTGCGCTGGCGGCGCTGGCGCTCGGCGCGGGCGCACGCCTCGCAGACGTAGAGCTCGTCCTCCTCTCCGTCGGCGCCTTCCCGCCGAATCGCCTTCGCCGCGTCGGCCTGATGGCAGATTTCGCACTTCATCCTGGCTACTGGCCTCCGGTGAAAAGCTGGGTCGAGGCGTAGAACGGGTCGGAGGTATAGCGGCAGGCGAGGCGCCTCAGCCCCGCCTCGTCGCCCGGCGTCACCATGTGCGTCATGTGCACCTCGCAGGTCGAAAGCTCGCCGAGCTTCTCCATCGCCAGCGCCGCGGCGGGGTTCGTCGTCGCCGAGATTGCCAGCGCGATGAGCGCCTCGTCGAGGTTGAGCGAGGTGTAGCCGCCCTTGAGGATGTCGTGCTTCATGTGCGCGATCGACTGCAGGATCGACGGCGCGATGAGCGGCAGTCGGTCGGGGATGCCGGCGAGCTTTTTCACCGCGTTCAGGATCACCGCCGAGCAGGCGTGCAGCTCGTCAGAGTTGCGGCCGGTCACGATCTCGCCGTTGTGCAGCTGGAGCGCCGCGGCGGAGACGATGAGCCCGCCCGCCTTGCCCTTGCCCTGCAGCCGCGCGGTCTCCGCCGCGCCGCGCGCGGCGAGCGCCACCAGCCGGTCCTCGGTCTTGAGCCCGAGCGAGTCCATCAGCATCTTCGCCCTGCCCACGCTCTCGACGTCCGTCGCGCCCTCGGCGTAGAGGCACTGGTAGCGCATGTAGCGGCGGATCACCTCCTGCTTCGACGCCTCCTGCACCACCGCGTCGTCGACGATGCCGAAGCCGATGCGGTTGACGCCCATGTCGGTCGGCGACTTGTACGGGCACTCGCCCTTCGACATCCGCTCCCAGATCGCCTTCAGCAGCGGATACGCGTCCACGTCGCGGTTGTAGTTCACCGCCGTCCTCCCGTACGCCGCGAGGTGGTACGGGTCGATCATGTTCTTGTCCTTCAGGTCAATCGTCGCCGCCTCGTAGGCGATGTTGAGCGGATGGTGGAGCGGCAGGTTCCAGACCGGGAAGCTCTCGAACTTCGAGTAGCCGGCCACCCGCCCCTGGCGATACTCGTGGTAGATCTGGTTGAGGCAGGTGGCGAACTTGCCCGAGCCCGGACCGGGCGCGGTGACGACCACGATCGGCCGCTCCACCGGAATGTGCGGATTGCGGCCATAGCCCTCGTCGGACACGACCGTGTCCACGTCGGCCGGATAGCCGAGCGTCTTGCCGTGGAAGTAGCACTTCACCCCGCGCGACTCGAGCTTCTTGCCGAACTGCTGCGCCGCTAACTGCCCTTCGTAGCGGGTGATCACCACCCCGCGCACGACCAGCCCGAGCGAGGAAAGCTCGTCGATGAGCCGGAACGCGTCGTCGGCGTAGGAAATGCCGAAGTCGGCGCGCATCTTCTTCTTCTCGATGTCGCCGGAGTAGATGCAGAGGATGACCTCGGCCTGGTCCTTGAGCGACTGCAGCAGCCTCAGCTTCACGTTCGGGTGGTAGCCGGGCAGGCACCGCGCCGCGTGGTAGTCGTTCATCAGCTTGCCGCCGAACTCGAGGTAGAGCCGCCCGAACTTGCTCGCGCGGCGGCGGATCTCCTCCGACTGCTCCTTGAGGTACTTGTCGTTGTCGAAGCCGATCTTCATTTCGCGCCCCCGTTGATCTCGTCGAGGATCGCCTGTATCTTCGGCCGGCATCGCCCGCAGCCGCCGCCCGCCTTGGTGAAGTTGGTCACCTCCTCGACCGAGGTGAGCGAGTTCTCGGCGATCACCCGCCGCACCTCGTTTTCGGAGACGTCGTAGCAGGTGCAGAGCTTCTCGTCCTCGAGGTTGCGGTCGGCGTTCTCGCCCGTCTCGTAGTTCTTGATCGCCGCCTCCATCGCCTCGCGGCCCATCACCGAGCAGTGCATCTTCTGCGGCGGCAGCCCGCCGAGGTAGTCGGCGATGTCCTTGTTGGTGATCTTCTTCGCCTCCTCAAGCGTCTTGCCGACGACCATCTCGGTCAGCGCCGACGAACTCGCGATCGCGCTCGCGCAGCCGAAGGTCTGGAACTTCGCCTCGGCGATGCGGCCGTCCGGCCCGAGCCGGAACTGGAAGCGGAGCGCGTCGCCGCAGGCGAGCGAACCCACCGTCGCCGTGCCGTCGGGCTTCTCGATGGACCCCACGTTCCGCGGATTCCGGAAGTGGTCCATGACTTTTTCTGAATATTCCCACATATTGGAGGTTTATTATACCAAAAATTGGCCCTCAGGTTCAATGGCCATGACCTAGAACCACGGATTACAAATACCCCCGTCGTCTCGGCTGCGCCGAGCCGCCGTGGACATTTGTAAGCGGTTTTGCGCGACGAGACCCTGCCGCACAGCCTGTTCAGGGCATGACAAGCCACCCGACGGGATGCCGACGGGGACAGA
>SFPL01000013.1 GCA_004551905.1 Lentisphaeraceae bacterium
GCCTCCTTGCGTTTTTTTGCTTTGCAAGAAAGCATACAGCCAACGCCTGATTTTTTCAACCCCCAGCTGAAGCCCGCTCAACAGGCCAATCGCTCAAGGCAAAACCTCCCGGTGTTGCACTGGGAACTCGCGCGCGCGGAAGAATAATTGCAAACCAATAGAGAACAATCATGACAACAGCGATAGGGCATCTTGCTTCGCAGACTCGCTACGCTCGGGGGATATGCTTCGGCAACCTTAGCTCTGCCGCTCATTTCATATCTCCTTGTCAGTTCAGTGGGGAAAAAAAACCTGGTGCGGAGGCGGAATTGCCGCCGCACCAGGTTGCCGCAACCGGGATTTACATCTCGGCGAGCTTCTTGAGGAGGGCGTAGTTCTCCTTGAAGCCCTGTTCGGACTTCTCGAGCATCGCCATCGCCTTCTCCTCGCCGACCTTCTTGATCAGCTGCTTGAAGCGGTTCTCGCCGAGTTCCTTCGAGACCGCGTTCTTCGCGAACGAGACCGTGTCGGACTTGTCGGCCGAATCGAGCTTCACCTTGCCGGTCGCCGGGTTGTACGTCCAGAGCGGGAAGTGGACGGACTCCACCGCCGCCTTCTGGTGCGCCGGGCCGGTCTTCGTGAGGAGACCCTGCTCGATGCAGTGCGCGTACGCGATGATGATCGCAGGACCGTTGTAGTTCTCGGCCTCGTTGAAGGCCTTGACCGTCGCCGCCGGGTTGGTGCCCATCGAGACATACGCAACGTAGACGTCCTTGTACTGCATCTGCATGAGGCCGAGGTTCTTCTTGGCCTGCACCTTGCCGGATGCCGCGAACTTCGCGATCGCGCCGGTAGGCGTCGCCTTGGAGGCCTGCCCGCCCGTGTTGGAGTACACTTCCGTGTCCATCACGAGGATCTTGACGTTCTTGCCCGAGGCGAGCACGTGGTCAAGCCCGCCGTAGCCGATGTCGTAGGCCCAGCCGTCGCCGCCCAGGATCCAGACCGACTTGCGCACGAGGTTGTCCGCGACCGCCTTGAGCTGGGCGCAGAGCGTGCAGCCCGCCGCGCAACCGGCCTCGAGATGGCCCTTGAGCTCCTTGACGAGCGCGCGCATCTCCTCGACGCCCTGACCCTTCTCGTCGTACTGGTCGACGGCCTTGATCTTCTCGCAGAGCGCCTTCATCTCGGCCGGCGTCTTCTCGTTCGCAAGTGCCTTGTCGACGAGTTCCATGGCGAAGCCATAGAGCTTGTCGGCCGAAACGCGCATGCCGAGGCCGAACTGGGCGTTGTCCTCGAAGAGCGAGTTCGACCACGCAGGGCCGCGGCCGTCGGCGCGCTGGCAGTACGGGGTCGTCGGCAGGTTGCCGCCGTAGATCGACGAGCAACCGGTCGCGTTCGCGATGAGGAGGCGGTCGCCGCAGATCTGGGTGAGGAGCTTGACGTAGGGCGTCTCGCCGCAGCCAGCGCAAGCGCCGGAGAACTCGAACAGCGGCCTCTTGAGCTGGCTGTCGAGGAGCTTCTTCGTGTCGAGCTTCGCCGGATCGACCTCGGGCAGGCCGAGGAAGAATTTCCAGTTCTCGGCCTCCGTCTTGCGGAGCGGGATCTGCTCGACCATCTTGAGCGCGGGCTTCTCGGCCCCGGGCTTCGACTTCGGGCACTGGACGACGCAGAGCTCGCAGCCCATGCAGTCCTCCGGCGCGACCTGGATCGTCACCTTCTCGCCGAACTTCTTCGTGAGCGCGCCCGCGTCGGCCGACTTGAGCGTCGCCGGCGCCCCTTCGAGCGCGGCGGCCGGGTAGACCTTCATGCGGATCGCCGCGTGCGGGCAGATGATGGAGCAGTTGCCGCACTGGATGCAGGCCGCGGGATCCCACTGCGGGATGAACGCCGCGACGTTGCGCTTCTCCCACTGCGTCGTGGCGGTAGGCCACGTGCCGTCGACGGGAAGCTCGCTGACCTTGAGCGTGTCGCCCTTCTGCGCGATCATCTTCGCGGAGACGTTCTTGACGAACTCGGGAGCGTCCGCCGGAACCGCCGCAGGCATCTTGAGCTTGCCAGCCGGAGCCGCCGGATACTTGACCTCCTCGATCGCCGCGCTCGCTGCCTCAATGCACTTCCAGTTCATCTCGACGACTTCCTGGCCCTTCTTGGAGTAGGCCTTCTCGGCGTAGTCCTTGAGGACCTGGATCGGGTCGAGAACCGTGCCGTCGGCCTTCTTGAGCGTGATGCCCGAGAGCTTGAAGAACGCGGTCTGGAGCACGGTGTTCGTGCGCGTGCCCATGCCGTTCTCGCGGGCGATCTTCGCCGCGTCGATCACGTAGAACTTGAGCTTCTTGTCGATGATCGCCTGCTCAACCTCATCGGGCATATGGTCCCAGATCTCCGCCGCCGTGTAGGGCGACGCGAGCAGGAACACCGAACCCGGCTTCGCCGCCTTGAGCATGTCGTACTTCTCGAGGTACGGGAAGCAGTGGCACGCCGTGAAGTCGGCCGAGTTGATGAAGTAGGGCGAGCGGATCATGTCGCTGCCGAAGCGGAGGTGCGAGATCGTGACGCCGCCGGACTTCTTGGAGTCGTACTCGAAGTAGCCCTGCGCGTAGTTCTCGGTGTAGTTGCCGATGATCTTGATGGAGTTCTTGTTCGCACCAACCGTGCCGTCCGCGCCGAGACCCCAGAACATGCACTCCTTGCGGTCGCCCTTCGGAACGACGAAGCTGTCGTCGCCGAGGATGTAGCGGTTCGTCACGTCGTCGACGATGCCGACGCAGAAGTGGTCCATGGGCTTCGCCTTCTCCATGTTCGCGAAGACGTTCGCGCACATCTGCGGGGTGAAGTCCTTCGAGCCGATGCCGTAGCGACCGGAGAGAATCTTCGGATACTTGAACGAGACGACGCCGTCCTGCAGGCCCTGGCCGATCGCAGCCGCAACGTCGAGGTAGAGAGGATCGCCGATCGCGCCCGGCTCCTTCACGCGGTCGAGGACCGTGACGACCTTGACGGTCGCGGGCAGCGCCTTGACGAAGTCGACCATCGAGAACGGACGGTAGAGGCGCACCTTCAAGAGGCCGACCTTCTTACCCTCCTTGACGAGCGCGTCGACGGTCTCGTGGAGCGTGTCGCAGCCCGAGCCCATCGCAACGACGACGTATTCGGCATCAGCGGCGCCGACGTAGTCGTAGAGCTTGTACGCGCGGCCCGTGAGCTTGGCGAGACGGTCCATGTACTCCTGGACGATCGCGGGCGTCGCGTCATAGTACTTGTTGCAGACCTCGCGGAGCTGGAACGTGACGTCGGGGTTGGAGGCAGTGCCGCGCATCGTCGGATGCTCAGGGTCGAGCGCGCGCCTGCGGAAGTCCTCGACGTACTCCTCGTCGATCATCTGGCGGATGACGTCCTGCGGGATCTCGTCGATCTTCTGGACCTCGTGCGAGGTGCGGAAGCCGTCGAAGAAGTGGAGAAACGGGACCTTCGACTTGAGCGTCGCCGCGTGCGCAACCATCGCCATGTCGTGCGCTTCCTGGACGCTGTTCGACGCGATCATCGCGAAGCCGGTCTGGCGGCAGGCCATAACGTCGCCCTGGTCGCCGAAGATGCACAGCGAGTTCGACGCGAGCGAGCGCGCGGAGACGTGGAACACGGTCGGTGCGAGCTCGCCCGCGATTTTGTACATGTTCGGGATCATCAGCAGGAGACCCTGCGACGCCGTGAAGGTCGTCGTGAGCGAGCCCGTCGTGAGCGAACCGTGGACCGCGCCTGCGGCGCCGCCCTCGGACTCCATCTCGACGATCGAGGGAATCGAGCCCCAGATGTTCGTCTTGCACATGGAGGCGAGCTCGTCGCATGTCTCGGCCATCGGCGAGGACGGGGTGATAGGATAGATCGCCGCGACTTCGCTGCACGCGAAGGCGATCTGGGCGGCCGCGGTGTTTCCGTCGACCATGATCTTCTTTGCCATGTCTCTGTTTTCCTTCTTTCTGGTTGGTTTACGATGAGAGATTGAGACTATTTTGCGTATTATACGCTTTTCGGCGGCGGAATTCAACGCCCCCCCCTCGGTTCAGACGTCAAGCCCGAAGTAGCGCTTCGCGTTGCCGAACGAAACGTCGCGCACCACTTTGCCGAGCCACTTGAGGTCAGCCGGGATCTCGCCGCGCTCCACCTCCTCGCCGATCTTCGTGCAGAGGATGCGGCGGAAGTACTCGTGGCGGGTGTAGGAGAGGAACGAGCGCGAGTCGGTGAGCATGCCGACGAAGTTCCCGAGGCAGCCGAGCGCCTCCAGCGCGGCGATCTGGTCGCGCATGCCGTCCATGTGGTCGTTGAACCACCAGGCGCTGCCGAGCTGGAGCTTGCCGACGACCGGCCCCTTCTGGAAGGAGCCGATGAGCGAGCCGAGCGCGGCGAAGTCGGAGGGGTTGAGCGAATAGACGATCGTCTTGGGGAGCAGGTCCTCGCGCTCCAGCCGGTCGAAGAGCTCCGCCAGGTTGGCGAGCCCGCCCGCCTCGCCGATGAAGTCGAAGCCGGTGTCGGGTCCGAGCTTCCTGAACATCCGCGAGTTGGGGTTGCGGATGCAGTTGAAGTGGAGCTGCGACGCCCAGCCCGCCCTCGCATCGAGCTTCATGCACTCGACGAGGTAGTCCTGGAGCCGTCCCTTCGGCGGTATCGCGGTGAGGCCGTAGTCGGACAGGACGCACCCGTGCTTCGCGAAGTAGTCGTGGCGCTCGGCGAGGTGCTTCATCGGGTCCTTCTTCTTCTTGAGCGCCTCCTTGAGGATGCGGTCTGGACGCCAGGTGGGCAGCACCTTGACGCCCTTGAACGAACTGGCAATCTTCTGGTGCCAGGCGAGGTCGTCGTCCGGATCGTCGGTGGTGCAGACCGCCTTCACGTTCGACTTGACCATCAGCGAGCGCGCGGAGAAGTCCTTCTTCGCCACCACCGCGTTGCACTTCCGCCAGATCCGCTCCGCCGAAGCGGCGCAGAGCCGCTCGGAGACGCCGAAGTAGCGCTTCAACTCGAGGTGCGACCAGTCGAAGAGCGGGTTCTTGACCAGCTTCTCCATCGTCTCGGCGTACTTGACGAACTTGTCGTGCCCGCTCGCCGAGCCGGTGCAGAACTCCTCGTCGACGCCGTTCGAGCGCATCTGGCGCCACTTGTAGTGGTCGCCTCCGAGCCAGACCTCGGAGATGTCCTTCCACCGACGGTCCTCGGCGATCTCGCGCGGCGGCAGATGGCAGTGGTAGTCGATGATCGGCTCGTTTTCGGCGAAGCGGTGGTAGAGCTCGCGTGCGAAGTCAGTCGTCAGCAGGTAGTCCTTGTGGATGAAGTTCTTCATGGCGATGGGCTGTGGAATGTCCTTACGCGATGTCCCTCATGGTGACCGGCTTCGGGTCGATCTTCGGGTCGACCATCTGCTTCAGGGCGGATTTGTCGAACTCGTAACCGTTGGGTCCGAGCGGCCACACCACCGGGGCGGTGTTGAGGATCGTCGCTCTGAAGCCCTGCATCGTAGCGCCCATGTTGCCGGTGTGCGAGCTGTTGCAACCCTCGTTCTCGATCACGAACGGACGCGAAAACCCCTTGGCCATCAGGGTCTCGAGGAACTTGGTCCAGTCGCAGCTGTCGCTGCCGCCGAAGCCCGGCAGGCGCGGCTCGTAGTTCATGCGGTCCCAGTTGCCGCCCTGGGCGTCCGGGGGAAACGCGGGGAGGCCGGCCTTCGCGGCAAGGGCGTCGTCGACGCGCTGGCGCGGGAAGAGACGCCCCCAGTTCACCGCCTCTTCGTCGTTCGGGAAGTTCCGGGTCCCTTTGATGTGGACGCGCCGTAGCTTCGAGAAGTCCATCGCGTTGATGACGTCGGACGGATCGATGTGCTGCCAGATGTCGTGCGACGGATCGTAGGTCTCCTGGAGGTTTGAGCTGTCGTCGAGGATTGCGTACATGAGCTTGCGCGCCGCGAGGCAACCGGGCAGGTTGCAGTAGCAAACGGGCGAAGACGAGGGGACCCAGCCCTCCATCGGGCAGTTCTCGACGCAGAGCGTGACTCCGAGCCCCTTGGCGTACTTGAGGATCGGCGTGAAGACCCGCTTGAACTTCTCGAGGTTCTTTTCGAACCCGCGGTCTTCCGCGCCGAGCTTCTGGTCGTAGCCGACGAAAGTGCCGCAGACGACGTCGTTCGCGTCGCCGCCGAGCATTGCCGCGATGCGCACGAGGCCGAGAATGTGGTTCTGGTTCGTCTCCTGGAAGTCGCCGCCAATGAGATTGTCGTAGGAGCCGACGGAAATGCGCAGACCGGTGCGGTTGCACGTGTCGATGACGTACTTCGCCTTCTCGGGCGTGAAGTTCCTGTAGTCGAGGTGCGTGGCGACATGGTCGGTGCGGTCGGAGTCGCGGCGGAAGACGCAGAGCTCGAGACCCTGCGCGCCAACCTCGAGCGCACGCTTGACAACGCCGTCGAAGTCGTCGCCAGGGAAGGCCGAGGTCATCAGCCAGATCGGGTTGTTGCCCGGCTTCGGCTTCGGGGCGTGGGCGAGGGCGTCGCGCGAGGCGAGCGCGCCGACGGCTGCCGCGGCGCCTACGACCTTGAAGAAATCCCTTCTGGTGCTGTTCATCGTTTCATCTCCTTCGTGGTTGTTGTTGTCAAAATCCGTGGACATACGCGCTAACGTTCGCTGAGGGCGCGGACGGGATCCTTGAGCGAGGCGATGAGCGCCGGCACGAAGGAGGCGAGTGTCCCGAAAACGAGGACGAGCGCAACCACCCAGAAGATGTCCATGGGGACGAGGTGGTGCGGTATCTCGGCAAGTCCGTACACCGAGGCCGGAAAGACCTCGAGCCCCAGGCGCGAAAGCCATTCGACGATGCGCTGGAGGTTGGAGAGGATCGCCCAGGACGCGGAGAGCCCGAGCGAGATGCCGAGCACGCACTGGATGAGGCCGTGGACCATGAAGACCGACATGATCTCGAGCCGCCTGAAGCCGATCGACTTCAAGAGCCCGATCGCGGAGGTCTTCTGCACCGTGAGGACGAGGAGCGTGTTCATCACGCAGAAGACGGCGACGAGCGAGATGAGCGAGAGGAGGAGCGCGGTCATGTTCTTCTCCACCGCAAGCGCGTTGAAGATCTCGCGATCGGCCTCGCGCCAGGTGACCTGGCGGAGATTGGGGGCGATTTCGGCGATCGCCGCAGAAACCGCGCCGAAGCGCCGCGGGTCTGTGGGGCAGTCGGTCTTGACGTGGATGGCGAAGACGCCGCTCTCGAGCCCCATCAGGTCGCGCACGTTGGGGAGCGACGCGACCACATAGCCGGAGTCGTACTCGTGCTGCCCGCAGGAGAACACCCCGCCGACCCGCCACTTGACCGGAAGGAATATCTCGTCCTTGTCGATGAGCGTCTTCGGCGAGTAGACCGTCACCTCGTCGCCCACCCACACCCCGAGCGAGCGGGCGGCGGTGGCGCCGATGACGAGCGTATCACCCTCGAGGTCGAAGGAGCCGGCGCGCGGCTCGCCGACGCGGTAGGCGGAGGCGAAGTCGTCGCCGTCGACGCCGATGATCACCGGGGCGAGCACCCTTCCGCGGCAGGAGACAAGGACGCGGGTGTCGATCTCTGGGGTGACGCAGGTAACGCCGGGGACGCGGCGGAGGCGCGCGGCGAGGGCGTCCTCGCCGCCAATCACGTTGCCGTGCGTCGGCAGAAGCGTGACATGCGGCTTGAAGTCGAGGATCTTCTCCTCCCAGATCTCGCCGAAGCCGGTCATCACGCTACGGACAACCAGCACCGCGGCGACGCCGAGCATCACGCCGAGCACCGAGACGACTGTAATCGCCGAGGCGACGGAGCGCTTCGGCTTGAGGTACTTGAGCGCGAGGAAGAGCGGAAGCCGCATCAGATGTCGACCTCCACGTCCACCGTCTCCTTCTTGGACGGCTTGGCCTTGTCGCCGCCGTCGGCCTGCTTCTCGGCCTTCTCGATCTTGGAGGTGGGGAGGTACCGGTAGTAGACCATCAGCTGGAGCGCGCAGAGGCAGGTTCCCATAACGTCCCCGTTATAGCCGCCCTTCCAGTAGCCCATCTTCTTGGGTTTGCCGTCGACGCCGGGGATGGTCTGGTCGAGAGTGATGAGCGTCGAGCAGTAGAGCTTCTTCATCTCAACGTTCCAGTCCTGCCAGAGCTTGACGTTCTTGGGGTCGGCATTCTCGCACATGCCGGCCTGGTACTTGCACTGTGCCGCGTAGTAGCAGTAGTACTGCGGAGCGGAACCGGGGAGCGGGCCGCCGGCGACCGCGTTGCCCTTGGCCTCGAACGACGGCAGCCACGCGCGCATGAAGTCGAGCGCGCTCTTGACCTCTGGCTCGTTGCCGTAGCCAAGGAGCTGCATCGCGAGGCAGCCGGTGGCGGTGAGCCCGTTGGGACCGCCCCCGGCGGTGTAGTTGAAGCCGCCGTTCCTGAAGTTTCTGGTCTTGAGGCAGCGGATCGCCTTCTTAATGCAGTCGTCGAGACCGTCGGGATGGAGACCGGCGAGCTTACCGGCCTTGAGCGCCTGAAGCGCCCAGCCCTCGAAGGACATGTCGTCGCGGGTGGAATCCTTGTTGATGCAGTAGTCCCAGCCGCCGGTCTCGGACTGGTTGTTCACGATTCGCGTCAGGGACTTCATCGCCGCGTCGCGCACCATCGGGTTCTTGGTCATGCCGTAAGCCTCGCAGAGGGCGTAGGTGGCGATGAGGGTGGCGTACTCGTGGCCGTCGGTGCCCTTGAAGGTGACCACACCGTTTCTTTCGTACTGGCGGTCGACAAGGCTCTGGATGGCGCGGCGGACCGTTTCGCCGAACTCCTTGGAGCTGGACGGCGTCTCGCCATGGGCGAGGTAGACGAGCACTGCGAGCGCCGTGTTCGCGAGGCCGCCGATGTCGCCGGGGGTGCCGTTGGCGCCCGTGTCCGGAACCTGCTTGTACTTAAGCCAGCGGAGCACCTTGTAGACGGCTGACTCGGTGGCGGCGTCGCCGTAGCCGTCGCCCCCGCGGGTCATCGCGCCGATCCGTCCGGGGCTGCGCGACCCCCTGATGGTGCTAATGGTGACGGGCGACTTGATGATCGCCACGGAGTCCTGCGGAGCGGGCTTGACCGAAAGAGGCTCGGAGGTCGGCGTCGGGGCGTTCATCTCGCTCACCGTCACCGACGGTGTGTCGACCTGGACGTCGACGTACTCGTCCGGCGGCTCCGGCGGAGGCTCGGGCTCCTCCTCGGGCTGCTCCTCCTCGATCTGCTCCTCTTCCTTGGTCTCGGCAATCTCTACCTCGATGGTCTCCTGCGGCTGCGAGGTCACCTCGGTGACCACGATGAGCACGATCACCGCGATGGTGGGCAGGACGACGGCGAGGATGGGCGCGGCGAGGCGGTTGAGCTCGACGCGGGCGAGCTTGTACTCGGCGGAGCTCTTCGGCTTCGTCAGGCCCTTGAGCATGTCGGAGAAGCGCCTGAAGAACCCCTTCTCCTCGAAGGCGGCGTTGATCTCCTCCTTGTGCAGCTCAAAGAGCTCCTCCGCGCTGAGCGGAGCCTCTTCGTCGACTACTTCCTCGTCCTCGTATTCGGCCATTGGTCGGTTTCTCCTGAAAGGTCAGAGCGTGAAGATGCTCACGCTGAAGAGCTTGTACTTGTAGCAGACGTCCAGGACGTCGATTAGCGCCTTGTGGGGCGAGGCCTCCGCGCATCGGATGATGACCGGGGTCTTCGTCGACGTGCGGGCGATCTCCTTGAGGTTCTTGTCCAGCTCGTCGAGCTTCACCTCCCGCTTCTTATAGAGGATGACGCCGTTCAGAGTCCTCCCGGCGCCGATGTCGATCTCGATGCTGGTGTCGTCTGAGCCCTGCGAGGGTCCGGACGAGGGCGCTGGCCGGTTGGCGTTCAGCTTGGAGAAGATGTCCTCCTGCTTGATCGTCACCACGAAGAAGATGATGAGCTCGAAGACGACGTCGATCATCGGCGTCATGTCGAGCGCGGGGTTCTCCTGAGGTTTGCGGGCCATCAGCGGCTCCTCCCCTTAAGCCTCGAGAGGCGTTTGCGTCCGGGGTGGCCGGGCTTGGAGGTCTTGTCCTCCTGCACCGCCATGAAGGAGATCTTCCAGATCCCGTTCTCGGTGCAGGCGTTCATGACCTGGGCTACGGCCTTGTGCGGCACGGCGTAGTCGGCGCGGATGAGCACCGGGAACTCGCCGTAGCGCTTGTAGCGGTCCTTGATGCGCTTGCCAATCTCGGCGGGGGTGATGTCGCGGTCGCCCATCGAGATGCGCGCCTTGCCGTTCCTGACGCCGATGTCCACCTGCATGTGCTGCGGCGGCAGCTCCTCGGGCGTCAGCACCACGCCGTGGCGTCCGTCCTCGAGCTCGATCGTATCGTCCTTCTTCTGCGCCTCGGTAAGGGTAACGACAAAGAAGATGATGAGCTCGAAGACGACGTCGATCATCGGCGTCATGTCAAGCGCTGGGTTTTCCTGTGACTTGCGGGCCATGGCTTATGGCAGGTCCTTTATCCCTGGATATCCTCCGCGCCCTCGGTGCCCGGGTCGACCGAGACGTTCCTGAGGCCGTTGAGGATCTCCATCGTCAGCGCGGTCATCTTGAGGATGAGGCGGTTGGCCTTGTTGCGCAGCGAGTAGAACACGGTGATCGACGGAATCGACACGATGAGGCCGCCGGCGGTCGTCCAGAGCGCCTGGCCAATCGACGAGGCGAGCGCCGAGGCGTCGCCAGCGCCGCCAGAGGCCAGCGCCTGGAAGGTCAGGATCATGCCCTGCACCGTGCCGAGCAGGCCGAGCGACGGGCCGAGGTTGCCGCACACCGAGATCCAGTTCAGCCGCTGCTGGATCTTCTCCTGCTCGAGGTCGGAGGCCGCAGTCACCGCCTCCTGGATCGCCTCGAAGCCCTCCTCGATGTGCTGGAAGGCGGCCATGACGATGGACGCCATCGCCGACGGGTTCTGCTGGCAGACCTCCATCGCCTTGACGACATCGCCCTCGGCCATCGCGCTCTGCACGCTGTCCATTAGCCGCTTCGGCATCAGGCGGTCGGGCTTGATCAGCACCGACGAGTCGATCGAGAAGTAGATCGCGAGCGCGCCGTCGCCGAAAAGCGCGAACCAGAGGATCGTGCCGACGATGCCCGAGCCGAAGACGATGTCAAAGAACCCGCCGCCAGACTTCTTCTGGTTCATGGCGTTCGCCTCCACCGGCGCGCCGCCATCGGTGGCGGTGAGCTCCTGGCCGAGCGACTGGTACGCAGCCATCGGCGCGATGCTGGTTCCGAAGAGAACCGCGAGGGCGAGAATTGTCTTCCTGGTCTTTTTCATTTGTCTTGTCTTTCTGGGTTTGTGGATTTAAGTTTGAAACTGGCTATATCGACTTCGCCTCGCGACGGAGCGTCTCGGCGCGCGAGGCCTGGCCGATCTCGTTGAACACCTCCGCAGCCTTGAGGAGCGCCTCCTGGCGCTCGCGACGGCAGGGCGGATCGCGATACATCATCGCCACCCTCAGGTAGCCGTCGCGCAGCGCGAGGCGCAGCTTGGCGTGGTCGCCGTTGGCGGTAGAGCGGATGATGTCGCCGCGCATCACCAGCGCCGCAGCGGAGGCGGGACGGTCGGCCGACGAGGTCGCCTTCTTGAGGAGTCCCTCCAGCTGGTCGATCTTGCCGAGCTTGAGCAGCGCCTGCCAGTAGGCCGGCGCCACATCGCCGGAGTAGGCGGCAGTCTTGTCCTCGGCGATGATCTTCTTGCAGACGTCGAGCGCCTTCTGTGCGTTTCCGGCCGCGAGGTGCGCGAGCGCGAGGTAGCGGCCGGCCGGCTTGTCCCACACGAGCATCCGGTAGTCGTCGACCATCTTGGTGAGCGCGGCCACCGCCGCGGCGCCGTTGCCGGCCTCCACCTGCGCGACCGCCTTTTCGAAGCCGGGCGGCATCGGGATGTCGAGGCCGACCACGTCGGCGAACTTGCGCTCCATCGCGATCGGGCGCCTGTCGCGGATGATGGTGATCTCGTACTGGCGCTGGCGCGGCTGCCACTTGATCTCGCCGGTGAGGGTCTCGGTATCGGTCCTGAGCGTGCCCTTGATCGCCCAGGCCTGAACGGCGGCGGAAACGACCGCCACCGCCAGCAATGCCTTCTTCATCGAGTTTCCTTTCATTGTGTTCAAGCCTCCGTTCCGGATTGCGCCGCTACGCCGCCAGCTCCCGCCGGCAGGTCAGCCTTCGCCTTGTTCATCATGTTCTCAACCTCAGCGCGCGAAGCGCCGCGCGGGAAGAACTCCAGGTACTTCGCGCCGAACTCGAGCACGCGGTCGGCCTGCTCGGCGCCAAGCTGCGAGAAGAGCTTCACCGCGTTCAGGTAGGCGCGCTCGAGGTTGTCGCGCTCGCCCTTCTCCATCGCGTCGAGCGGGCGGTCGTCCGTCGGCGAATGCGCCTGGATGAAGCCCTGGAAGCCGGCCGCCGCCCTGCCGCGGGTGGTCTCAGCCGCGTCCTTGTCGCCCATCCCCTCCTCGACGCCAGCCTGCTCGGCGGTGAGCTCGATGTTCCTGAGGGCGATCGAGTCGATCTCCCACTGCGGGCACTTCTGCGCGTTCTTGGCAGCGCGAACCTTGCCGAGCGCCGCCCTCGCCGCCGCGAAGTGGCGGCCGCGGACCGTCGGTTCCTTCTCCGTACGCCCCTGCTGGCGCGCGATCTCGAAGAGCATCTCGTTGGCGTCGGTCTGCAGCGCCGAGCGCGAGAGCTTAGGGTCGGCCACGAACTGGTCCAGCGCCTCGCGAGCCTCGGCGAGCGAGCCCTGCTTCCAGGCGCTCCTGGCAATGCCGATCCGCGCCTTGCCGACGAGCGTGGTCGAGTTGGTGGGGGCGATCTTGATCGCCTTCTCGAAGGCGCGGTTGGCGAGCGACCAGTCAGCGGCGTCGACGAGCGCGTCGCCGGCAGAGAGGTACTGCCAGGCCGTGTACTTGCCGTCGGTGTCGAGCATCTCGGCGTAGATGTCGGTGCCCTCGCGCTTCATGCCGATCTCGATGAGGCTCTTCGCGAGCCGCGGCTTCGCGTCCTTCGCCTCCTCGGAGTCGGGGAAGCGGCGGTTGAGGCTGTCGAGCGCGCCCTTGGCCTTCGCCATGTCGCCGAGCGCGGTGTAAATCATGCCGAGCTTCACGTAGCCGGCCTTCGCGTACTGGCCGTCGGGATACTCCTTCAGGTACTCCTCGTAGGCCTTCGCGGCGTTGGCGCGGAAGCCCGCCACCCGGTCAGCCGGGCGCTTCATGCGGCTCCAGCACTCGCCGATCAGGAAAAGCGCCGCCTCCTTGAGCGAGACATACTTCTCCTTATCCTCCTTGGTGGTCGCGCGGTCGTCCATCGCCTCGCCGATCTCCTTGACGAGCGCCGTGAAGTTCTTGATCGCCCGGATGATCTGCGCGGTGCCGCGGCGCTCGAACACCACGACCTCGGCCTCGTTGGTCAGGTTGGCGCAGCGGTTAAGCACGGCGACGCCGTCCTTCTGGTACATCTGCGCGAGCTTCACCTGGGCCTGGAGCTTGCGCAGGCGGATCTTTTCCACCTTGAGGTAGCGCTCGAGGTACGCAATCTCGTTCGTCGGGTCGCCGAGCTTGCCGTAGCAGCTGGATATCTGCGAAAGCGCGGTCACGTAGCTGGGCGAGTCGGGGTAGTTGTCCAGCACGATGCGCCAGAACATGATCGCCCCATCCCAGTCCTCGTTGCGCTGCTTCTCGGCCGCGCACGCCGCCGCGCGCGACGGCGCCGTCGCGTGACGGACGTAGTTGCTGCAGAACCAGGCGTAGACGTTGTCGGCCTGGGTGAAGTTCTTGAACTCCTGCTCCTTGGCCGCGAGCCGGACAAGCGCATCGCCCGCGGAGGTCATGACCAGCCGGTCCTTGGCGCCGCAGAAGCGCTCGGCGAGGTAGGCCTCGACGGTGTCGCAGTCGAGCCGCGCGGCGGCCTTCTCCTCGTTGCTTTCGCCCTCGTGCGCAAGCTCGATCAGCGCGCCGGCGGTGTTCTCGATCGCCGCGATCGCCTCCACCGACTCCGGGTAGCCGGCAAGGTAGTCGTCGTATGCCTTGGCCGCGTCGCGCGGGGCCGCAGACGAGAACGCCTCGTTCGCCGCGCGGAACTGCGCCAGGCGGACGCGCTCGAGCTGCTCGGCGGTGACGTTCGTCTTCACCTTCGCGCCGTACTTCTCCTCGGCGAACGCCTTGATCTCCTGCGCCAAGTTGCCGGCCGGCGGCGCCCAGGGCGAGGTCTCGTAGTTGAGGAACACGCCCTGCGCCATCGCGAACGCGCCCTTCGCCACCACGCGCTTGCCGCCCTTCTTCGGGCCGAAGAGGTAGGACTTCACCTTCTCGTCGTCGCGCTTGGCCTGGGAATACTCCTTCTTCGCCGCGTCCCACAGGATCTTTGCCTGCAGGTAGAGGCACTGCGGAAGCGGCGAGAGGCGCACGAAGCCCTGCTTGCCGTCCGGATCCGCCTCGACGATCTGCTGGTGGAGGTCCTCGAGCTGGCCGCGGTACTCGTCGATCGTCGCGGCCGCCTTCGCGACATCGCCGCGAGAGAGTTCGAGGTGCGCGAGCATCGTGATCGCCCGGCCGAAGTAGACGGGCTTGTCGATCATGTAGAGGAGGCGCTCGACGAGCTTGCGCGCCGACTTGTAGTATTCGTCGCGCTTACGCTTGTCCTTAGTGTCTTCAACGAGCTTCAGGTAGAGGTCCGCCGTGTCGCAGGCGAGGTCGCACCACTCGTCGTCCTCGAGGCCGGTCAGCAGCACATCGTAGCGCTCGGCCGCCTTCTCGAACTGGCGGTCGCCCACGAGCAGCGCGGCGTAGGTGCGGCTCGCGGCGTTGTAGAAGTCGCGGATGTCCTTCGGCGGCTTCGGGAACGCCTTGAAGAAGCCGTCGTAGATCTTCATGCACTCCTCGCGCTGGCCGCGGACGTAGAGGTTGTTGGCCATCTCGAGCCGAGCGGCCCAATACTTGGTGCCGGAGCGGTCGGGGAGCGCGGCGATCTTCTTCTCCGCCTCGGCGAACCTGCCGTAGGAGAGGAGCGCCCTCACGTCGATTGCGAAGAGCCTCGCCTCGGTCTCGGGCCAGCGCTTCTTGGCCGCCTCGCTCAGCGGCTCGGCGAAGTCGGCGTAGCCGTTGTTGACCAGCTCCTCGATGTATTTGAGCTCGTTCTCGAGCTCGGGATTCTCCGGCGCCGCGGCGCCCTCGCCCTCCGCAAAGAGGGACGCCGCCATGACCGCGAGCGCAGATAGTATCGACAACTTGGCTCTCATATAGTTTGAATTATACTATATTCGGCGGCGAAAAACAAGGGGGTGCCCCGCCAATGCTACTTGCCGGGATACTTGACGAGCGAGGCGACATCATAGTCCTTCAGCAGGCCCTTGCGGGCGCCGAAGCCCTCGAGCTCGATGGGGAAGACCATCTTCACCACCGTGCCGCCGAGCCGCTCGACGAGCCTCGCCGCTGCGAGCGCCGTGCCGCCGGTCGCCAGCAGGTCGTCCACCACCACCGCCTTCTCGCCGCAGATGACGGCGTCAGCATGCATGTGGAGCGTCGCCTTGCCGTACTCGAGGTCGTAGTCCTCTGAGATCGTCCGCCGCGGCAGCTTGCCGGGCTTGCGGATCGGCACGAACGCCTTCCCGAAGCGCGCGGCGATGGCCGCGCCAAAGATGAACCCGCGCGACTCCGGCGCGGCGACGAGGTCGAAGCTCACTCCCTCAAGCGCCGCGGCGATCTCCGAGAGCGCCAGGTTGAAGCCCTCGCCGGACTCCAGGATTCCGGTCACGTCGCGGAAGAGCACGCCGGGCTTGGGGAAGTCGCGGATCTCGCGGACGAAGTCGGCGAGGCGCGGGCGCCCGGAGAGGAGGTTGTCCATCAGCTGGGCGATCTGGTTCGACTCCTCGTCCGTGATCACCCCGTCGCTGCGGACGCGCTGCAGCAGCGCGTCGAGCTCGCAGGCGCCCGGCTCGCCCTTCAGCACGAACGGGCGGATCGTCCGCAGGATCACCGAGGTCTCGCCGAGCGTGACCCTACCGTCGTCCATGACGGCGGTCCTGAGCGAGTCGAGAATCTTCAGCAGCTTATAGTCGCCGACCATGCGTCACCTCACATCAGCGCGTACTTGGCGACGAAGAGCGCCGTAAGGATGTACATGATCCAGTGGATGCGCCTGAAGTTGCCCGCAAACGCGTTTATGACGGTGTACGAGATGACGCCGAACATGATGCCATCGGAGATCGAGTAGGTGAACGGCATCGCCGCGATCACGAGGAACGCTGGAAGCGCCTCGCCCGCGTCGCGCCAGTCGATGTCGGCGCACGAGGAGAGCATCATGTAGCCGACGATGATGAGCGCGGGCGCGGTCGCGAACGCCGGAATCGCGAGGAAGATCGGCGCGAAGAGGATCGCAAGCGCGAAGAGCGCGGCGGAGGTGACGGCGGTGAGGCCCGTCTTGCCGCCGGCCATGACGCCCGAGGCGGACTCGACGTAGGTCGTGGTCGTCGAGGTGCCGAGCACCGCGCCGACGGAGGTCGCGATCGCGTCCGCGCAGAGCGCGCCGGAGATGCGCGGCAGCTTGCCCTCCTTGGTGAGGAAGCCGCCCTTCATCGAGACGCCGATGAGAGTGCCGAGCGTGTCGAAGAGGTCGACGAAGAAGAACGCGAACATCACGACGAAGAAGTCGAGCGACTTCACGAGCGTCCAGCCCGTGCGCGCCGCCTCGCCCTTGCCGTGCGTCCAGCCGTCGGGGTTGAAGAGCGCGCCGACCGTCGCGCCGAACTCCCTGAAGGTGTTGGACATGTCGCCCACGGTGAAGCTCGGATAGGTCGAGAAAAAGCCCGCGTCGGCGTTGGGCACGTAGATGCCGGTCGCCTGCGCAAGCATGCCGAGAACCCACGTCGCGATGATGCCGAGGAGAATGGCGCCCTTCCATCCCTTTACCAGCATGAAGCCCGTGAGGACGGTGCCGGCGAGCGCGACGAGCGCGGTGACGCCCTGCGTGTGGAAGTCGACGTTCTTGAAGCTCACGAGCCCGACGAGCGTCGCGTCGTTGTTGACGATGACCTTCGCCGTCTGCAGCGCGATGAAGCAGATGAAGAGGCCGATGCCGGCCGCGACCGCGCGCTTGAGCGTGAGCGGTATGGAGTTGAATATTCCCTCCCGCACCGGAGTAAGCGACAGCGCGAGGAAGACGATGCCCTCGACGAACACGGCGAGGAGCGCGAACTGCCAGCTGTAGCCCATGCCCAGGACGACGCCGAAGGTCAGGAACGCGTTCAGGCCCATGCCCGGCGCGAGGACGAACGGATAGTTGGACATGAACGCCATGAGGAGCGTGCCTACGACGGCGGCGACGGCGGTCGCAATGAAGACCCCTCCGCGCGGGATGCCGGCGACAGACAGGATGTTAGGGTTCACGGCGAGGATGTACGCCATCGTCATGAACGTCGTGACGCCGGCGACTAGCTCGGTCTTGACGGAGGTCCTGTTCCTTTTCAGCTTGAACAGCCGCCCGAGGAACGTGGTCTCGGGCTCCTCGCTCTCCGACTCCCGCGCCATCCACTTGAGGTGGGCGCCGATGCGGATCGACTCCTCCGGCGTCACCACGCCGTCTTCGAGGACGTCCTGCAACGCCTTGATGAACTCCGCCATCTCGGCGCTTTCGCCGGCGCGTGCCGACGCGTAGGAGAGGAGGATCGCCGCCTCCGCGCGGTCGACCTTGCCGTCCTCCAGGACGGCCTTCTCAAGCTTCTTGATGCTTTCCTTGATGTCGCTCATGGCTTCTCCCTTCTCCTTGCCGCCGACCGCCGTCAGACGATGTTGAAGATGTCGGAGAATCCCGTGATCTCGAGAACCTCCCGGACCGCGCTCTGCACGTTCGCGATCTCGAACCTGCCGCCCTTCGCCGCCATCGCCTTGTGCGAGGTGAGGAGCAGCCGCAGGCCGGCCGAGCTCATGTAAGGCACCTCCTTGAGGTCGAGCACGACGAGCTTTGCGTCGCCGAACTTGAGGTTCGCCTCGAGCTCCGGCGCCGTCACGGTGTCCACGCGTCCGCTGACCGCGATGATCAGCTTGTCCCCTTCGCTTATGGTCTTAGTCTCCATAGTCTTTCCCCATTTTTAGTATATTGAGGCCGCTCCGCCGTTTGTAGGTGACGGGCGACATTGTCTTCTTGACGATGAATATTCCGAGCCCCCCGACCGCCCGGTCCTCCGCGGCGAGGGTGGTGTCGGGGTCCCGCTGCGCGAGCGGGTCGAACGGCTTGCCGTCGTCGGTGATGACGAGGCGCACGCCGTCGGGATGATGGTCGAGCTCGACCGAGAGCGACCAGCGGGTGGCGCCGGAGTAGCGCACGATGTTGGCGAAGATCTCGTCGGCCGCCACGAGCAGCCGGGCACGCTCCTTGACCGGCACCGTCTCCAGCGCCGCGGTGAGTTCGTCGACGGCCTTGGCGACGTCCTCCAGCGTCGGCGCGTACTCGTGCGCGACCACGTCCGGCTCGCCGCGGTAGCGGAGCACGAGCTGGGTGCAGTCGTCGGCCTGCTCGGCGCCGGCGGCATGGCGGCGGACGTCGGAGAGCACCGTCTTGAGGATCTCTCCGCGCTGGCGGACGTTGCGGGACAAGAGCCCGAGGAGCCGCTCCTCGCCGTAGAGCTCTCCGGACGGGGCTGGCTGCTCGACGATGCCGTCGGTGTAGAGGTAGAGGGCGTCGCCGGGCGCGAGGGTGATGTCGTCGACCCTGTACTCGACGCCCTCCATGGCGCCGAGGGCGGGCGAGGGGCGCGTTTTAAGGTACTCGCAGCGGTTGCCGCTGCGCACAACCGGCGGGTTATGGCCCGCGTTCACGAAGGTCAGGTGGCCGGTGTGGAGGTTGAGCTCGCCGGCCCAGACGGTAACGAAGGTGCTGGACGTGTTGCCCTCGCAGAGCGCCTCGTTCGCCTCGTTGAACACCTGCGCGAGCGGCTTGCCGGTCTGCGCGGCGCTCTTGATGAGCGTCTTGGCGCGCATCATGAACATCGCGGCCGGGACGCCCTTGCCGCTCACATCGGCGACAAGCACGAGCACGCGGTCCTGCGCGGTGAAGTAGAAGTCGTAGAAGTCTCCGCCTACCTCCCTCGCCGCCTCCATCGACGCCATGATGTCGAAGCGCGTATCGTCCGGAAACGGCGGGAACACGCTGGGCAGGGCCGAGAGCTGGATGTCCTTCGCCATCGCAAGCTCCTTCGCCGCCTGCTCGCGCATCTGCCGGCGCACGAAGGCCGAGATCACGAACCCGACGAGCAGCGCCACGAACACCAGCGCCGCGCCGTTGAGCGCTGCGGTGGCGACGACGAGCACATCGCGCTGGACCGCCGCGGATATCTTCGGGATCATCACGTAGGTCATGAAGCCCTCGATCTCCCGCTTCTGCCAGTAGAAGCTCCAGTCCGGATCCTGCCACTGGGTGCCCTCGCGGCTCGGCTCATCGTAGTCGGAGAGGACGAGCCCCGTTGGCGTGGTGACCACGATGCCGCCAGTGCCGCCGACGCGCCAGTTACGGAAGAGGTCCACGATCGACGAACGCGCGAGCGACCGGAGCGACTCCTTGTCGCAGCCGATCTCCACGAACCCGCCCTCGGGTCGCCAGACGCCGACGAACTTGCGCTCGACGCCGTTCGCGGTGTTGCTGCGCAATGGCTGGCAGAACTCGGTGTCGGGCCCGTGCACGAGGCACATCATGTCCTCCGCCTGGCCGCCGGCGGTGACGAAGCTGAAGGCCTGTCGTCCTTCGCCGGCCAGGTACTCCGGCACCGATGAGGCCACGATGTCGCCCTTCGCGTCGGCGATGCTGATCTCGGTCACGCGCAGTTCGCGCGCAAGGTCCTGAAGCGCCCTGACGTCGGTCGCATGGCCGTCCTCGAGCCTCTCGCGCACCGCCATGCACTGGCGGACCAGCCGCTCGTTGACGCAGTCGCCGACCTCGTCCTCGACCGACTCGAAGGTGCGGTCGATCAGCTTGTGGGCGTCATTCCGCGAGAGGTGGTTGTGGAGGAACCACGAGAAGGCCATCGATACGACGAAGGCGGCCAGCACCGAAATGGCGACCTTGAGGTTGAGGCTACGGCGGGCGGTCATCGCCTGCCCCCTTCCGCGATGACCGCGTTCGCCGCCGCGAGCACGTCGGGCCGACGCTTGTCGACGGCGACGCCGTAGCTGTCGCGCGCCACCAGCGGCGTGGCGACGAAGCGCCCGCCGGACCTCTCGGCGTAGGCGCGGAGCGGCGGCGCATCGAAGTAGACGGCGTCCACCTCGTCGCGTTCAAGCGCGGCGATGGCATCCTCCATGTGGTAGAAGCGTGCCGGGTCGCACCCGTGGCGGCAGAGGTAGATGTCCTGCACGGTGTCGGCCTCGGCCCCGATGCGGAGCGAGGCGATCTGCGACATGCGCGGGCGGCTGGTGCCTGCGCGGTAGAGGAAGCAGGACCCATTCTCCTCGTAGGGGTCAGAGAAGTCGACGTCGCGGCAGCGCGCCTCGGTGATGGTGATGGAGGCGATGCCGAAGTCAGCGGTGCCGTTCTTGAGCCGAGGCAGGATGTCGGTGAACACCACGCTCTCCACCTTCAGCTCGCGGCCAAGCTTCGCGGCGATCTTGCGGGCAAGCTCGATGTCGGTGCCCATGATCTCGCCGGTCTCGTTCGTGTAGGAATAAGGCGGCTCGGCGGGATGGGTGAGCATGACGAGCGGACGGGACTTGTCCGCAATGCGCGGATCCACACGGCCCTCGGAGCCCGAGCAGCCCGCCAAGGCGACTATCGCCAGTGCCCATAGGGTCCTCATAACTTGAAAACGTTCCTGTTGAAGCCGGTGGTGGTGAGGTTGCGGCGGTTTGGCAGCGCCGTCATCAGATTGGAGACGAGGTAGCTGCGCAGCGAGGAGATGCTAGCGTCCGCATCGGTGATGTCGAAGATCTCGCCGTCGTCGCGGAGGACGATCGTAAGCCCGTCGTTGAGGTCGACCGTCACCTCCGCCAGGGTGCGCCGACCGCCGTTGCGGTCGCACACTACCATCAGCGCCTCCTCCACCAGGAGCGACGCCTTCGCCGCGCGCGCGTCGTCGATCCCCTGCTGACGCAGGTGCTTCTCGACGAAGATAGAAGTCAGGCAGATCGAGGCCGGGTCGAGCTCGAGGTCGAAGACCCGGAGTGCCGCGTCGCGCCCGCCCTGTAGGAGGAACGGAAAGATCCTGTAGCCCCAGCACACCATCTCGTAGAGGGCGAAGATCGCGAGCGAGACGAGCGGAGCGAGGCCGAGCGCGGCCCAGACGCCGCGGGCACCCCAGGCCGCGCCCAGCGCCGGGAAGAGCGCCGCAGGCACGACGAGGACTGATGCGAGCGTGAGCAGCGTGGCGAGCAGTTCCCGCCCGATGAAGACGTAGTAGGAGTTGAAGAGCAGCACCAGCGCGAGCCCAGGCAGGGCGACGGACGCGACCCGCACCGCGAACAGCGCCGCCGGCACCACCGCCGGGTCGGACACGCCGGCAATCATGAGAATGAGGTTCGGGTACGCGAGCAGTACGAGCATCGCCGCCACCCCCTCCCCAAGCGCCATCCTCAGCGCCGCGCGCATGACGCGCTTCGTGAGGAACGAGTTGCGCTCTCCGATGTAGACGCTCGCCAGCGGCTGCGCGGCGTTGGCGACGCCGTCGAACACCTCGGAGATGCCCATCGTCATCACCACCACCGCGAGGACCGGCAGCATCTCCGAGCCGAAGTGCGCGATCACGTAGGCGTTGAGCGCAAATATGAGCGCAGCCTTGCCGACGTTCTTGCTCGCGTCGCCGAGCGAAGTGCGGAAGACCAGCATCAGATCGGAGAAAACGCTGAAGTGCCGCGAAAAGCCGAGCATGCAGCCGCGGCGGCGGAAATGGAGCAGCAGCACCACGACGGCCAGGAACGACCCGATGCCGGTGCCGACCGCGCAGCCGGCCGCGCCGAAGCAGATCGTCAGCGGCACCGACACCAGGCAGTTGCCGACCAGCTGCACGCAGTAGGAGAAGAGCGACAGCCGCGCGTCGCCGTCGGCGTAGGCGAGGGTGCCGAGGAAGAACGCCAGCGGCTCGAGCGCCGCCGCAGGCAGGAACCACACCCAGTAGGCGCTGGCGAGCTCGGTTACCTCCCTGGACGCTCCGAAGGCAGATAGCACCGGATGGCGCAGGACCGCAAGCGCCGCGGCAAACGCTAGCCCAAAGGCAATCGACGCGAAGAAGCCGAGCGTGAAGAAGCCGCGCGCGCGCCTGAGATGCATGGCACCGAGCTCGGTCGAGAAGTGGACGCACGAGCCGACCGTCACCATCATCCCGACGAAGGTGACGATCTCGAAGACGCCCTGCATCAGGTTGACGGCCGAGAGGCCCGTCTCCCCGATGACATGTCCGCAGATGACCGAGTCCGACAGCCCCATCAGGAACTCTGCCGCCATCGCGAAGGTCGCTGCCGGCAGGAATGCCCTGAACTTGGAGGTCGCAAAAGTCATCGCAGCTGTCTCAGAGCGTTCCGAAGATGCGGTCGCCGGCGTCGCCGAGGCCGGGCACGATGTAGAAGTGGGAGTTGAGGCGATCGTCGAGCGCGGCGATGAAGACCGGCACCTCGGGATGCTCCTTCTCGAACTTCGCCACCCCCTCCGGCGCGGCAATCAGGTGGAAGCACTTTATGCGCCGGTAGCCGAGCTTCTTGAGCTGGGCCACCGCATCGCAGGCGCTGCCGCCGGTGGCGAGCATCGGATCGATCACGATCGCCAGCTCCTCGCCCTTCGCCGGCGGCACCTTGGCATAGTATGGGATCGGCTCGGCCGTATCCTCGTTGCGCTGCATGCCGAGGACGCCGACCTTGGCGTAGGGCAGCACGCCGAGCATCGCGTCGAGCATACCCATGCCGGCGCGGAGGATCGGCACCAGCACGATGTGCTCGTCGACGAGCGCGCCGCGGGCCTTCGCCACAGGGGTGACGACGTCGACGGCCTTCATCCGCACGTCCTTGAGCGCCTCGAAGGCAAGGAACTCGGTAATCTCGTTCACCAGCTCGCGGAAGAGCTTCGGCGGGGTCGCCTGGTCGCGCATCAGGGTCACGCGGTGGTTCACGAGCGGGTGCTGAAGAACGGTATGCATCTTGGAGCTCTCCTTGGTTTGCGGTATTATACCATAAAATCGCGGTTTTCGGCTCAGTGGGCATCTACTGCTGGGTGGCGGGGCGCATTTCGTCCGGCAGCCTGGGCGCGGCAAGGTCGAGGATGCGGTCGAGCTTGGACTCTATGCGGTCGAGCTTCGCGTCCGCTGCGGCGGCCTTCGCCTCCAGCGCGGCAATCCTCGCCTCGATGGCGTCGGCTCGCTCGTCGACGCGCTCGCGGACCGATCCCGCCTCGGAGCGCACCGCCTCCACCACCTCGCGGTGCGAGATGCCGCCGCAGAACAGCCACCATATCCACGCCGCGAACGACAGCGCCAGCAGAGCCAGCAGCACGCAGGCCCGGAATCTCCACTTCCTCATGTCCGCAGCATCCTTCACAGCCTTTCCAGCATCGAGCGGATCGAGCGTTCGCGCGCCTCGACCGACTCGCAGAGGCGGAACTGCACGCGGGCGCGGTTGAGGTTCTGTCCCGGGGTGGAGGTCTTGAAGTAGACGTCGGCGGCGAGGAAGTCCTGGAAGAACCTGAGCCCCAGCTCGAACGGCAGCAGGCGGATCGAGTCGTAGAGGTAGGCGCGGTCTGCGTCGGTCATGAACGAGCCCGCCTCGCGCATGTAGCCCTTGCAGAACGCCGTCGCGAGGTCCTCGTCGAACACCACCTGCGCCAGGTTGGTCGCCTCCTCGCCCGCTGGGTTGCAGATCGACCGCAGCGCGTCACCGAAGTCGACGTGCACGAGTCCGGGCGAGACGGTGTCGAGGTCAATCATCGCCGTGCCCTTGCCGGTCACGTCGTCGATCATGATGTTGTTCACCTTCGGGTCGCCGTGGAACATCCGCTTGACGAGCTCGCCGGACGCCTCCGCCTTCTCGAGGCAGGCCGCGAGGCCGCGGCGCTCTTCCACGAACTTCGCCATCCGCCGCGCCTCCATCGACGAGGATAGCAGTTCCTTCGCGCGGGGGGTGGCGAGCGTCTCGTCGTAGGCGCGCATATAGCCCGCGGTCACATGGAAGCCGGGCAGCGGGTCGATGATGCACTTCGGATCGAGATCCGAGATAAGATAGTGGAAGTGGCCGAGCGCGGAGCCGCACTCGAGCGCGTGTTCGGGGCCCTGCGCTACGTCGAAGGAGTGGGCGGACATGATGCGGGTGATCACGCGCCACACGTCGCCCGACTCGTCGACCACGTAGTCTTTCGCCTCCTTCGACTTGACGATCTGCGGCATCTGCCAGACACGGTCGTCGCGTCCGGAGGCCGCATCGGCCTCGAGCTTTTCATGGCAGTGGCGCGTCACCTCGTGCATGTTCGCCATGATCGCCTCAGGCTGCGGGAACACCTTGCGGTTCACCCGCTGCAGGATGACCTGCGTCTCGGTGAAGGTGTTGCGGTAGATCGCGAGATACGTATCATTGATATTGCCGCTCCCGAAAGGCTCGAGCGCCACCAGCCGTCCCTTGACGTTAAATTTGTTTACCAGCACCGTAAGATCCATGTCATACCCCTTTCCGGATTTCTGTTTACTCTGTCTGCCAAATCCGCTTCAGATGCGCAAGCCCCGCGCGGAGCGAGTCCTCGGAGACCGAATGCGCCGGCTCCAGCACGAGATGCCGCGTCGAGTGCGCAAGCGCTGCGAACGCGGCGAAGTCGACGTCCCCTTCGCCCGGGGCGAGGTGGTCGTCTCTGCCTTTCGAGTCGTTGATGTGCATTCCTACGGGCGGAGGCGGGGCGTCCGCGCCGGGCACCAAGTCCTTCCAGCCCCGCAGTGCGCGGACGTGGTCGTGGCCGGTGTCGAGCCATGGGCGCACCAACTCGCCGCAGACCTGGGCGAGCTCCCACTCAGCAGGATAGCCCTCCAGGTACGGCAGGTTCTCGAGCCCTAACGTGACGCCGTTCTTCTCGAGCGCCGGCGTTAGCGCCTCCAGCTCGCGCCGGAAGACGTCAGTCAGGCGCCGGCCGCGGCGGACGCGGCGCTTCGTCTCCCGCCCCTTCAGCCAGCCGCCGCAGTCGACGCGGCCGGCGTGCAGCACCACCGCGTCGGCACCCATGGACGCCGCAAACTCCACGTTGCGAACAACATGGACGCGGGCGATGCGCCGCGCGTCCTCGTCAAGCGAGGCGAGCTGGTAGAGCTCGGGATAGCCCTCCGGCGCGCTTACCGGCACTGGGCAGAACGCATGGACGCTCCCCACCCTGATCCGGCCGAGCGCGCGGCGGAAGCCATCCGCCTGCCCCGGCGTGGTGCGGAACCCGAGTTCGAGCGCGTCGAACCCGAGTTCCAGCGCCTTGTCGGCGATTGCCTCACCGAACTCGAGGCGCTGGCTGCACCAGTTGGTGGATAGCGCGAACTGCATCGCCCGGCCAGGCGACCTACTTCGCCTCGGTCGCCTTGATGCGGTCCCAGGCCTTGTTGTAGAGTGCCTGCACCTCGGGCTGGCCGTCGAAGCCGGTGATCACCTGCCCGATCGTGAGCTTCTCGGCCGGGAGCGTGATGAGCGCGCGGTAATCGTCGTCGAGGAGCTCGATGCCCGGCTTGACCGGGTTGGGACCGCAGATGTACTCCATGTTCGCGGCTGCGACCTTGCCCTCGTAGATGTAGTTGATGAAGGCGTAGGCGAGGCCAGCCTGCTTCGAGTTCTTCGCCACCACCATCTCGTCGAACGCGATCGAGAAGCCCTCCTTCGGCAGCGAGAAGCCAACGTCGTCGCGGGGCGGCGCACCGGCCTCCTCGTCACCGACGATCACCTGGGCTACGTCGGTCGAGTAGCCATGGCCAATCCAGGTCGAGCCGCCGGGAACCTCGGTCTTGTAGCTCTCGCCGTCGAACTTGCGGATGTTCGCGCGCCACTTGAGCACCTGGTCGACTGCCGCTGAGATCTCCGTCGCGTTGGTCGAGTTGACCGAGTAGCCGAGGTACATGAGCGCACAGCCGATCACCTCGCGGATGTCGTCCAGCAGCGTGACGCGGCCCTTGAACGCGGGGTTCCCGAGCACCGCCCAGCTCTCGACGTCGACGCCCTCGGGGATCTTGTTCTTGAGGTAGGCGAGGCCGGTGTAGGTGACGGCGTAGGGGATGCTCCAGGCGAAGGACGGGTCGATTACCTGGGACGCGAAGGACTGATCGAAGTTCGCCTTGACGTTGGGGATCCTCGCCTGGTCGATCTTCTCGATCATCCCCTCGCGCGCCATCGTCGCGATCTGGTAGGAGCTCGGTGTGATAATGTCGTAGCCGGTGCCGCCGGCCTTGAGCTTGGCGTACATCGCCTCGTTGGAGTCGAAGGTGTCGATCACCACCTTCACCCCCAGCGCCTCCTCGAACGAGCGCTGCACGTCGGGCGAGATGTAGTCGCTCCAGGTGTAGACGTGAAGCTCCGCCCCCTTGACGGCCTCTAGGTCGCAGCCTGCCAGCTTGGCGGCGGCAACCGCCTCGGCCGTGAGGTCGATCCTGTCGGCGTCGCCGCTCTCGGAGCAGCCAAGCGCGACCGCAGCGACCACCGCGGCCGCCGCATGCTTCACTTTCAGATGCATCATCTTTCTTTTCTCCTTCTGTGTTTCCCTTCCGTCCGCGCCACCTGGAGCAGGCGAATTAAGTAGATTATATCACAAATCGGACAGCATGAGGCGGGCAAAATGCGGCGGGAGGAAAATTCCGTCCGTCTCACGGCACTCGTCGGCGAAGTTGAAGTACGCCTTCGCGACGCGTCCGTCGGAAAGACGGCGTATCCCCACAACAACGCCGTCGCCACGATCCTCGAACTGCGGCGCGGCGAACGGATAGTCGTTAAGCACCTCGAGCGCACGCTCGTCGGAGATGACGTTGAGCGTGAAGTCGTCCAGCTCCGTCATCCGGCAGGAGAGGTGGATCGGATTGGACGAGAACGCCCAGTAGAGGAAGTGGAACGCAGTCTCGTTGTGCGTGAGGTTGGAGCCGATGCGCTTCACCACCCTCTTCTGACGTTCGTCGAAGCACTGCCCGTGCCCGCCAAGGTACATCGGCCCCAGCCCCATCATGTCGAGGTCGTACCAGAAGCCGGGCCGGACGTGGCCAAGCCACGGACGCTGGTATGGGATCATGTCGGCCACTCCGTGCGGCTTGTCGCCCCCGGTCTTCCACCGATCCACGATGTCGCGGTTGCCGCGCACGATCTGCGCGTACTTCGCGTGCTCCTCGGCGTCCTCGACGAGGCAGTCGGTGCAGACCGAGAGGTACACGTCGCGTCCGGTGGCGTCGAGCGCCTCGCGCATCCGCTTCGCGAACTTGGGCTTGGTGTCGCAGCCCCAGTCGTACTTGATGTAGTCGACTCCCCATTTCGCCCACAGCGCCGCGTCGGCCCGCTCCTTATGCGTCTTGCCGATGCCATAGTTGTGGCCAGGCTCGGAGTAGTCGACCGGGAAGGTGGTGCTGCCCTGGTAGAGCACCGACTCCGCCGAGCCCCAGGTGAAGATCATCGGCGAGGAGTAGAGCCCGACCCTGAGCCCAAGGGCGTGGATCTTGGCAAAGAGCCCCTGGATGTCCGGGAACTTGGCGTTGGCGAGGAGCGCGTGGTCACCCCACTGCTCGCGGTCTCCCTGCCAGCCGGCGTCGATGTTGATCGCCGCGTATCCGCGCGAGGCTAGTCCCTTCTCGACCATCGCCTGCGCCTCGTTGAGCGCGATCTCGCCGCTGATGTCGTTGGCGTATGCGTTCCACGAGCTCCAGCCGAGCTGCGGCGTGAGCATGAGCTTCCCCTCGCCGACGATCAGCCTGAAGTCGCGCTCGGCCGCGCCTTCGCGGTTCTCGGCGCGCACCGTGAAGGCGTACTCGCCGGCGTCCGCGCGCCCGGAGAGAAGACCGCTTCCCGCGTCGAGCGCTACGCCATCAGGCAAAGCACCCTTGGCGACCGAAAACGCCAGCCCCTCGCGCGCGCCGCGCACCGGGAAGACGAAGCGGAAGAGCCGTCCGGGAGTAGCGCCAAACACCTTCGGTCCGTTGAAGTGCGGGCGGCCGCGGTTCCACGCCGGCTGCGCCGGGAGACCGTCCGCGCCCATGATCTCCAGCGTCCGGCGGTCGGCGGCGAGAGGACGGTCGGGGTCGACGTCCTTCGCCATGTCTCGCACGAACCCGTCGAACTCCACGCCGCGCCCCCTGAGGACGCCGTCGATCTTCACCAGCGGGAAGCCGTTCCTCGCCGTCGCCCAGCAGCGGACGTTCCTCACCAGCACATTCTCGAGCGCACCGGTCGAAGGCGGCAGCGAACCCTCGGCGGTTCCGCCTGACGCGCCGCCGTTGGCGATCCACTTCCTCGCGTCGTCGCCGTTGACGGCGCTGTAGCGGCACCCCGCCTCGCAGTTCTCGATCGTCACGTCGCGGATGTGGTTGTAGGCGCGCTGCAGGCGGACGAGGCAGTGGCAGTCCTCGGCACGGACGTTCCTCACCACCACGTTGGTTATCGGGCCGTTCACGGTGCCACGGTTTTCGTGGCGGGTCAGCAAGTCGTCGGCGCTGAGCGCGATGAGGTCGTCGTTGGTCTGGCCCTTGGTCACGGCTTCCACTCCGTCGACGACGCCGTTGAAGGTGAAGCCGCCGAAGTGGAGTCCGACCTGGTTGTTCTTCACGACCGGCGAGACGATCTTGATGCGGCGGATGTCGAAGTCGTCCACTTCACAGAAGCGCGCGTTGAAGGTGACGGAGTTCGCGAGCGTCATGTCGTGGAGACGCAGGTTCTTCACCTTCCTGAAGTTCAGGGTGACGCCGCTCCAGGCATCGGGATGGAACTTGCGCTCCGGCGGCTCCTTGAGGTTGAAGCCAATCTCCTTGTTGCCGTCCCAGACGCCGCCCTCGATGGCGATGTCCTCGTTGCCGCCCTTTTCGTCTGCGTTCGAGAGGAGGAAGTCCCCGGCCCGGTGCCGGACGCCGCCGTTCAGCACCAGCCGCGCTTCGGGATGCGCCTTGATCGTGGTGTGCGAGCCGACGCGCAGGGTCGAGGTGACGTCGTAGACGCCCTTCGGGATAACCACCGTGAGCGGACGCGCCTTCATGTCCAGTGCGCGCTGGATCGCCGCTGAGTCGTTGCCATCCACCACCACCGTCGTCCCGCGCCAGCGCGCGTCGGCGAAGTCGAGGTACCGCCGCCAGTCGACAAGCAGCAGTCCGTGATCGCCCTCGCGCACTCCGTACTGGCAGTTCTCCGGTGCGCCGTCGCGCCACCATGCCGCCTCGGCGGACTTTGCCGCGGCGCACTCTGCCTCGGGCCCGGCCCAGTCGTCCGCGGCTCCGGATCCCACGCAGAGGATGCGCGGCGAGACGAGGGCGAGCCAGTCGTCCTGGTCGTAGGGGGCGCTCCAGTCCGCGCCGCCGCCGAAGACGCGCTCGTATCCCTCCGCGAACCAGTAGCCCACCCCCCAGTATCGGAAGGCGTCCCACGGCTCGCTCAGCGGAAGTCTCATCTTGTTCAGCTGTGCGCCGCCGCGCCCGGAGTTGTTGGCGCACACCATCGCGAAGCGCTCGTCGACGATGCCGGCGACGAGTGCGCACTTGCCGCCGCGCGAATGGCCGACCACCATCACCTTCTTGGCGTCCAGCTCCGGCGTCCGTTCGATCCAATCCATCACCCGGCTCGCCCCCCACGCCCAGGCGGAAAGGACGCCCCAGTCGGATGGTTTGCGCTCGGCGTACTTCGGCCCAAACACCTTGAAGACGCCGCTCGCGAGCGCGGTTTCCGCCCGGTACGTCTCGGCTGCGAGGTCGCTAAGATAGAACGCAATCGCCGCGTAGCCGCGGCCGACTATCTCGTCCCGAGGCCAGAAGTCGGTGGCCGCCTTGCTGTCGTCGTCGATCGGCATCGCCTCCGGGCGGTTGCAGAGAAGAACCGCCGCCGGCACCGGCTTGTCCGACTTCGGGATGAACGCAAGAAAGCTGAACGAGCCGTCGCCGAGAGGACCGGAATACTCGACCTTCACCCTGCGGCGAATCGCCTTTCCGTCCTTCGTCTCGCGCGGCGGATCCAACTCGACGAACCTTGCCGCAACGTTCTCCGCCGCGGCTGGACGCCGGCCGTAGACATTGTCGAGGAACCAGTCCTTCGTCTTCGCCCGGTCGGACGAGACGGTAGCCTGCGCGGCCGCAAGCGCAAACATCGAAGCTGCCAGAACAATCGATTTCATCTTCATTACTCCCTACTAGTGGTTGCAATTCAGTCAAGCGACCTAAGCACCGCTCCTTTTAGGTACGCGCCCTCAGGGAACGAAAGGAGAACCGGATGGTCGGCTCCGGCGCGGGTGCGCGCCGCCACCTGGAACGAACGGTGCGCGTCGGACGCGGCCTCGGCGAGGACGGTGTCGAAGAACTCCGGCGAGACCGCCCCCGAGCAGGAGAAGGTGGCGAGGAGGCCATAGGGCTTCAGGAGCTTCATCGCAAGGAGGTTGATGTCCTTGTACCCACGCGCCGCCTTCATAAGCTGACCCTTCGTCGCGGCGAACTTCGGCGGGTCGAGGACGATCAGGTCGAACTTGCGTCCTTCGTCGCGGCACTTGCGGAGGAACTGGAAGACGTCAGCCTCGACATATTCCATCGCCGTGCCGCAGAGATGGACGAGCCCCTCGTTCCTCCTTGCGAGAGCAAGCGCATCCGCCGAGATGTCCACCTGCGTCACCTTCGCCGCGCCGCACGCACGCGCAAAGAGCCCGAACCCGCCGGTGTATGAGAAGCAGTTGAGGACATCCGCCCCGTTCGCGAGCGCGCCGACAGCCGCCCGCGCGTCGCGCTGGTCGAGGTAGAAGCCGGTCTTGTGCCCCTTCCTGACGTCGACGAGGAACCTGCACGGGCCTTCCGCGATCTCCACAAGCTCAGGCGGCTCCACGCCGGCGAGGACGGAGAACGCCGGCTCCGTCGGCAGCCCCTCCTTCGTACGCGAGTCGACGTCCAAGCGCTCCGAGACGCCAGCGCAGCCGGGCGCGAACTTCATCAGCGCATCGGCGATCTCGTTCTTGCGCGCGTCGGCGCCGGCCGAGGTGAACTGGCAGACTACGTGGCCGGAGTAGTAGTCGGCGACGACGCCGGGCAGCAGGTCGCTCTCGGCGTTCACAAGCCGCACCGCGTTGGTGTAGCAGTTGACGAAGAAGTCGCCGCGGCGCGCGACGGCCGCCGCTACAAGTTCCGCAATCGGCGCGTCGGGGACGATCCTCACCCGTATCTGCGATGCGGGAGAATACCATCCGCTCGCGATCTTCGCGCCGGAATGGTCGCAGACCTCGACCAGCTCGCCCGCCGCGGCATCGCCGCGCTCTACCGCGCCGGAGAACACCCAGGGATGGCCATGTAAGGCGCTACGCTCCCGCCCTTTCCTGATGACAATCTGGTTCATCGCTCAGCGCACGCGCTTGATGGCACCGAACTTACAGACCTGGCTGCACTGGATGCAGCCGGCGCAGAGGTTGGGGTCGATCTTCATCTGGAACGCGCCGGGGCGGATCTCGGCGCCGCGCGTCATCGCGGGGCAGCCCATCCTGAAGCAAGCGCCGCACGCCCTGCACTCGGCCGGATCGACTTCGCAGAGCCCATCCTTGGTGAGCTTGGCGGCGATCCGGCATGGCGCGTAGGCTACGACGAGCCACGGCTCGCCGGAGTCCATCGCCGTCGAAAGCGTCCGCTCGAGACCGGCAAGGTCGTCGGCCGAGACCTTCGCGACGTTCTTGTATCCGCACGCCTTGGCGATGTCGGCGATTTCGGTGACCGGTGCCGGGTCGCCTGCAAGCGTCTTGCCGGTGCCGGGGTTGTCCTGGTGGCCAGTCATCGCGGTGATGCGGTTGTCGAGGACCACCGTCGTCACCGGCGTGCCGTTGTAGATCGCGGAGAGGATGCCGGTGATCCCGGAGTGGAAGAAGGTAGAGTCGCCGAGGACGGCGCAGATGCGCCCATTCTTCCCCGCCTTCTTCATGCCAGCCGCGTTGCCGATCGACGCGCCCATGCAGATCGTGGAGTCCATCGCGTTCAGGGGAGGGAACGCGCCGAGCGTGTAGCAGCCGATGTCGCCCATGACCATCGCGCCGAGCTTGTTGAGGACGTGGAAGACGCCGCGGTGGCCGCAGCCGGCGCAGAGGACCGGCGGACGAGAAGGCAGCCCCTCCGGGACCTTCTTCGCCTTCGCCTTCGGGACGTCACCGAGGACCTCGTGACGCAGGTTCTGGACACGGTCGGCGTTGAGCTCGAACATGTTGAGCTCGGTCTTGTGCTCCACGACCTTGATTCCCATTGCCCGGATCTGCTCCTCGAGAAACGGGTCCAGCTCCTCTACGACGAGCAGCTTCTTTACCGCCTTCGCGAACTTCGCGACCAGCGCCTTCGGGAGCGGGTTTGTCCAGCCGAGCTTGAGGATCTGGCAGTCGGGGAAGACCTCGCGCACGTACTGGTAGGCTACGGCCGAGGTGACGATTCCAAGCGACTTCGCCTTGGCGGAGACCTTGACGCCCTTCGCCGGCTTCACCACCCGGTTGAACTTCGAGCGGTTCGACTCCTTTTCCATCGCGGCGGTGCGCTTCTGCGCGTTCAGGCGCTGGGCTGGCGCGAACGCCGGCGCGGGAATGTTCCGCGTGATGTCCTTCTTGTATGGGATGAGCGGATGCGGCGCGGGCCTGAAGTCACCGAGGTCCACGAGCGAGGAGCTGTGGCTGGTGCGGGTGGTGAGCCTGATTACCACCGGCACGCTAAACTTCTCGGAAAGCCCGAAGGCCGCGACCGTCATGTCGTAGGCCTCCTGCGAGTCGGCGGGCTCCAGCAGCAGCGCTCGCGCGAACCTGGCGAGGTTTCGGTTGTCCTGCTCGTTCTGCGAGGAGTGGGTGCCGGGGTCGTCGGCGGAGACGAGCACGAAGCCGCCCAGCGGGCCGACGTAGGTAAAGGTCATGAACGGGTCCATCGCCACGTTCAGGCCCACGTGCTTCATCGCCGCCAGCGCGCGGGCGCCGGCCATCGACGCACCGACCGCTGTCTCTACCGCGACCTTCTCGTTCACCGCCCACTCGCAGCGGACGGTGTCCTTGAACTTCGCGATGTTCTCCAGGATCTCCGTCGACGGGGTGCCGGGATACGCCGAGGCGACCACGCACCCGGCCTGCGCCGCGGCGTGGGCCACAGCTTCGTTTGCGCTAAGGAACTTCTTCATCTTCTTGCTTCTCCTTTGGAAATCAGTGGATGTTGCCGCGGCTCGGGTGGCTCTTCGCCTTCGGCTTCTCGAGTTTGAGGAAGGTGGCGAACCGCTCGATCGCCTCGGCCGGGACCTCCTCGCCGGTGGTATCGGGCATCTCGGAAAGGTCCGGCGCCTGGGCGTGGGTGTGGTGGAAGCGGGTCTCGGGGCGGACGACCTCGCGCAGCCTGGCCTTGAACTTGTCGAGCCCGTCGCCGGTGGTGCAGGACACCAGAATCGGCGTTACGCCGGTCTCGGCCACGAAGCGGTCGAGGTTGGCGCGCGCCTCGGGGACGTCGACCTTGTTCGCGACCACGATCGTCGGACGCTCGGCAAGCTCCACCGAATACGCGTCCACCTCGCGCCGCAGCACCTGGTAGTCGGTCCAAGGCTCGCGCGCGTCGACGCCGGCGAGGTCGATTACATAGACGAGCGCCCGCGCGCGCTCGAGGTGGCGCAGGAAGGCATGGCCGAGGCCGACGCCCTTCGAGGCGCCCTCGATGATGCCGGGCACGTCCGCCACCCTGACCTTGGCGAAATCATCGTAGACAACGGTGCCGACGATGGGGTTCAGGGTGGTGAAGGGATAGGATGCTATCTTGGGAGTGGCGGAGGAGAGCGACGAGAGGAGCGAGGACTTGCCGGCGTTCGGGAAGCCAACGAGCCCCGCGTCGGCGATGGTCTTGAGCTCCAGCCTGAGCCGGCGCTCCTCGGCCGGTCCGCCGGGTGTGTGCTCGGTCGGCGCCTGGTTGACCGCGCTCTTGAAGTGGACGTTGCCGTAGCCGCCGGCGCCGCCCTTGGCGACGACCACTTTCTGCCCCGGCTCGACTATGTCGGCGACGAGCAGCCCGCTGTCCGCGTCGAAGACCTCGGTGCCGCAGGGGACGTCCACCACCAGGTCGCGGCCGCGCTTGCCGAACATCTTCTGGCCCTGGCCGGGCGCGCCGTCCTGGGCAAAGCACTTGGGGTCGTAGTAGAGCGAGAGGAGCGAGTTGACGTGCTGGGAGGCGCGGAAGACCACGTCGCCGCCGCGCCCGCCGTCGCCGCCGTCGGGACCTCCGAACGCGACAAGCGCCTCGCGGCGCATCGACATCGCACCGTCGCCGCCCTTGCCGGAGCGGACAATCACCTCAACCTGGTCGATAAAGGACTTGGACTTCATTGCTGACTATAGGGCTATGTTCTCAAAGTCGAAGACGTGCTCGGCGAGCCAGGCGCGGCAGCGGTCGTAGATCTCGCGGGCAGTGACGTCATTCCCCATCTCCACCGGAATTCGCGCATAGGCGTCGAGGTCGGCGCGGGTCAGGCGCGAGAGGACGGCAGAGACGACGGGAATGTAAGTGGCGGACATAGAGAGGAGGTCCACCCCCATCGCCGCCCAAAGCACTCCGACCACCGGGTCGGAGGCCGACTCGCCGCATACGCCGACCATGATGCCGCGGCGCCGCGCCGCGTCGATCACGTGGCGCATCAGCCAGAGGACGGCGGGGTTGGTGGGCTGGTAGAGCGAGGCGACCGACTCGTTGCCGCGATCAGCCGCCATTACGTACTGAACGAGGTCGTTGGTGCCGATGGAGAAGAAGTCGACGCGCTTCGCGATCGCGTCCGCGTTGATCGCCGCGCTCGGCACCTCGATCATCGCTCCGACGGGCATCTCGCGGTCGTAGGCGACGCCGGCGGCGTCAAGCTCACGCTTGACCTCGGCGAGCACCTCGGCGGACTCGTCCAGCTCCTCCACGCAGGAGATCATCGGGTACATCAGCCGCACGCGCCCGAACGCGGACGCCCTGAGGATCGCGCGGAGCTGGGTCTTGAATATATCGCGGTTGGCGAGCAGGTAGCGGATGGAGCGGTTGCCGAGGAACGGGTTCTCCTCCTTGTGAGAGATGCCGCGGACGATCTTGTCGCCGCCGATGTCGAGTGCGCGGATGGTGATCGACGCTCCTTCGCCAAGCTGGGCGGTGAAGCGCGCGGCGTCGCGGTAGGCGCGGAACTGGTCCTCCTCGGTGGGCTCGTGTCCGCGGTTGAGCCAAAGGTATTCGCTGCGGTAGAGGCCGATGCCGCGCGCGCCGTGCTCGCGGAGGCCGCCGACCGGCACGCCGGGATGGAGATTCGCGAAGATCGGCACCTCGCCGCCGTCCTTGAGCGTGCCAGCCGGCGCACCGAGCACTGCGCCCTCTGAGATCTCGCGGTCGCGCTCGACGAGGTCCATGAAATCACGGATCGAGGCGGCGTCTGGATGGAGCGTCACCGTGCCGTTGATGCCGTCGATGAGCACCGTCTCGCCGGCTCGGACGCAAGAGGTGATGTCCCCGAGCCCCGTGACCGCTGGAATGCCCATTGCACGGGCGAGGAGCGCCACGTGGCTCGTGGTCGACCCGCCGTTGGTGGCGAAGCCGAGGACCAAGTCGCGCGGCAGCTGGACCGTCTCGGAAGGAGTCAGGTCGTCGGCGACGATGATCGACGGCACCTTGAGACCGCGGTGAACCGGCGCCGAGAAGCCGGTAAGCGCGGCGAGGAGCCGGCGCTCAAGGTCGTCGAGATCGCGCACGCGCTCGCGGAAGTACGGGTCGTTCATCCGCTCGAACTTAGCCCGCGACTCGGCGTAGACGCGCTTGACGGCGGACTCAGCGTTGACGTGCTCCTCGCGGATGCGACGCTCGACGGCGCCGGAGAGCTCCGCGTCCTCGAGCATCATCAAGTGGCACTCGAAGACCATCACGTCGTCCCGCCCGGTGCGCTCCTTGAGCGAGGCTACGATGCCCTCGAGGTCGCGCCTCGCGTCGCCGACGGCGCGGCGGTAGCGGAGGACCTCCTCCTCCTCGCATCCGGGCTCGAGGACGTACTCGGAAACCGGCACCGAGCCGTCGCCGCGGCAGATGAAGACCGGACCGACCGCGAAGCCGCGGGCAGTGGCCAGGCCTTGTAGCGACCTCATCTCGCCGGAATCCGACACCTACTACTGCTCGTCGGGGATGTCGAACTTGCGCAGCACCAGCTGCTCGAGCTCGTCGAGCGCCTCGGTGGCCTGCGGGCCGGACGCGGTGACCTTGAGCACCGTGCCGCACACGGCCTCGAGCGTCATCAGCGCCATGATCGACTTGCCCGAGACGGCGTTGCCGTCCTTCTCGACCGTTATGTCGGCGTCGAACCGGCTCGCGACCTTGGCGAAGAGCCCGGCCGGGCGGACGTGCATACCATAGCGGTTGAGCAGCGTGAACTCACGGGTTATTTTATCTGACATGGGACGTCTCCCTTGTTGACTCCTTTACGTTTGGAATGTTCAGTGGCCCGCCTCCGCAGGCGTTCCGAAAGCTCCCCTACCGGGTCGCAGCCGGAGAGCAGCAGCTTCTCCTGCAGCGCGGCGGTCTCCACCAAATTCACGAGGTCGCGACCCTCGGAGACGGGGATCACCACGTTGGGTATCTCCACCCCCAGCACCTTCTTCACCTGTCGCTTCTGGCCGATGCGGTCGATCTCGCCCTTCACGTCCTCGAGCCGGCGGAAGGTGATGATGAGCTCGAGCCGTTTCTCGCCGCGGACCGCCGCGACGCCGAAGAGGCTCGGCACATGCATGATACCGATGCCGCGGATCTCCATGTATCCGGCCGTCGAGTCCGACGCCGAGCCGTAGACGATGTCCTTGCCGACCTCGCGCCGTACGCAGGTGAGGTCGTCCGACACCAGCGCGCAGCCGCGGCGGATGAGACCCAGCGCCGTCTCAGACTTGCCGAGCCCGGGCTCGCCCTCGAAGAGGACGCCGAGGCCGGCGACCTCGACCATCGTGCCGTAGATCGTCGATTCCGGCGCCCCGAGCCGCTCGAGGATGAACGCCGACTCGCGGTAGATGACTCGCGTCTTGAGCGGGGACACCATCACCACCGCGCCGCGGACACGCATCAGCGCCAGCGTGTCCGCCTTGGGCTTGCGCCCGTTGGCGAAGATGAAGCAGTACGCGCCGTGCTCCAGGAGCGCGGCATAGCGCGAAAGCCGCTCGGCCGACGAGAGGCTCTCGAGGTAGGCGGTCTCGGCCTTGCCGATCAGCTGGATGCGCCGCCAGCCGTAGTGGCCGAAGAAGCCGGTGAGCGCGAGGCCGGGACGGCTGACGATCGGCTCGTCGATCTTCCGCCCCAGACTCTCGCAGCCCTCGACGAGCGTAAGGCGCAGTTTCTCCTGGGCGGCTTCAAGGAAGTCGCCGACGGAGAAGACCCTGCCCTTCTCGCTCATCTTGCCCGGTAGAGCGCGCATCTCAGTTCTTCGCCGAGGCCGCGCGCTGCTTGCGCACCGTACCCTTGCGCGCCTTCACGCGCATCTTGAGGAGCTGGCGCTCCGCCCGGGCCGCCGCCGCGTCGATGACGCTCTTGGCGCTCTCGGAGAACTCCTTCGCCCCGACTGCGGTCTCGCCGAGGCGGTTCGCCACCACTTCGGCCATGTACATGTGCTTCTTGGCGTCGACGTCGATCACGATCGACGCGCTGGTCACCTTGGGAAAGCGCTGACTAAGCCGCGCCATGCGCTTCTCGGCGTACTCCTTGAGGGCCTCGATGCGAACGTCGCTGTGCCTCATCGTAACTTCTATGCTCATTGCCTTGTCTCCTTTCGTTTGGGTTACCTGATTACATCCTGAAATTCTCGCCGAGGTACTTCTCGCGCACCTCGGAGTCCGCCACCAGCTCCGCGCTCGTGCCCTCCTTCAGGAGCCGACCGTCGTAGACCAGGTAGGCGCGGTTGACCACCGACAGCGTCTCGCGCACGTTGTGGTCGGTGATGATGATGCCGAGTCCGCGCGCGGCGAGGGAGCGGACGATGTCCTGGATCTCGTTCACCGAGAGCGGGTCGACGCCGGCGAACGGCTCGTCGAGCATCAGCACGAACGGGTTGCGCGTCAGCGCGCGCGCGATCTCGAGCTTCCTGCGCTCGCCGCCGGAAAGCGTGTACGCCGGCTGCTTCGCCACCTTCATCAGGTCAAACGGCTCCAGAAGCTCCTTCGCCCGCGCCTCGCGCTCCTTGCGGGACATCGGCAGCGTCTCGAGGATCGCCATCACGTTGTCCCACACCGAGAGCTTGCGGAAGACCGACGGCTCCTGCGCGAGGTAGCCGAGCCCACGCCGCGCGCGCAGGTATACTGGGAGGCTAGTCACGTCCTCACCGCGGAAGACCACCCGCCCGGCCTCGGGCTTCACCAGCCCCACCACCATGTAGAACGTGGTGGTCTTGCCGGCACCGTTGGGGCCGAGGATGCCCACGATTTCCCCGCAGGAGCACCTCACGTCCATTCCGTTCACCACCGTACGGTCGCCGTAGATCTTTACGAGGCCGGTCGCCTCGAGGTCCGCACGCGCCTCGGCGCGCTCCGCCGCCATCGCGTTCATCGCATCCAAAACCAGGTCGCTCATTTGGCCTCCTTAATTCCGATGAGGGCACCGCTGTCGCGGTCGTCCGTCTTCACCTTGATCACCGGCCGGGCCACCTCGACCTGCTCCGCGCCGGTGCGGAAGGCGATGCGCTCGCCGAGGAGCTCGCCGCCCTTCTCGCCCTCGTCCACCAGCCGCGCAGGCTCCTCGGCCCCGCGCGCGTACATCGTAAGCATCCCGCTCCGGCGCTCGTACACCGCCCGGTCGCAGCTGCCGTGCCGCAGCCCGTTCGTCACCGCCACCGAGCCGACCGCGACGATCCGCCTCAGCTCGTTGGTCCCGGCGAGGAACACCCAGGCGCGGTCCGCGGCGAGCTTGTACTCCTGGTCGACGAGCCGCACCGCGCCGTCCATCATTATCACCCCGGCGCGCCGGTCGTAGTCCGCCCGCGACGCCGTCAAGGTCGACACCGCGTTGGTGCGCGGACCCGCGGCGGACACGGCGCCGCGCGGACCGAAGTCGCGCGACCTCACCACCGCGTTGGTGGTTATCATCACGTAGTCCTCGGCGAAGGACACGTAGACGCGCGAGCCCTTCACCAGCGTCTGGCCGTGAATCGCGCGCGCCTTGCCGTCCACCCAGCCGGACTTCGTCTCGCGATCTACCACCAGGCACTCTGCCTCGAGCCGCGAAATCTCCTTGCCGCCCGCGTCGTATTCGTGCGCCATCACCCCATCCGCCCAGACCGCGTCCTGCGACTGGAAGAACTGCGCCTTCTCGGCGGTAACGAGCGACTTTACCGCGCCGCTCGGGAATGTGTCGATCGGCAGCGACACCTTCTCGGCCGGGTTGTCAGCCTTCTCCGCGCACTTGGCGTACAGCTTCTCCAGCCGCTCCGCCTCGCGCGTGAGCAGCTCGCGGCGCTCGAGCCAGGAATCCAGGTCGAACGCCGCCGCGGCCGCCGTTGCCAGAAGCGCCGCCGAAACTGCCGCGACAGTCCTCACGAAGCCGCGCCTCCCCTCTTCTTCGCGCCACGCACCACGTCGTCGATCGCCATCAGTGTGCGCCAGAGCGGCTCCACGTCGGCAAGCCTGAGCGCGTTCGCCGCGTCGCTCTTCGCCACCTTCGGGTTCGGGTGCGTCTCCATGAACACCGCGTCCACGCCCGTCGCCACCGCCGCGCGCGCCAGCGCCGGCGCGTACTTGCCGTCGCCGCCGGAGCCGGTGCCCAGACCGCCGGGGCGCTGCACCGAGTGCGTCGCGTCCATCACCACCGGATAGCCGAGCTCGCGCATGATGAGCAGCGAGCGCATGTCGGCCACCAGGTTGCGGTAGCCGAAGCTCGCACCGCGCTCGCAGAGCGTGATCCGGCGGTTGCCGGTCGACTCAATCTTGCGCACCACCGCCGCCATGTCCTCCGGTGCCATGAACTGGCCCTTCTTGACGTTGACGACCGCGCCGGTCTCGCCGGCAGCGACCACGAGGTCGGTCTGCCGCGCCAGAAACGCCGGGATCTGCAGGATGTCGCAGACCTCCGCCACCGGACGGCACTGCCACGGCTCGTGGACGTCGGTCAACACCGGCACACCGAACGTGGAGCGCACCTCGGCGAGGATCTCCAGCCCCTTTTCGATGCCCGGCCCGCGGAACGCGTCTACGCTCGTGCGGTTGGCCTTGTCGAAGCTTGCCTTGAAGACGAACTTCGCGCCCAGTCGCGCCGCCGACTCGACGAGCCGGCGGGCGATCCCGAGCGCCATCGAGCGCGACTCGATGACGCACGGACCGGCGATGAAGACGAGTCCTCCGTCGCCGAACACAACGCCCTTGTCTACCGCTACCTTTCTCATGCAGTGCACCATTCCTGGGACGAAAGCCTCAGACGAGGCTCGCGTAGAGGCGCTCGATGTCCTTCACCGAGCAGTCGCGCGGGTTGCCCGGACGGCACGCGTCGGCGTAGGCGCTCTTGGCGAGGAACGGGATGTCCTCCTTCTTGAGGATGCCCTTGAGGTTGGCCGGGATGCCGACGTCCTTAGAGAGCTTCTCGACCGCGGCAATAGCCGCCTTGCGCGCCTGGTCGAGCGTCATCTTCTCGACGCCCTTCACACCCATCGCCTTGGCGATCTCGATGTAGCGCTTGCCGGTCTTCGCGGCGTTGAACTTCATCGCCGTCGGCAGCAGAATCGCGCAGGCGACGCCGTGCGGCGTGTTGTAGAGCGCCGAGAGTCCGTGCGCCATCGCGTGGTCGACGCCAAGGCCGACGTTGGAGAAGCCCATGCCCGCGATGTACTGGCCGAGCGCCATGCCCTCGCGGCCCTTCGGGTCGTTCTTCACCGCGGCGCGCAGGTTCGCGGAGATGAGTCGGATCGCCTCGAGGTGCATCATGTCCGTCATCGGGCAGGCGGCCTTGGTGATGTAGCCCTCGATCGCGTGGGTGAGCGCGTCCATGCCCGTCGCGGCCGTCAGCTTCGGCGGCATCGACGCCATCATGTCCGGGTCGACGAACGCCACCACCGGGATGTCGTGCGGGTCGACGCAGACGAACTTGCGCTTCTTCTCGACATCGGTGATCACGTAGTTGATCGTCACCTCCGCAGCGGTGCCGGCGGTCGTCGGGACGGCGAGGATCGGCAGGCACGGCTTAGTAGTCGGCGACACGCCCTCGAGCGAGCGCACGTTCGCGAACTTCGGGTTGGTGAGGATGATGCCAACCGCCTTCGCGGTGTCCATCGACGAGCCGCCGCCGATGGCGATGATCGCGTCGGCCTTCGCCGCCTTCGCCGCCTTGACGCCGTTCTTGACGTTGGCGATGGTCGGGTTCGGCTTGATGTCGGTGTAGAGCGCGTACTTCACCTTCGCCTTGTCGAGGAGCTTGGTCACCTTGGCGGTGACGCCGAACTTCACGAGGTCCGGGTCTGAGAAGACGATCGGGCGCTTGAGCGCGCGCGCCGCGAGCTCGGCGACGATGGCGTTGACGGCACCGGCGCCGTGATAGGAGGTTTCGTTGAGGATTATCCTGTTCATGGTTGTTGCCCTTTCTGGTTTATCGTTGACGTTCACTTGCCGACACGCTTCATCCTGTAGCCGTTGAAGCGGTCGGTGTTGTAGAGCTTCTGGCCCACAGCGAGCGGCAGTCCGAGCGCCTTGCGGATGGCGAGGAATTCCTTCACCGACTGCGGCCCAACCTGCTGGAGCCTGCCGCCGTGGCCGGCCGCGAGAAGCAGCACCTGGCAGTAGGCGTCGGCGTTCTCGGCGAACCACTCGGCCTCCTCGATGTCGCGCGCGCCGCAGACGATGCCGTGGTTCTCCATGAAGACCACGTTGGACTTCTTCGACATCTTCGCCACGTTCGCCGCCACCTCGTCAGTCCCCGGCGTGCCGTAGGGCGCGAGCGGAATCTGGTTGAAGAAGATGTCCGCCTCCGGGTTGATTCCGTTCGGCGGCACCTGCCCGGCGAAGAGGAAGGCGTTGCAGTGCGGCGGATGGCAGTGGACGCAAGCGTTCCAGCCGGCGGTCTTCATCATCGCGATGTGCACCTTCACCTCGCTCGTGCGCGGACGCCGCCCGCACAGCTGGCCGGCCGACATGTCCACGAGGCAGATGTCCTCGCGCTCCATGAAGCCCTTGCAACAGAGCGTCGGCGAGCAGAGGACGAGGTCCTCGCCCACCCGCACCGACAGGTTGCCGCCGTTGCCGTCAGTGTAGCCCTTGTTGTAGATGCGCCTGCCCATCTCGCAGATCGCGTCCTTGACCTTGTTGATCGCCGGCGAGTTGAAGAACCGGTCGAGCTCGCGGCGGGTCTTCGGCTGCGGACCATTGCGCCAGTCGTAGACGCGGTTCGGGAGCGGCGGGTTGATGTAAAGCTTCTTGTCCATGCTTGGTTGGGTGGTTGGGTGGTTAGGTGGTTGGGTGGTTAGCGGACGATCGCCGCGCGCGCCGCGGCGAGGTCGGCGAACTCGCCGCCCGCGATCATCTGCACGATGAGATTGCCGATCGCCGTGCCCTCCGTCGGCCCGGCGAAGACGTCGAGGCCCGTCGCCTCGGCGGTGAGCGCGTTCAGGTAGCGGTCCTTCGAGCCGCCGCCGACGATGTTGACCGAGGTGTAGGTCTTGCCCGTGATCTCGGAGAGGCTGCGGATCGCGTCCGCGTAGCACGCGGCGAGCGACTTGTAGACGCACTGCATGAGCTCGCCGATCGTCGCCGGCGGCCGCCCCTCGGACTCCGCGGCGGCCAGCACTTCGCCGATCATCGACTTCGGGTTGAGGAAGCGCGAGTCGTTGACGTCCACCGTCAGCGTGTAGCCGCCGGCGCCGCGCGCAGACATCTCGAGGTCGGCGAAGGAGTAGCTTTTGCCCTTCTCGTAGTCGGCGAGGCGCTTGAGCGCGTCGATCGTCTCGTCGCGGTCCGCTCCCTCCACGTAGCTCACGCCGTTGAGCTCGCGGCGGATGGACTGAATCATCCACAGCCCCATGATGTTCTTGAGGAAGCGGTAGCGGCCCCACGCGCCGCCTTCGTTGGTGAAGTTCGCGCGCATCGCCTCGGCGGTGGTGATGGGCTTCTCGTTCTCGACGCCGAGGAGCGACCAGGTGCCGCTCGAGAGGTAAACCGCCTTGTCGTCGCGCGCCGGCACCGCCAGGTACGCCGAGCCGGTGTCGTGCAGCGCCGGCAGCACCACCTTGACGCCGCGGTACTCGCCCACCTCCGCGCCCGGCATCTCGAGCCGGCCGAAGATCCGCCGCGGCAGGCCGAGCTTGTCGATCAGCTCGAAGTCCCAGTCCTTCTTCGCCGCGGCGAGGAGCGCGGTGGTGGAGGAGTCGGTGTACTCGTGGACGATGTTCCCGGTCAGGCGGTAGTTGATGTACTCGGGCACGGTCAGGAAGTGCGCCGCCGCCTCAAGCTCCTCGGGATGCTCCTTCTTGAGCGCCCAGAGCTGGTAGATGGTGTTGTAGGGCGCCTTCTGCAGGCCGACGCGCCGGTAGAGGTCGGCGAAGGAGATGACGTCGCGTTCGATCTCCGCGTCGGCACCGGTCGTGCGCGCGTCGCGGTAGGCGACGGCGTCGCCTATGCGCTCGCCCTTCTCGTCCAGGAGTACGAAGTCGACGCCCCAGGTGTCGATGCCGATGGAGCCAATCTCGGCCTTCTCCATCGCCGCGTCGATGCCCTTCTTGACCGACTCGACGAGCGCGTCGATGTCCCAGCAGTCATGGCCGCGGCGGCGGATCTGCGAGTTGTCGAAACGATAGACCTCCTCGAGGGCGATCTTGCCGTCCTGCACCCGGCCGATGATGTGCCGGCCGCTGGACGCCCCGATGTCTATGGCAAGATAGTTCTTCATAGCGTGTATTATACCATAATATTTCCGCCAATGCCGCATCGCGCGTCGTAGATGCAGGCGGAGTCCCTGACCTCGGCGTAGTTCTGGTGACGGAACATGAATTCCACGACCTCGCCCTTAAGGTGCGCGATGTTCAGCGCGACGGCGAGGTCATGCTGCGTCTTGGCTGTGATCTCGCTCTTGTCATATCATGCACTTCTCTGCCCTACTTCTTCCGCCCGACAAGCGACTGCGCGAGCGCGGCAAGCGGCGAGGAGTCGCCGGGCAGGCCTTCGAGCGCGGCAAGCGCCGCGGCGGTGGCGTCGCGCACGCGGCGCTCGGTCTCCTCGCGGCTGTAGGGCGAGTCGCCGTCCAGGAGGTCGTCCTCGTACTGGAATGCCAGCCCCAGGTTGAGCGCATAGACGCGGAGCGACTCGACCGCGCGGTCGTCGCCGCCGCCCGCAAGCGCGCCCATGACCGCGGCAGCCATGAAGAGGTCGGCGGTCTTGTGGCGGTAGATGAACGGGATGTCCTTCTCGCCCTCGGCGATGTCCTCGATCTGGCCCTGCACCACGCCGACGCCGGCCGCGGCAAGTTCCGCTACGATCCTGCCGACATTGCGCGGCGCCATCGCCGCCGCCTTGAACGACAGCGCCTGGAGCGCGTCGCCGGCGAGGATCGCGTTCGCCTCGCCGTACTTCGCCCAGACCGTCGGCTTGCCGCGCCGCTCGGTGTCGTTGTCCATCGCCGGGAGGTCGTCGTGGACGAGCGTGTAGTTGTGGAGGAGCTCGATGGCCGCCGCCGGATAGCGTGCGTCCTCCGCCCGACCGCCGGCCGCGACCGCGCTCGCGAGGCAGATGAGCGGGCGGATGCGCTTGCCGCCGGTCCCGACCGCATAGCGCATCGACGAGTTGTGCTCCGCCGGACGGTCCAACGCCCCCGGCATCACTTCGTCGAGCGTCTTTTCGACAATCGCGAGATACTCCTCCATCATTTGATCAACCCTTTCACGCTCTCCTTGTACTGCTGTTTGATGGCGGGGTCGAGCGACTGCTGGCAGTTGTAGTCCTGGCGTGGGTGCTTCTTGCCGTCGCCGACGCCCTTCTTCATCAGCGCCTTGAGCTCGTCGAGGTAAGTCGTGTAGACGTCGCGCGGACTGCAGCCGTGCTTCTTGCAGACGCTCGCCGCCATGCCAACGACCTCGCCCATCATGCCGTGGGTGCGCATGAGGCGCGTCGTGCCGAGCGCGATGTGGGTGACGGAGATGTCGCGTCCGGCCATGAAGAGGTTGGGGACATTGCGCGAGTAAAGGCAGCGGTACGGGATCGGATAGGGCCAGATTACCTCGTTGTGCGAGTTGGCCTGGAACGGCTCGCCCTCGAACTTCGACTCATGCGCGGTCTTCGGGAGATGGAGGTCGATCGTCCAGGTCGCGACGCAGGTGCCGTCCGGCTGGACTTCCCGGTTCCGTAGATGGTTCTGGTCGAGGATGAAGTCGCCCATGAGCCGGCGCGACTCGCGGCGGCCTGCGTTGTACGCAACCCACTTGAGTTCCTTGTCGGCAAAGGAGTCCTTCTTCGAGTAGCCGTTCTTGACGAACGCCCAGTTGGAGTACGCGACGAGGAGTCCATAGTCGCGGATGTACTCCGCCTCTGCGATCTGGTCGCGCCCGAGCCCCGTCTCCCACCACCAGTCGCCGCAGAGATGCGGCGAGCAGTTCGCCTCGTTGATTGTCTTGAGCATCCACGGACGGATAGGAAACGACGCGTTCCCATTATCAATCACTCCAGCATACCACTGGACCGACGCGCCCATCGTGATCATGTCGGCTTTCTCCGGTGCATCCGGCTCGTTCGTCTCGCTCTTCGCCTCACGCCCCATGCGGAAGTCCGCGCCAGCGAGATAGCCGACCGTTCCGTCTCCCGTGCAATCCACGAAGTTCGCCGCCTCGAACCAGGTCGCAACACCAGTCTTGGTATTGATGGATCGAACAGAGAGGATGCGCCCCGTTCCGTTTGTCTTCACTCCGTTCACATGCTCGTTAAGGAAGAGACTTATATTTTTCTCCGCCTTGATGATCGCGAGCTTCTTGCCATCCTCGTAGTTCGCCGCGCTCTCGGCGTTTCCGCCGCGGACCGGCCCAAACTCCGCGAGCACGTCTCCAAGCCGTGGATACGGCGGCAGATTCTGGTAGGCGCCGAGATGGACACGGACTTCGGACGAGTTGTTGCCGCCGAGAACGGGACGGTCGTGGACAAGCGCAACGGAAAGTCCAAGACGAGCAGCCGATACTGCCGCGCAGATTCCGGCAATACCGCCGCCCACCACACACAGGTCAAATCTGGGCAGAGGCTCGGGATTGGGTACATAGGTCTGCCGGCGGAAGCCGACTTTCCCGGCGGCACGGCTCGGCTCAAGCTCGTCGACAATCGGCATCGGTCGCGCCGACGTTGAAAACACAATCGCGTCGACGCGTCCGTCGAATCCGTCGCGGTCGTGCAGGGCAAGCGTGTTCTCGCCCTCCTTAAGCGTCACATCATCCGCCTTGACCCACAGCCATTCGCCTTTCCCCTGGCAGCCGAGGAGGTTCGGCAGCGGCTTTCCGTTGACGACAAGTTTGAATGTACCCGCGCCGACATCGGGATGCCACGGACTAGTCCAGTTCTTTGTCCGGATCCAGACATTGTACCGGCCGCCCTTCTCAACAGAAAACGTCGTCTTCGCATCGGCAACGGGCTTGCCCATGCCGTGGGCGAGGAGATATGGCGAGCCCATCTGGTCCATGAACTGGGTGTCGTTCACCCAGCCGCCCCAGTCGGCAAACGACTCGGCCTCGACCAACACCGTCTCCGCCCGCGCGCAAAGCGCGAAGGACATGGCCGCGAGCAAGAGCGTCGTAAGGTGTTTCGACATCGCCGCGCCCTTACTTCATCAGCGCGCGGCGGCGCTTTTCGAGCGCGGCGGCGCGCGATTCGGCGGACTTGCGCACGGACGCGATGCGCTGGCGGTAGAGGGCGCGGTCGATGCCGAGGCAGGTGCCTTCGTGGCGCTTGGCCTTGACTGCCGCGTCGCAGTCCTCGGCGCCAAGCAGCTCCAGGTGGTCGCGCACTTCGTGGTAGGCGTCGCGCCAGGGGGTGCCGGCGGCGACTTTGCGGAGCGCAACGTCGGTCGCGAACACGCCGGGGGTGAAGGCGGCGCGGCAGGCGGCGGCGTCCACCTCGACGCCAGCGACGAGCTTCGCGAGGATCCTGAGCGTGGTGCGCGTCGTCGAGAGCCCCTTCATGTAGAGGAGCTTCGCGTCCTGCAGGTCGCGGTTGTAGCCGCCGGGCATCGCGTGGAGGAGCGAAAGCGCCGCGGTGGCGAGTCCGATCACCTGGGCCGTCTTGCCGCGGACGAGCTCCAGCACGTCGGGATTGTACTTCTGGGGCATGATCGAAGAGCCGGTGCAGTAGGCGCGCGGCAGCCGGAAGTAGGCGAACTCCGGCATCGAGAAGAGGATCAGGTCCTCGGCGAGACGCGAGAGGACGCACATCAGCTGCGCGAGCGCGGAGAGGAGCGACGCCTCGCATTCGCCACGGGCCATCGAGGCGCCGAAGCAGTTGTGGAGGGTGCGCGAGAAGCCGAGGAGCGCGGTGGTGCGGGCACGGACGAGCGGCAGCGGCACGCCGTAGCCGGCGGCGGAGCCGAGCGGGTTGAGGTCCGCCAGGCGGTACGCGGCCTCGAGGTTCTCGATCTGGTCGAGCACCATCTCGGCGTGGCCGGTGGCCCACATCTCCACCGTGGACGGCATCGCCGGCTGCAAATGGGTGCGTCCGACGAGCGGAACCGTGCCGGCGGCGAAGCCCAGCTGCGCGAGCGCGGCGGCGAGGTCGGACACCTCGCGCTCGACGGCGAGGATCTCGCTCTTCATGTGCAGGCGCACATCGACCGCGACCTGGTCGTTACGGGAGCGGCCGGTATGGATCTTCTTGCCGAGGTCGCCGAGGCTCTCGGTGAGCATGCGCTCGACGGCCATGTGGACGTCCTGGTCGTCCTCGCGGATGGTGAACTTGCCCGCTTCGGAAAGCTCCACTACCTTGGCGAGCTCGCGCCGCACCTTGGCGGCCTCGACCTTGGTCACGATAGGGCGGCGAAGTCCCTTCAATTCGCTGAGCATCGTCACGTGCGCGGCGGTGCCCATGCAGTCCCACTTCGCGAGCTCGAGGTCGAGCACCGGATCCTCGCCCACGGTGTAGGTGAGCACGTCGGGGTCGACCGTCCGGTCGGTGACGGTACACTTGGATCTAACTCGCTTTGCTTTCATTGTCACCTTCCTCGGACGCCGCCAACGACCGGAGCCAATTGCGGCAGGACTGAAAACTGGTGGGGCTGCCGGGAATCGAACCCGGAACCTACGGTTTAGGAAACCGTCGCTCTGTCCAGTTGAGCTACAACCCCGTCTACAGGTGTGTATTATACCAAAAATCGCGGTTCGTGGTTCGCGTGGCTAAAGTTCGGCGAGGCCACGGACGCGGAGGTTGCGCAGGGCGCGGCGGCGGGCAAGCGAAGCGGCGGGGGAGTCGACCGAAGCAAGCAGGCGGGCGTTCTGGCGGGTGAGGAAGTCGGTCTGCCAGCTGCCGTCGGCGTTCTGGGTGCGGAGGATCTCCGCCACCGCAGCCGCGTCGCCGACGCTGGCGAGCCGGAACGCGCTCGGGTGCGGAGATGCCGACGACTGGCCCCGCCGGAGCGAGGCGGCGATGCCGCAGGCCGCTATCGCCACCAGCGCGGCGGCGGCGAGCGCGCCGCAGTGCGGGCGGCGGCGCACGGCAAAAACCGGAGCGGGCGCAAAACACGACTTCATCCGCACCACCATCTCGCGATGGGCGCCGTCCAGAGTGGACAAAGTTCCCTCAAGATCCTTCGTCATCGAATATCTCCTTAAGCTTCTTCAGTGCGTTTGACATCCTCGACTTCACCGTTCCGACCGGGATCGAGAGGATTTCCGCGACTTCCGCGTAGGGGAGGTCCTGAAACACCCCCAGCTCAATCACCTCGCGGAGCGGCTCCGAAAGCCTCGACACCGCCCAGCGCACGTCCTCCTTTACGCTGGGCGACGGAGGCTCCACGGTCTCCGGCCGCTCCCGGCCCCAGCTCTCTTCGCGGATCTCGCGGCGTGTCCTCCGGCGCAGGGCGTCGATCCACACCTGCCGCGCGATCATGAAGAGGAAGGTGGAGAACTTCGCCGTCGGACGGTACCGGTCGCGGTATTCCCAGAGCCGGATGTACGTCTCCTGGACGAGGTCCTCGCCTTCACCGTATGAAACGCCCTGGCGCCAGAAAAAGTTCAGTAGATTCTGCTCGAGCTTCCTGGCCTCGAGCAGCAGATCGTCACCCGACATACCTGGCAACCTCTGAGACGAGGAAAGAATATTCAAGGTAGAGACCAGAAAACGCCCAGCCCGCCAGCAACAACGCAACGACCACAAGACCAGTCAGGAAGCCGAAAATGGCGTCCGCCGGCTGCGCCAGGAGCCCGTTCACGAACCGGCGCACCAGCGCGCGGACGATTCCGAAGGCGACGAGCAGCGCCACCAACACCGCGAGGCCGCGCGCCCACAACTGCTCGAACCACGGCTCGGAAACGTGCCAGCCGAAGCTGCCGACGACGCCGGCGGCGGCTGTCGCAAGGCAGAATGCGAGCATCCCCGAGAACCCGCGGAAAAGCCCCAGCACCGCCGAGATGACCGCGAGTCCGGCAATGACGTAGTCGGCGGGCTGGAATGCCTCGATCATTTCTTCTTGATCGGCTTGATCGACTCGCGGTACTTCTGGTAGGCGGCGGCGATCTTCTGGCTGCCGCCGGTTTTCTGGAGCGCGCGGATGAGACCGTCGATGGCGTCGATGTTGGACGGCGTGGCCGCCACCGCACGGGAGTAGATCTCGGCCGCCTCGCCGTAGCGACCGAGGTCGTAGGCGAGCTTGCCGGCCTTGAGGAAGACCGGCGTCTTGCCTGGACTGAGCTGGCAGACGGTGCGGTAGCGCTCGAAAGCACGGGTCCGGCCGGCGTTCGACGTGTCTGTCTTCTCGGTCGCGCGGGCGAGGCCGAGCGCGGCGTTCACGGAGAGCGCATCGAGTTCATGCGCCTCCTTGTACCTCGCTGCGGCGGTCTTCCAGTTGCCCTTCTTCTCCGCCTCCTCAGCCTTGGAGAGCGCGGCGGCGCACGCCGCGCTGTTCCGCCGCGAGGCGCCGGGGCGGTCGGCCTCGGCGCGGCGGATGGAGTCGCTGAGGCCGGGGATGATGGTGCGCAGCACCTTCTGCACCCGCGGCGACGCGGCGACATCGAGCCGGACGTAGACGTTGAACTGCTCAAGCGCGGCGTCGAGGTAGCCGAATGCGTCGCGGTAGAGGAGCCCGAGATGATACCAGGCGGCGGCGTTGCGGCGGTCGAGCCGGATCGCGCGGAGGAAGTAGATCCGGGCGAGGTCGCGCTCATCGCAGGTGAGGTGGACGATGCCGAGACCGGTCATCGCCTGGGACTGCAGCGAGGCCGACGCGTCCTTCGCGGCGGCAACCTCGCCGAAGAGCTTCGCGGCCTTGGCGTAGTCCTTGAGGTGCCACGCGATCTGGGCGGCGAGCGTCTTCACGTCGGTGTCGCCGTGGCCGGCGAGCGCCTCCGCCGCCGCTACGGACTTCCTTGCCTCCTCCAGCTCGCCGAGGTCGAGCTGGGCGCGGGCGAGGCAGACAAGCGCGTCGATGCGGTCCGGCGCGAGCTCGAGGCTCTTCTCGAAGAGTTTTACCGCCTTCTTGATCTCCTGCGCCTCGTACGCTGCGCGGCCGGCGTCGAGCTCTGCGCGCCCGTCGTCGGGTTCGCAGCCGGTGATGATCGCGGCGACCGATGCGGCCGCGGCGAGCCTAAGCGCGGATGAGAGCGAGATATTCATCGCGTTTCGTCTCCATGATTGACTTGTCCTTGCCTTCGAGGTTGAGCCGGACGAGCGGCTCGGTGTTGCTCATCCTGACGTTCGCCCAGTAACCCTCGGTCTCCCAGGCGTCGACGCTGACGCCGTCGAGCTCGAACACGCGGGCTTTGCCGGCAAAGCGGCTGCGGATGCGCTCGAGCACCTCGGCAGGCGGGGTGGTGGTGCGGGTGTTGATCTCGCCCGACTGCGCGTACCTGCGCAGGGGCGCGACAAGCTCGCTCAGGGGCAGGTCCGCCGCGCTCACGATGTTCGCGAGCGCGAAGGTCGCCATCGAGCTCGACTCGGCGGTGGAGTTCGCCTTGAAGTAGTAGTGGCCCGAGAGCTCGCCGGCGAAGATGGCGTCGTTCTCGCGCATCTGCGCCTTGATGAACGAGTGGCCCACGCGGCTCATCACCGGCTTGCCGCCGGCGGCGAGGATCGTCTCCTCGCAGACCTTCGAGGACCGGAGGTCGTAGAGGCAGGCGGCGCCGGGGTTTGCGGCGAGCAGGTCCCTGGCGACGAGCGCGGTCACGAAGTCCATCGGGATCACGTCGCCCTTCTCGTCGATGAAGCCGGCGCGGTCGGCGTCGCCGTCAAAGGCCACCCCGAAGGCGTACTTGCCGGGGTTGGCGCGGACGAGCGCCTGCAGTTCGGCGAGCGTCTCGACGTGGAGCGGGTTCGCGTCGTGGTTGGGGAAGTCGCCGTCGTACTCGCCGAAGAGCGAGTCATACGTGAGGTCGGAATCCGCGAACGCGGCGGACTCGGCGATGCCCATGCCGTTGGCGAAGTCCATCGCCACCGTCAGCGGACGGGCGAGGTGGGCGAACTCGCGGACGTGCGCGGAATACGCCTTGGAGACGTCGGCCTTCTCGATCAAGCCGCGGCCGGACGGCGGCTCGTGGAAGTCGATCTCGCCGACGATGCGCTCGATGTCCTTCAGGCCAGTCGCGCCGGAGATCGGCACCGCCGCCGCGCGGCAGAGCTTGCAGCCGTTCCACTCCTTGGTGTTGTGCGAGGCGGTGATCATCGCCGAGCCGTCGGCCCCGAGCGAGGCGTTGGCGAAGTAGCTCATCGGCGTCGAGGCGAGGCCGATGTCGACCACGTTCACGCCCTCGTCGACGAGACCCTGCGAGAACGCCTCGAAGAGCGCGTCGGAGGACTTGCGGCAGTCCCTCGCCACCACCACCTTCGATCCGCCGCCGAAGCCGCAGAACCGCGCGTATGCCCGCGCGATGCGGTAGAAGTCGCGGTCGAACAGCTCCTTGTCGTATACGCCACGGATGTCGTATGCCTTGAATATGCTCATTTATCCTCCTGTTTCCCGGTTGAAGCCGCCGACCCGCACCAGTCCTGGGTGGCGTCGGAGTTGAACAACGCTCCTAGAATCTGCTCTTTCACCGAAAGAAGCCGAGTATCCTTCCCGTCTCGTCAAGCTCCACCCCGTGCGGGTGGTGCCCATAGGCCCAGCGCCTGTCCACTGTGATCTCACCGCCTGCCGCGCGGAAGCGCTCGACGAACGGCAGGCAGTTCTTCGCGGGGTCGACGGTCTGGTCCTGCACGCCATAGAGGAGCATCACCGGTATCTTGGCCTTGGCCACGGCAGCGGCGAGATTCACTGGCATGCGCGGGTCGTTCGACCAGCTGCCGCTCTTCGGCACCGACTTCGCCCATGGACCGATCGACCTGGCGTTCTCGGTCGGGGCCTCGTTGGGGACGATGTCCCAGAGGCAGAGCAACGGCGCGTCAAGGTAGATGCGCCGGACGTTCTCAGGATGCGCGGCGGCATAGCGCACCGAGAAGAACCCGCCCCAGCTCATGCCGATGAGATTCGCCTTCGGCGCAAAACCGAGCTTCTCGACGAGGAACCTCTGGTATGCCGCGGCGGTCTCGACGCCAGCGTCGTCCATCCGCGTCGCGAAGAGCTCGATGGTGGCGTGGTGATAGCCGGCCTTCAGCGCGTCTACGACACCAGTGCGCTCGACAAACGCATCCGCCCATTGCATCGTCCATGTCCACGGCCTGCCCTCGAGCTCGCTGCCGGACGGCTCCACCACCCAGGCGACGAAGCCGTCGAAATCGAACTTGACGCGACGAAAACCGTGCCAGAGATCGACACCGACGACCTTGCGCCCGGCGGCGGCGATCTTCTCCTCGAGCGATCCAGGCCTGGCGGCGGTCGATGCGCGCGCGGCAGCGGCCTGACCAAACCAGCCCTTGCGCGCGGCGAAGTCCAGGTACTCGGTCCAGTCGACGGAATTGAGTTCGTGCTTGCCGGGTCGGACGTGGTACTCGGTCGAGGTCTGGTCCTTCCAGACGTGGCGAGCGTACTCCCAGCAGGCCATCTCGCCGGAGGGACACGCCCACCAGTCGTCCGCCGCGGACCCTACCGCGAGGAGCCGCGGCGAAACCGCCGCGAGCAGCCAGTGCTGGTCGAACGGCAACGTGCCCTTCTCGTCCCTCCCACAATAGAGCTTCCTGGCGTTGGGCGCGAACCAGTGGGGGAACCTGGCGGTGATCTGGTCGATGGTCTCGCCGCAGATGTTGCGCGAGTGGAGACGGGCGCCGAAGCAGCCGGAGTCGTTGGAAACCGTCATCGCCACGCGCTCGTCGTTCGCACCGGTCCAGATGGCGGTCTTGCCGAGCCGCGAGTGGCCGACGACGGCGATCTTCGCCGGGTCGACGTCGCCGTCGGTCACGAGGTAGTCGATCACGCGGCTCGCCGCGAGCGACCAGGCCGAGATTGCGCCCCAGGCGTTGTCGGCGCGCTCGACGCCGTCCAGCACCTTGGCATCGTCCTTGACGACGTCCTCGTAGCAGAACGCGACCGTCGCCGCGCCACGCGAGAGGATGAGGCCAATCGGCCAGCGCGGGTTCTGGGTCTCGGTCGCCGAGCGGAACGAGATGTACACGAAGACCGGCGCGCGCCTGGCGCCGTCTGGGAAATACCCCACGGCCTCGAAGGTCTTTTCACCGAGCGGAGTCAACGTGTTGAGGCGGATCACCTTGCGCGTCGCGGAAAGGTCGTCCACATGCTCCGTCTTCACCACCTCGGCATGGCGCTCCGACTTCCACTCCGGCCTCACGCCGTAGACGTTCTCGGCGAAGAACCGCAGCGCCTTGGCGCGGTCGAGTTCAATCGGCGGCACCCCGGACTTGGCGTCGTACCACTCTGCGGCCGGGGCGGACGGAACCGCCAGCGCGGCAATAAGCACGGCGGCGAGCAGCCGGCCGGAATAACGCTGTTCTTCACTACGCTTCATAGTATCCCTCCCATCCCTTGCGCGGCGCGGGGCCGTCGAGCAGTCTGTTAACCTCATCGTCGCCAATGGCGCGCTTCGCCACCGGATCGAAGTCGAAGGAGCGCCCGAGCCGCTGCGCGGCGACGCCGAGGCAGAATATCTCCGAGAGCGGCGCGGCGACGCGGAACGGGCTGTGCGCCTTCTCCTCGCCGCGGACCGCGCGGAGGAAGTTCTCCCAGTGGTCGTCCTTCGCGCGCTCGTACGGCGGCACCGGATCGTCCTGCGCGCCGCACTTCACCAGCGTCGAGGAGTGAGAGAGTCCCTGCCAGACGGTGCCGTCCTTGAGGTAGATCTCCTTGCCGGGCTTGAGCGGCGGGTCGACAAGCCCATCGTTGGCGGTCGAGGCCGGGAAGAGCCCCTTGTTGTCGGCGTAGCGGAATCCCTTCGGCAGCGGCGGCTTGTTGTCCAGCCCCTCGTACCACTCGACCACCGTCCCGCAGGGGAAGGTCATCTTCAGCGTGTCCTCAATCGGGAAGACAAACGGGTTCGCGCCCTTGATGCCGGATATCTCGACCTTCGTCGGCAGCGCGCCCTTGAGGGTGAACTGGTGGACGCAGTCGAGGATGTGCGCGCCCCAGTCGCCCATGCAGCCGTTGCCGTAGTCGTACCAGCACCGCCACTCGCCGTAGGCGAGGTCCTTGGAGAAGTCGTGCCAGGGCGCGGCGCCGACCCACTTGTCCCAGTCGAGCGTGGCGGGGAGCGGCTCGGCCTTCGGGTAGGACGACACCTTGCCGCCCCACTTGTGCCAGCGCCGCTGCATGTTCATGTGCGCAACCACCCTGGTCACGTCCTTAAGGATCCCGGCAGCGACGTAGTCCCGGTACTGGAAGTAGTTGTCGCCGCTGTGGCCCTGGTTGCCCATCTGGCAGACGACGCCGGTCTCCCGCTCCGCCTTCATCAGGAGCTCGCACTCGCGGAAGGAGTGGGCGAGCGGCTTCTCGACGTAGACCGCCTTGCCGCGGCGCATCGCCTCGATGCAGGCGCAGTAGTGGGTGTGGTCGGGAATCGCGACGAGCACGGCGTCGATTCCGTCCTCCATCCGGTCGAACATCTGCCGGAAGTCATGGAAGCGTGGGACGCCGGGATGCTTCTTCAGCGTCTCAAGCGTATGCGCGGCGCCGATGTCGGTGTCGACGAGGGCGACGATCTCGCAGAGGCCGGAATGACGCTCGAACGAGCAGACGTCGTACGCGCCCTGCCCGCCGCAGCCGATCACCGCGAGCCTCACCTTCGAGTTGGCGAGGTAGCCGGCCGACATGCAGCCGTGCAGCAGCTGCGCCGCGCCAACAGCGGAAATCCCGCCGAGGAACGACCTTCTGGAAACCTCGTTAGTGCTGTGCTTTCTCATATTGCTGTATTATACCATAATTTCGTGGCTCATGGCCAACCACTACGGCCGACGCATCAAAATTTCCTTCTCCCCGCTGACGCGGATGAGAACGAAATTTTGACGCGTCGGAAGTGTTTCAGCAACCAGCAGCCAGCGTCCAGCAGCCAATCCGGGCGGGCGAGGCGCGAAACTTGACTTTTA
>SFPL01000014.1 GCA_004551905.1 Lentisphaeraceae bacterium
CACGGATTACAAATACCCCCGTCGTCTCGGCTGCGCCGAGCCGCCGTGGACATTTGTAAGCGGTTTTGCGCGACGAGACCCTGCCGCACAGCCTGTTCAAGGCATGACAAGCCACCCGACGGGATGCCGACGGGGACAGATCGGACGCATTCTGCGGGCCGCCCGACCGCCCGTTGCAATTCAAAGCGTCAGGAACTCGCGCGAGACGTACCTGCGGGGCAGTTCGTCGAGAGCGAGGGCGATCCCCCTGGCGAGTAGCTTCTGAAGGATGACCTCCACCCACTTCCGCTGGGTCATGTTGCGGTACTTCCGCTTCTTCTGCAGGGGCAGGAGGCAGGTGCTGTTGAACAGCTGCCAGAGGTTGTGCGCGATCTGCATCAGGAGGTAGATGTTGCGGCTCACGCGGGCCTTGTTGCAGAAGTTGTGCTCGAGGCCGTAGCCGCCGTTCTTCTCCACGTGGAAGCTGGACTCGATGTCCCAGCGCCTTCGCCCCCACTTGCAGACGTCGTCCGCGTCCTTCAGGCAGGCGACCTCCAGGCTTGTGGCGAACTGCCCCTCGTAGGGCGCGCCGTTCGCGTCGTTCTCCGACACCCTGACGACGTTGAACACGTGCCAGTCGTCCGCGCCGTTCGCGATCTCCACGCCCCTCGCCCACGCGAGCCGACCGCACTCGACCCGCCTCCCCTGCGCGTCATGCCGGACAAGCGTCCCCGAGTTCGACGGGGTCTGCTCCATCAGGTCTCGCGCCTCGGCGAAGGCCGTCGGCGTGCGCCCCTCCTTGAAGGTGAAGATGTACTCCCAGCCGTAGCTCTCGCACAGCTCCATGATCGGCCTGCAGGCGTAGAGCCCGTCCCCGAGTATGCAGATGCCGAGATGCGGGAACGCAGCCTTCAGCAATGGCGCGAGGCGCAGGAACCCGCGGTACTCGCTGTCCTGCTTCTCGTCATCGTCCCTGTCGTGCCAGGGCTTGATCGGCACGGACATGACCGAGTAGGCCGAGCCCCAGGGCGTCACCAGCTTCGCCTCGAGGACGTAGCGGTTGGCTCGGTTTCCGAGCCACTTGCAGCAGCGGATGCGCTCCTGCTTCGTCCCGTCGACCGCGATGACGAAAAGCCCGCGGAAGCGCGCGTTCTCGAAGAGCTTCAGCCGGATCATGTGCGAGACGGTGTCCACGAGCGCCTTCTCGAGGACCGCCGTGCACCCCCGCGAGAGGAAGTTGCAGCAGCTGAGCGTGCAGGGCGCGGTCTTCCGCTCCCCCTCCGGCCAGACGCCCTGCTCGGCCAGCTTCTGGATCGCGTCGGCGTACTTCGGGTCGTTGCGGTTCGCGTCCATCGCGTTGCGCGACCCGAGCCGCGCCAGATGCCCGACGATGAAGGTCCAGAGGAACGTCCGTCCCTCGTAGAGGCACCTCTCCATGTCCCGCGCCTTGCGGATGCCGTCGAAAAGCGGGTTGAGGATCTTGCAGAAGCGGGCGAGGAAGGCGATCAGCCCTTCGAGCGCCGCGTCGCCGTCGGGCATTTCCGCCGGGGGCCGCCCGACGCGCTTCCTTTCGCGCCCCTTCCCGGCTTCGCGACGGTCCTGCGCCCCGTCCTCGCCGTGATCGCCTCCACAAGCTCGGCGCGGGCGATCGCGCTCATCTCCTTGAGCAGGCGCTTCGCCTCCGCCCAGTTCGCCGACCACGCCGCCACGTCCTCCGCGAAGTCCGCCGGGACGTAGATGTTGCGGAACCTCCCCGTCGCGCGGTCCGACAGCTGGTGCCGAGGCGTGTTCCCGCGATCCGCGCGGTACAGCGACCCCTCGATGACCCTTCCCTCCGTGAGCAGCCTCTTCAGCCTGCTCGAGACCTCCCTGTAGGGAGCCGACATTCTTTTTTTAATCATAGGTCGCATATTATAGAGACCTTTTCGGCAAAAGTCAAGGGGGAATCTGCAAAAAAGTCAAAATATGCAGGACGGGCCGGGATGGCGCGACGCCATCCCGGCCCTGTGGACAAAGGTCGCCTCCTACGGCCTACCTGTGCGAAGAATTAGGGATTTGTAATCCGTG
>SFPL01000015.1 GCA_004551905.1 Lentisphaeraceae bacterium
CCTCCTTGCGTTTTTTTGCTTTGCAAGAAAGCATACAGCCAACGCCTGATTTTTTCAACCCCCAGCTGAAGCCCGCTCAACAGGCCAATCGCTCAAGGCAAAACCTCCCGGTGTTGCACTGGGAACTCGCGCGCGCGGTCTTTAATTCCAGAAACTGTGCTTTGGAATCTAGAGCATTGAGAAAGTCCAACTGCACCGCCGCTTCGCAGACGCGGAGTGATTCAGCGGGAAGTTTAGTGATAATCGACGGCAACTGGGCGGCAAGTTCCTTGTCAGTGCGGTCGGTTGATTCAAGGTAGGCCTTGAGCTGCTTGCGGACCTTGGGCGTCCGCGCGAAATCCTTTGTGCGGACGATCACACGTTCGACGGCGGCGGCAAGGGCCGCGCTCGAAGAGGCCGGTGCATAGGTCTTCTCAATCTTGAAGAGCAGGTAGGAACCACCTCCATGGCCTTTGCCCTTGGCCGGATAGCCGAGTGACTTAAGTTCTTCGCGCGTCTTCACGCCGACAAATTCCGCCGCGAAATACTTCGGCTCCTTGGTCCCATTGAAGAGCCAGATTTCGTTCACCTTGGCACAAGACTCGGCATCGACCTTGTCTTCCGTCGTTATCGGATAAGGATAATAGCCCGGCCAATCCGTCAACTGCGTTCCCGCATATGTGCCAACGAGAACAATCTTCTTCTTCTCATCCCCAACTTTCTGAGGAGGCGCAATCTTGTGCTTCCGGGATTTCATCAATTTCGCCATCGTATTTCTCCAAATGGTGGCAGACCGCGGAAACAAACCGGGACAGGCCTCGTAGCGGATTAGAATCCGGCCATCTCCCGGAGGCGGCGCTCGAGGCTGGACGCGTCCTCTGACGGCACATCCTTCGCCCGGAAAATCCATACGCGGCAAGCCGACGCGTCAACCGACACGGAGTAGCCCTCCTTTCGCGCCCGCTCGATCGCAGCATCGTCGAGTTTCTTTGAATCCCTGCCGATTTCCTCGCAGAGCTTGCGCGCGGGCAGGTTCTCCCTGACCTCGGGATGGCCGGGGTAGCCGTCGGGCAGGGCCATGAAGAGCTTGCCGCGGTCGATGCCGCAGCACTCTATGGACGGCGCCGCGTCCTTGGGCGCCTTGGCCTTTGCGGCCTTGACGGCTTCGTTCACGAGCTGGCGGCCGATGTGGACGCGCCACCACTCGCTCCACTTCTTCAGCCCGATCATCACCGTGCCCACCGAGCGCGGCGGAATGACGATCTTCTGCTCTCTGCGCGGATCGCCGTCCGACTCCTGCTCCCAGTTCAGCCGCCGCCACGGCTTCTCCTCGCCCGGCACCTCGCGCATGTTGACGTATTCGGCATCGCAGGTTATGAACCGGTGGGTCTTGGAGAGCAGCCGGTAGCCGTAGCATGACACCGGCGCCTCCAGCTGCTCGTTGGTGCCGTTGGCCACCATCAGGCACATCGATGACCGATGCCGATTGACGAGCGCGGTCCACTGGCAGTTGCCGTCCTTCGCCCCCTTGGCCTCGTAGCCGGACGACGCCCAGAACACCCCGCTGTGGCCGCTGCCGCTGATCCTGCCCCCGAAGCCGACGACGAGCGGATGGGTAATCGCAGCCTGGGTGTAGAGCGAGAACACGGCTCCGATGCACCCCTGTTCATATACCTGCGTGTTGCCGCGGATGCGCTTGAGGTCGCGTCCGTTCTCCCAGGAGTCGTAGTACTGGCCCCACTTGCCGTTGCTGGAGACGTAGAACACGCCCGAAAGCGAAACCAGCTCGTGCATGGTGAAGCCGTCCAGCTCCGGCTGGCAGAACGCGGTCTGCGCGTACATCGCGGACCAGATGGCGTATTGGAACTTGCGCTGGAGCTGCAGGTTCTCGTCCGACCACGGCCGCCACTCGGTGATCCACCAGCGCTTGTCCGCTACCTCGGGGAACATCTTGGCGAAGTTGCGGAAGCGCTTGAAGCCGCTGTAGCTACAGCCATACGCCCCCGCAGCGCCGTAGACGTGGTAGATCACGTGGGTTACGTTGGTAAGCTCGTCGCCCATCGCCTTCACCACTCTGGCACTCCAGCGGTTGAGGTTGTTGGCCTGGAAGTAGTCGGAAGAAAGCTTGCCTTCGCCGAGCAGCCTCGCCTTCGCTGCCGCGATGTCGGGGTCGCCCGGGACGTACTCAGCGAGCGGAAGCCCGATCTTGACCTTGGGCATCGCGGCGCGGATGATGGCGATCAACTCCTTCCAGTAGGCGGCAAAGCCCTCGGGGTCCTTGCCGTAGAACGGCTCGTTGCACATCTCGAAGCCGCCGACGAGGTCCTCGTAGCCGTTCTCCCTGATCCACGCGAGAAAGTCCATGAGCAGGCGCTTGTTTTTCTCCTCTCCGCTCCAGATGTTGAGGCAGATGATCGCCTTGATGCCGTACTCCTTCCAGAACGAGAAGATGTGCCTGGGGTGGATCCAGGAACAGCGGCCGTTCTTGTCGAGCGTCCATTCCACGCCCGGGTTCTTCTCGATGCCGCGGAAGAGATCCACCATGCCGCAGGGACGCACGAGCCAGACGCCGCTCTCGCGGAAGGCGCGCGCAGTCTCCTCGCGGCAGTCGACGTAGGAGAGCTTGAGGTCGGCGAAGATGCCGCCCATTTCGCCGGAGAGTCCAAGATCGGGGGCGGTGGTCGACTTGGAGATGTCCTTGATCACCTCTCCCTGCGGGTTGACCTCGATCACGAACGGCGGCGGTTCCGCCGCTGCGAAGGCACCGGCCGCCGCGGCGGCGAAGGCGACAAATGTAACTGCAGGATTGATGCGCATAGTTGGTATTCTCCTTTAGGTTATGGGCGCGGCAACGGTGTGCCGCTTCCGGGATTCGAAGACGCGACTGCGCGACCGCCCGCGCCGACGATCGCCAGCATCCCGCCGGCCCGGATGAATTCGCGTCTCTTGATATTCATGCCGTGTATTATACCAAATCTGCGGTTCGTGGTGTATAAGCCCCAAACCCTAAAATCCTTGGCGGTTCCCTGGGAACCGGCACGAGCGCACAGGCGAGGAGGACGAAGAGAAACTCGTTCTGGAGCATGGAATTCATGGAACCGTCGTGGAACGGATTGGGCAGCTGCAGCGGCGTGAAGACGGCGAACCACGCCACCGCCTCCAGCAGCAGCGCCACCCCCGCGCCCTTCCGCGCGACCGGCGCATCCGCAAGCCAGGCGATGAACGCCGGCGCGAGATACGCCCCGCCGTAGTCGTGGTGGGTCATGCAGGCCATCGCCGCGCCGATGAAGAGCAGCCGGCGGTAGCGTCCGACCGGAGCAAGGCTCGCCAGCGCGAGCGCGGCGGCCGCGAGGCGCGTCGCCATGGCGAACGCCCCTGCGCACGGCAGCGCAGGCTCCGGCGAGTCGATGACGTGGTTCGCGAACGCCACCAGTCCCCAGAGCGGATTGTCCCGCGAATAGAAGTCGGCGTTGGCGCGCGCGTTCGCAATCCAGTGCGGAACCGCGCCGAAACCGCCGTAGAAAGCGAACGGCACGAAGACGAGGACGACCGCCGCGGCCGCCGCAACCAGGATCTCCGTCCACCTCAGGCGCCGCGGAGCGCGGAACACTTCCTCGAGGTAGAGCAGCCCGAAGAGGCACGGCGCAACCTTGAGCGCCGTCGCCGCGCCGAGCGCCAGCGCCGCTACCATGCGTTTCGCCCAGCTCTCCGACTCGTACCAGCAGAGGAACACGCACACGAGCGCGAACGCCCAGCCGGACGGATTGCCGCGCAGCACCGAGCAGATGCAGGCCGGCGACGCGAGGATCGCGAGCGCCGCCGCCGCGCGCGCACGCCAGCCAGGAAGTCTCCGCGTGAGCACCAGCGCGCCGAGAAGCTGCAGGAGGAAAATCGAGACGACGAGCCGCCGCTCCCCGGCGGCGAGGCTCCACTTCTCGCCGCGGTCGGACGCCAGCGCGCCGACTGCGCAGTAGGCTATCGGCGGATAGCAGGCGTCGCGCGGATAGACCACCGCCTTGGGTTCGTAGGGCCGCTCGCTCTGCATGGTCGGCCTTATGAACATCCGGTAGTCGCAAAGCTCATCGTAGGGAAAGATGCTCGACTGCCGCGCCGCAGGGAACGCGAGCAGCAGGAAGAACAGCGCGGCAGAGGCGACGAGCGCCAGCGGAACCATCCGCTTGAAGCGCAGCACCCGCGCGGAATCGCTGGACATGACGTTCACTGACAGAACCAGTAGGCGCAGACGATGCGGTCGCCCGCGAGCTCCAGATGCGTCGTGCCTCCGGACACCAGCGCGCCGGGAATCGTCAGCACCGCGTCCGTAAAGCCCTTCTCGGCGAGCACCACCTCGAACACGCCGGCGTCCGCGCCGTCGACGAACGCCCGCACCTTGAGCGGAGACGAGAACGCATAGGTCACCGCCCTCGACCCGAAACCGCCGCGCAGAGTCGCCTTGTGGGACGGCCATAGGCGCATAACCACCGCAAGGTCGCGCCCGGGCGATGTCTTCACCTCCAGCGCGTCCCCGCCCACGACAAGCCGCGCCGCCTCGATCATCTTCACACCGCCGTTCTCGCCCCAGACGACGAACGGCGGCAGCGGCGGCTGGTCGAACCGCGGCAGCACCTCGTAGCCGTGCGCGCGCTCGGCGCGCTCGTAGCCGACGTCGACGCCGTCGACCACAGACATCCCCTCCGGCTTCGACTTCGGCTCCTTCGCCGCTGCGTCGAAACTCGTCCAGTCCATCTCCCTCAGCTCGTAGCCGAACGGGCCGACCAGCACCTGCGAGCAGTATGCGTCCAGCGGATTGAACTGAAGCGCCGCGTGGTCGACGGCAGGGTTGCAGAAGAGGTAGCGGAACCTGGAGTCCGGCTCGTGCTTGAGGATCTCGTAGACGGCGGACGGCGGCTCGTCGACCGTGAACTCGGGCGAGTAGATGCCGCCGAGATGGGCCATGCGCCGCCCGTCCATCTCGTAGACGATGCCGCAGTCCCCCCACGAACCGACCGACTCGCCCTTCTCCATCGTCCGCCCGCATTCCACCGCAAAGGCGCGCTGGAGGTCCGACTCGAAGCTCGTCATGTGGAGCATGCACGCGAAGACCGGCGCCGTGCCCACGGCGAAGAGGCAGACGAGGACGCCGGGGAGCCGCGCCGCCGCGCTGCCCGAAAACCGCTCGGCAAACCAGCCCGCGCCCTCGGCGACGAAGACGGCGACCGTCGGCAGCGTCCAGCCGATGTAGCGGTCAACGTTGGTGTTCTGCCACCCGCTCTGGGCGACAGTAAGAATCCCGCCGACGACCGCAAGCAGCCATGCGAACGAGCGCCAGCCCTCGCGGCGCCAGTCGCGGGCGAACACAGCACACCACATGAGCGCCGCGCCAAGCAGCGGGATGGTGTAGAAGTCGCGCGGCGAGCCGTCCGGCAGACCCAGCAGAATCCCCTTGGCCAGCTTAAGGCAGTCGATGGTCGTCGCGAACACGGCGTTCGCGAACGGCAGCGTCTTGAAATAGCCCTTGTGGGCGAGCGAGGCGAACTGGAGCTGGCCGGAGACGGCCAGGTTGAGCGCGAACACTCCGGCGGAGCTCAGGAGCGCCAGCGCGGCGATCACGACGTCGGCGCGAGAGGCGCCGCCTTCGCGGCGGGCGCAGTCGCCGCCGCGGATCCGGCGCAGAAGCGACCACGCTCCGAGCGCCAGGGCAAAGGCGATCGCGCACACCATGCCCTCCGGCCGCACCCACGGCGCGATGACGAGCACCGAGCCGTAGAGCACGCGCTTTTCCAGCACCAGGCCCGCGGCAAAAAGTCCCGACACCGCGAGCCAGATGCCGATGTCGCTCTGGGCGAAGGCGCTGTAGGCGGTCTGGCCGAGGAAGGCGACCGAAAGCGCCGCGACGACCCGTGGAAACGCGCCCTTTAGCCGGCGGTCTATCACTAGCGCCCAGCCGAGCAGGAAAACGAGGTAGAACAATCCGTTCAGGAAGAAGCCGGCGCGGATGAGGGAGTCGCCGCGGCAGCCGAGCAGATATGGCACCGCCAGCACGAACGGATAGAGGTGGGAGGTGGTGCCGGTGGAGACGGCGGTGCCGGGCGAGAAGGAAAGCGGATAACCTTCCGCCACCCGGCGCGCCGCCTGGCAGTAGAGGAGGGAGTCGGGCTGGGGAATCGCCATTCCACCGTCAGACCTGACCATCGCACCGGCAAGATAGTACGCCGCCATCTGCAGAATGCCGATCGCCAGCATCAGCTTGACGAGCGTCCCGCGACTCACCACCGTCTTCATCCAGCTCCTCCCCGCATCAAAAAGAAAGCGGGCGGATGCAGGAAAAGCATACCGCCCGGTTTGACCATCTCAGGATGGCATTGTGCGCTTAGTTCGCCGTCGGCAGAGCGTGCGGATAGTCGGAGCTGCCAGCGGAGCAGGTCGGGTTCGACGTATCGTCCGCCGGAAGCGTATAGCTGACCGAGCCAGCCGAGGGGCAAGTCGGAGAAACCTTGATGTACTTGTCGGAGCCGACGATGTCCGTCCAGCCCGGAGTGGCGATGCCGGACATCTTGGCCTGCTCGACCGCGGCCTGAATCTGCTTCAGATTGCTAATGCAGGCGTTCATCTGGGACGTCTTGCGATAGCGCACGAAGTTCGGGATCGCAACAGCGGCCAGAATGGCGATGATGGCGACCACGATCATGATTTCTACGAGGGTAAAACCCTTCATTGCCTTTTTCATGGTTGTGTTCCTTTTTGTTTGTTTTTATTTACCGCCGACACCGTGCCGACGGCAAAATAGTTTTAGCATAAGCCGTGCCAAGCGCCGTTTCACCCTTTAAGCGCCCCTTCAACCCGCCGAATCTTTCTCAATGCTGCGAATGTCGCTTGGCATTTTCTCGCTTTTGCGAAATCCATCTTGGTGGTTGTCCAATCTTGAGAAATAACGTTATTCCTCAGAAAGCTTGCGGTAAAGCGTGGAAAGATTCACTTTCAGCGTTTCTGCGGCTTTTTCCTTGTCGCCGCCGACGGAACTGAGAATCTGGCCGATATACTCACGCTCCTTCTGCTTGAGGAAGGACTTTAGCGAGGCGCTCTGGTTGGAGGCGACGGGCGCGGCGGCGGCGTCCTTGTTCTCGGTTACCCTGGTCGGCAGGTCGCCCGGGGTTATCTCGCCGCCGCGCATGAAGGTGAGCGCGTGCTTGATCGCGTTCTCGAGCTCGCGCACGTTCCCAGGCCAGCTGTAGGCGAGGAGCGCCTTCGCTGCGGCGTCGCTCACCGTAGGCTGGTTGGCGCCGGAGGGAGTCTCGCCGGCGATGAAGTGCCGGACGAGCGGCATGACATCCTCGGGGCGCTCGCGGAGCGGCGGGATGTCGATGGTGATGACGGCGAAGCGGTAGAAGAGGTCGCTGCGGAAGGTGCCCTTCACCACCGCCTCCTCGAGGTTCGAGTTGGACGCGGCGATGACGCGCACGTCGACGGGAATCGCCTTGGTGCCGCCGACGCGGCGGATTTCCTTCTCCTGCAGCGCGCGCAGCAGCTTCCCCTGCAGGATGAGCGGCATCGACGCGATCTCGTCGAGGAAGAGCGTGCCGCCGGAGGCCGCCTCGAAGAGGCCCTCCTTGTCCGCCACCGCGCCGGTGAACGCGCCCTTGACGTGGCCGAACATCTCGCTTTCGAGCAGCTCGCCTGGAATCGCCGCGCAGTTCACCGCCACCCACGGGCGCTTGGCGCGGGTGGAGGAGAGGTGGATCGCGCGCGCAACCACTTCCTTGCCAGTGCCGCTCTCGCCGTTGATGAGCACCGTCGCCGCGGTCGGCGCGACCTTCTGGATGGTCTCGCAGACCTCCTTCATGGCGGGCGAGTTGGCGATGAAGTTCTCGAAGCGGTAGCGGAGCGGGCCGGAGTCGGTCGCCACCGCGGCGGAGCGGCGGATCTTCTCCTCGGCGCGCTTGAGGCAAGCGAGCATGTCCTCCACCTTGAACGGCTTGGTGAGGTAGTCGAAGATGCCGCTCTTCAGCGCGTCAATCGCGGTCTCCACGCTCGCGTAGGCGGTGAGCAGGATGACGGGGATGTCGGGGCTCGCCGCGCGCACCTCGCGGAAGAGCTCCATGCCGTCCATCGGCTGCATCCTGAGGTCGGTGACGACGATGTCGACGACGCCGGCCTTGACTATCTCCAGCGCTGCGGCGCCGTCCTTGGCGGTCTCGACTTCATACCCGTTCGCCTTCAGCAGCCCCTTCATGAGCAGCAGAATGCGCGGTTCGTCGTCGACTATGAGTATCCTGGACATGGCTTTGGGTTTGTATTATACCATAAAATTTCCCCTCCGCGCAAAACGCCGCAAAAAAGAATTGCATGTTCGCGTGATACAAACGGCACAAAATCTGCTATAACCCGAGTTTGCCAGTTTGATTTCTGAAAAAGTCGTTTTCACCCAGTGGCGACGCGGGGTTGGCGCATATCGCCCTCATAATAATTTAGGGATACATCTCAGAATGGGTTCACCGTTGCCTTCATCTCGCGGATTTC
>SFPL01000016.1 GCA_004551905.1 Lentisphaeraceae bacterium
GCACGGGGCTCGTGAAGTCGCGGCGCACCAGGTCGGGGCGCGGGCGGGCCTTGGGGTCGGGGATCGTGGTGCGCTTCTTGGCGTTGGGCGTGCAGCCGCGTATGCCCAGCTCGCGCATGTGACCTGTGTCAAGATTTCGGACACGGAAGCTCGAGGATTTACGCGGCCACGGGAAGCTCCTCTGCGGCCGGCTTTGTCCGCTCGAAGAAGGCTTCCATGGCCTTCGCGGGTATCTGGTAGCCGATGGTCGAGTGCGGCCGCCTGCGGTTGTAGTCGGCCTCGATGAACCCGATCACCGCGTGCCTGGCATCGGCCCTGGTGGCGAAGCTTCCGCGATAGTACATCTCGTTCTTCAGCGTCGCGAAGAACGACTCGGCCACGGCGTTGTCGTGGCAGCTGCCGGTGCGGCCGCACGACAGGCGCACGTCGTTGTCGCGCGCCCACTCCGCGAGGAGCCGGCTGGTGTACTGCGCGCCCCTGTCGCTGTGGAATATGGCGTTCCCCGCCACGTAGCCGCGCGACTTGGCCGACTCGAGCGCCGCCACCGCGATGTCTGCGGTCATGCGCTCCGACAGCGACCAGCCCACCACCATGCGCGTGCACAGGTCGATCACGGTGGCCAGGTACAGCCACCCCTGCCCGGTGCGCAGGTAGGTGATGTCGCCCACGAGCTTGTAGGTGGGCACGGGGCTCGTGAAGTCGCGGCGCACCAGGTCGGGGCGCGGGCGGGCCTTGGGGTCGGGGATCGTGGTGCGCTTCTTGGCGTTGGGCGTGCAGCCGCGTATGCCCAGCTCGCGCATGAGCCTGAGCACGCGGTAGCGCGTCAGGTGCGAGAATTCCCGCGGCAGCATCGCGTGCACGGACCGGAAGCCGAAGCGGCGGTCGGACTCGAGCCACACGCGCATCACGGCGTCGCGCTCCGCGGCCCAGGCGTCTTGCGGGCGGCCGGCGGACAGCCACGAGTAGAAGCCCGAGCGGCTCACTTCCAGCATGCGGGCCATGAGCTTCACGGGGAAGGAGGCCCTCTCCTCCAGCATGAGCCGGTAGCGGGCGGCTACCCCTGCTCCCTGGCGAAGAAGGCCGCGGCTTTTTTTAGGAACGCGTTCTCCATCTCGAGTTCGCGTATGCGCTTCCTGGCCTCGCGCAGCTCGCGCGCGCCGGCGTCGGGTTCGGGCTCGCCGGAGATCTCGCGGCGGCGCTTGGCGACCCATTTGTCGACGGTCTTGGGGCTGAGCCCCAGCTCCCTGCAGCAGGCCGCGGTGGGCCTGCCCGTCGAGATGATGTAGTCGGCGGTCTCCCGCCTGAACTCGTCGGTGTACTTGGCGGCTGGATTCGGCATGGCATCGTCCTTTCTCGTCGTCTCGTTGCATTCTAAGGGATTCGGATTCCTCTAGCATGCGTGTCCGAGAAAACGATACAGGTCAGTCGTGGTCGGGGAAGTCCTCGATCCGGATGGCTACAACCAGCTCGGAGGCGGTCCTGGGACCTATCCCCGGCACGGTCAGCAGGCACGCGTACGTGCCGTCCTCCGCAAGCAGCCCCGCGATGGCGCCATCGATGCGGGACGCCTCCTCGCTCGCTTCCCTGATACGCCTCGCCAGTGTCATGACCTGCGGATTCTCTGCTTTTATGCGATACTCGGACGGCCTCGTCGAGGCTAGCGCCGCGGACAGGGCCTCGTTTATCCGCGCCCTGTCGGCGCCCCTGGTGGCGGCGCCGAGGGACGCCCTTCCGGCGTCGGCCACGCCCCAGGGCCCGCCCAGCTTCTCCAGCATGGACAGCCAGCCCGCGTCCGAGAGGTCGGCCAGCGCCTCGAACGCGGGGCAGGATTCCAGCAGTATGCTGCGCAGGCGGTTCTTGTCCCTGGTGGCGCAGGTGACGAGGTGGTCGCGCTGCGACGCCAGCGACCTGGCCGCCTCGAGCCTCTCGTCCGGCTCCGCCATCGGCAGCAGCGCGTCGGGCGCGCCGAGGGCCGTCTTGGCGATGACGAAGGCGTCGCGCTCGTCGGTCTTCGCCTCGCCGGCGAACAGCTTCGCGGCCTGATGGGCGGCGAGGCCCGGCAGGTACGCGACGGCCAGGCCGGCGGCCCTCGCCCGCGCCAGGGCGAGCGCCCCGATGTTGCGGCACTGGTCGACGACCACGAGCGTGCCGGCTGCCATCTAGGAGAACAGCTCGTCCAGGTCCTTCTCGGCGTTGGCGACGCGCCGGTTGGCGACGACTTCCCCGGGCCTTGTGACGCAGCAGGCCCAGCGTGCCGTCTTGCCGACGTCCAGGCCCAATACGGCCGTGCAGGTGAGCGCTTCTGGGATCATGGTGGTATCCTTCCAATCGTCGGTTGATCGGGACGCTGCTTCTTGCGACACCCACATTGCCTGGCCGTGGCTCGCTCTTCGGTCGGAGGGCCCGGCAGTCTCCTATCAGTCGTCGGAAACAGCGGCGCCCGCGTCGGCAACACCCCCCGGGCCCTCGAGGGGCAGGGGCGAAAGGCCGTCCACGGGCGCCCGATCGGCAGTCCTCTAGGACA
>SFPL01000017.1 GCA_004551905.1 Lentisphaeraceae bacterium
CAAAAGTCAAGGGGGAATCTGCAAAAAAGTCAAAATATGCAGGACGGGCCGGGATGGCGCGACGCCATCCCGGCCCTGTGGACAAAGGTCGCCTCCTACGGCCTACCTGTGCGAAGAATTAGGGATTTGTAATCCGTGGCGTATCGTCAGCCGGATTTGCTCAGGTCTATGACCTTCGCCAACTGTGAGCGGCGTAGTCGCGAACAAATCCGTGTGTTAAACACTTAAGTACCCACAATCCTGTCAAATAGACCTACCGGCGGCGGCGGCGAGGTCGCCGATCGTCTCCATGGACATGAACTCGGCGATGTCCATCGCCCGGCCAAAATCGTTCTCGAGCGCCACCATGAGCCCGAAGCCCTTGAGAGACGAGTAGCCAGAAAGCTCCCGGAAACGCGTCATGGGCGTTACCGGCTCCTCCAGCACCTCCGACATCCTATCCAAGAATTCGTTCATACCGCCTTTCCCCCTCCGTCTTGGAAACGAGCGCAAAGCCGAAGCGGTCGTAGAGTTCCCGCACCGGCTCGTTCCTGGCGGTGCGCCGCCACGTCGCCGCGAGCCGCGAGACCCCGCGCCGCGCCGCCTCCGCCTCGACAAATTCCTCCAGCGCGAACTCGAGCCTGCGGTTCATCGCCCGGCAGCTCATCACCCAGTCGACGATCTCCCCGCCGCGCACGCGCACGAACGCGACCAGCCCCAGCTCGCCGAAGCGGTCGCCAGCGGACATTACGGCGGTGAAGGCGTCCGCCTCGTCGGCGAACGCGCGCGCCTCCGCCTCGGAATGGCGGTGGGTCAAGACGTTGAACTGGTTGGCGCGCTGGCTGAGCTGCGCCACCCGCGCCGACTCGTCCGGGCGCATGAGATGGATGTCGGTGTGGATCTTGAGCGACTCCAGGTAGTCATCAAGGCTTCTGCCTGCGGCAAAGCGCCGCCGCTCCGCCTCGGCACGATAGCCGGCCACGCGCGCGGCGTCCTCCGCCGTGACCGCGCCAAGTTGGGGAAACAGGGCGTCGAGCCGCGGCGGAAACGGCGGCACGCACACCTCGGGCAGCTTCACGCGCATTTCCGCGCGCTCGGCGGGGCTGTCGTCCACAAACACGAAGGCGTCGAGACCGAGGTTCAGCTCGGCGGCGACCGCGGCGAGATTCTCCGGCTTGGGCTGCCAGTCGACGCGTACGACGGCGAAATCGTCGAGCGACAGCGCCGACCCCGGCCTCGCGAAAGCCGCCTCGGCATCGGCGGGATTGTTCTTGGAAAGCGCCACCAGCGCCACGCCGCGGCGGACGAGCGCCGCGACCTCGCGCTGGAAGCCGGTTCGCGGCAAAACCTCGCCCTCGCCCGCGACGCCGTCCCAGAGGACGCCGTCGAAGTCGAGCGCCAGCACCTTCTTCGCGGGCGCGGCCAGCTTGGCAAGCTCCCGGAGCCCGGTTAGCGACCACGGCATCCGCGCAAGCTTCCGCATCCGCTCGTCGTAGAACCCTTCGCCGATCTCCGCCGCCATCGCCTCAAGATCTGGCACGACCACCGCGGCGGACGGAAAGCCGCTCCTGAGCGCGTCAGCTGCAGCGGACGGATCGGCGGACACGTCGGCGAAGTGGCGGTCGAGAAGGACGAGCACCAGATCCGGCGCGAAGGCGACGAGGTCGGCGGGCGGCGCAAGCGCCGTCTCCATCCATGCGCCGTGTCCTGACGGCGACCAGACCTCTGCCTTCTCGCGGAGCATCCCCTCGAGGACCGAAGTGGTGGCGTTGGAGAGGAGCGCGACCTTCACGCCCCGCCCTTCCCGGCCTTCGCGAAGAAGTCCCCGAGCGTAGTCATCGCCGGCACCTCCTCCAGCGCGATGGACACGCCGTACTTCGCCTCGAACTCCATCACCAGCCGAAGCTGCATCACACTGTCCCACTCCGGCAGCGAGCCGTAGGCCGTGGCGAGCGAGAGCGCGGACGGATCGACGCCGAAGAGTCCTGCGGCGAAGTCGAGGAACTCGCGCTCAGCATTCATGGTCGAAGAGCTCCACCCGTGCGCCGGGTCCAAGCGAGAGGCGCGCCGCGGCAGCGGAGAGCCCGCCGCCGAAGGCCGCCGCGAAGAGGTCGAGCGCGCGGCCGGCGCGGAGTGCGGCGGGGGCGCAGGCGGCGATCGTGGCCGGCACCGACGCCGAGGCGAGGTTGCCGAGCCGCTCGCCCGAGGTCCAGAGCCGCTCCGGCGCGATGCCGAGGGACTTCGCGAGCTGGCGCACCATGTATATGTTGGCCTGGTGCGGGGCGAACGCGTCGAAGCCGCCGGGCGCGGCGGCGAGGAAGTCCCGGAGGAACGCCGTCACCTCGCCGGCGACGAACTTGAAGACCGCGAAGCCGTCCATCGAGATCCTGCCGCCGTCGTCGAGACGCAGCGCCTTGCCCTTCGCGCCGTCGCTCATGAAGGCGAAGCGCCAGGGCGCGGCGGATGGGGACGGCGCGACCACGGCGGCGGTGCCGCCGTCCGAGAGGAGCGGCAGGGTGGAGGCGTCGCCTTCGCCGATGCGGGCGGACTGCACGTCGCCGTCCAAGAGCAGCACGCGGCGGCCAGTCTCGCGCGCGAGGAGCGAGGCGAGGTGCAGGCCGGAGACCCAGCCCGAGCAGGCGAGCGAGAGGTCGAGCGCGAGGACATCCCGCGGCAGACCGAGGCGCGCCTGGGCGCGGGCGGCGGCGGACGGCATCCGCGTCCGCTCGGTGAAGGAGACGAAGATGACGGCGCCGAAGCTGCGCGCGTAGGCGGCGCGGTCGGGCGCGCCGGCGAAGAGCCGGTCCGCCGCGGCGACGCAGAGGTCGAACGCAGAGGTGTTGGCGCCGGCGACGCGGCGGGTGCGGATTCCGGTGGCCTCGACGACTCCCGCGGCCTTGTCGCCGAGGAGCGGGGCAAGCGATGCGACGACGTCCACCGCGCGCGCGGGAACGCACGCCGAGACACCCTCCAGCTCCACTCCTGCGATCTCGAGAATCTCCATGCGACCGTATTATACCAAAAATTACGGCGGTTTTTTCACGCGACCCGCGTGAACATTGGCTCAAACCGCGCTTTTCAAAAAATGAAGTGGCAAAGTCGGGTTATACCAGAACTGCCGCGACCAGAGGCAGCGGAACCGCCTCAGGCGTCGGGCCAGAGCTCGTGGGCCATCTCGCGGAGCTTGTACTTCTGGATCTTCTGCGAGGCGGTCATCGGGAAGACGTCGAGGAAGTGGACGTACTTCGGGATCTTGAACCACGAGATCTTGTCCTTGCAGAACGCCGCAACGTCCTCCTCCTTGATGGTCGCGCCGTCGGCGGGGATCACGAACGCCGCGGGCTGCTCGCCGTACTTCTTCGAGGGGCAGCCGACGACCGCGACGTCCTTCACGCCCGGCATCGTGCCGAGGAAGTCCTCCACCTCCTTGGGGCTGATGTTCTCGCCGCCGCGGATGATGAGGTCCTTCAGGCGCCCGGTGATGTAGTAGTAGCCGTCCTTGTCCATGCGGCCGATGTCGCCGGAGTGGAGCCAGCCGTTCTTGTCGATGCACTTCGCGGTCTGCTCGGGCATCTTGTAGTAGCCCTTCATCGTGTTGAAGCCGCGGCAGCAGATCTCACCGTCGGTGCCGATCGGCGCGAGCTCGCCCGTCTCGGGGTCGATGATCGCGACCTCCACGCCGGGCAGCGCCTGGCCGATCGTCTGGCACTTGCGCTCGATCGACGGCTCGAAGTAGCGCGTCATCGTCATCACCGGTCCGGACTCGGTGAGTCCGTAGGGGTTGGTGATCTCGCGCATGAACATCCGGTCCTGCGCCTGCTGCATGCGGTGAACAGGGCAGGCGGAGCCGGACATGATGCCGGTCCTCAGCGACGAGAAGTCGAACTCCTTGAAGCGCGGATGGTCGAGCATAGCGATGTACATCGTGGGGACGCCGTAGGTCGCCGTGCACTTCTCGCGCTCGATCGACTTCATGACGAGGAGCGGGTCGAACTTCTCGAGGAACACCATCGTCGAGCCGTGGTTGACGCAGCTCATCACGCCGAGCACGCAGCCGAAGCAGTGGAAGAGCGGCACCGGGATGCAGACGCGGTCGCGCGAGGAGAGGTTCTGGCAAGCGCCGATCCAGAAGCCGTCGTTCGCGATGTTGCGGTGGGTGAGCTGCACGCCCTTCGGGAAGCCCGTCGTGCCGCTCGTGTACTGCATGTTGACGATGTCGTTAACGTCGCACTCCGCCTGGCGCGCGAGGTACTCCTCCTGCGTCGTCTCGCACGCGAGGGACTTGACCTCGTTGAGCGAATACATGCCGCGGTGCTTCTTGGGCCCTAAGTAGAACATCCGCTTGAGGTGCGGGTACTTGGCGCTCTTCAATGCGCCGCGCGGGCACTCCTTGAGCTCCGGAATGAGCGAGTTGATCACCTCGATGTAGTCACAGTCGCGGTAGCCGTCGATGACGAACAGGTTCTCGGCGTCGGACTGCTTCAGCGCGAAGTCGATCTCCTGGCTCTTGTAGTTGATGTTGAGCGGCAGCAGGATCGCGCCGATCTTGGCCGTCGCGAACATCAGCACCACCCAGTGCGGCACGTTCGTCGCCCAAAGCGCCACCTTTTCGCCGCGCTTGACGCCGAGCGCCATCAGGCCCTTGGCGACGTAGTCGACCTCCTCGGAGAACTCGAACCAGGTGAGCCGGTAGTCGCGGTCGGCGTAGACGACCGCGTCGTTCTCGCCGCACCTCGCGACCGTCTGGTCGAGGAGCTGGCCGAGCGTGTACTCGCGCGTCACCGGCAGGTTGTGCCAGGGAACGCCGGTCGAGACGGACTGGGTGAACGGCGCCTTTCGCGGCGCAGTGCCGAATGGATCTGTCAGCTTGAACATAACCGCCCCTTCACACCGGCATGAACACGATGCCGTAGATCGACGCGGGCTTGCCGCCGAGCGCCCTCAGCCCGTGGTTGACGCACGAGTTGTAGTAGGCGGTGTCGCCGGCCTTGAGGACCGTCTTGTCGGGGCCGTAGGTGAGCTCGACCTCGCCGGAGATGCAGATGATGAGCTCCTCGCCCTCGTGGTGCTGCACCGCGTCGACGCCGTCCGCCGCGAACTCGATGCGGAACGGATCCATGTGGCGGTCGGGCTTGCCGAGTGCGAGCGAGTGGCTCGCGTAGCCGAGGACGTTCATCCCCTCGCCCGCGACCTTCTTCGCCTCGATGTCGGCGGCGCGCGTGATGATCGGGTCCGGCTTGAACTGGTCGTCCATGAAAGTGCCGATCCTGAGGCCGAGCGCACGGGATAGCTTCACGAGGACGCCGAGCGCGGGCATGACCTCGCCCTTCTCGATCGCGTTGATGACCTTTTCCTCCACGCCGGACTTCTGGGCGAGGTCCCAGATGCTCCATCCGTGGCTCTCGCGGTATGCGCGGATGCGCGATCCCGCCTTGCTCGAGCCATCTTTGGCGCCTTGGTTTCTTGTTGTGTCCATGTTTTTCACTCCTTAAGTTATTTCGAATCGCTTGTTGTCGGGGATATGCCGGGCGGTCCAAAGCGAAAGCGGACCGTCCGCCTTGACGATCCGCTTTGTTAAGGGTGCATTTGAGCAGGTTTTTCGGCAATCAAGCCTGAACCGACTCAGCGGATCCGCACCCGCTAAGTCCGAGAATAAGTCGAAACAGTGTATGCCTTTTGCTCATAAGCGTGAATTATACCCTTTTCCCGCCGCGAATTGCGTAACCTTATGTTACGGAATTGCCATTTAACTTGAAAACGTTCTTGCGCCAGGTGATGAGCCCCTGGTCGCGCAGGTGTCCGAGCGCACGGGAGAGCGACGGCCGCGTCACCCCGAGGTACTCCGCCATCCGCTCGCGGTCGAACGGCACCTCCACCTCGCCGGTGTGGCCGCTTTCACTGTCCAGTTCGTCTAGGTACGCTTTGACCCGCGACTCGATCGTCGGCGCGTCCATCACCATCAGCTTGCGCCAGGTGGAGAAGAGCTCGCGGGAGATGATCCGCGAGGAGTTGGCGGTGAGGCGGGCGTACACGGGGTCGGACGAGGCGACGAGCCGCCGCGTCCGCTCCATGTCGAGCGAGACGACCGTGGTGTCGGCGGCGGCAACCACGGTGCCCGGCCAGCACTTCACCTCGGGCACGTGGAGGATCCACAGCCCCAGCACCTCGTCGGCGCCGATCTCGCGCACCAAAACGGGATGGTCGGAGTCCACCGCGCAGTAGACGTGGAGGTGGCCGGAGGCGACGGCGACGAGCCGCGTGGCCTCGAGCCCGGCGTGGACCACGATCTCGCCCTTCTGGTAGGTGCGCTTGACGGCGTTGAGCCGGAAGAGCGCGTCCTCCACTCTATCGGCGCCGATGCCGCGGAAGATCTCCAGACTGCGGGCGATTTTCGCCAAATCCATGCTGTCGGCGCCCGGCGCGCCATTCCCTCGCGACGGTTTCACGGGACTCCTTTCTGTATCACCTTGGAATTAACGTAGAAGTCGACCACGTCCCGGTCGGACACCTTACCCTTCAGCTCGGGGCTGCGCGTCTCGATCGCGGTGCGGATCGCCCCGGCTGCGGAAGCCTGGGCTATCGGGGCGCCGACGGCACCCGTACCGAGCGACACCTTCATGTCCTTCGGCCCGACGAGCAGGAGCTCGTACTTGAGTTCCGAAAGCGACACCTTCATCTTCGGCAGCGCGCCGGCGAACCTGCCCAGGACCCTGGCGACCGGGTCGAAGGCGAGCGACTCGGCGTGGCGCGGCGCCCGGCGGACGCAAGGGCGGGAAGTGGGCGGATAAACCGCCACCGGCGGCGGCAGCTCCCTGCCGCCGACCTTGCGGACCCTGGCCGAGCCGGAACGCACCGCCAGCACCGGCACGCGCGCACGCAGTTCCTTGAACCTCGCCGGCGAAATCCGCTCGTCGGCGCAGCCGAAGACATGCAACACACCCTTCATGAAGCGGCCGCCGGAGATCGTCGCCTCGATGAAGCAGGGGCGGTCGTCGTCCTCCACCGGCAACGCGAGGTGCCACGCCGCCGAGCCCCGAGCGCGCTCGAAGTCCGCCGTATCCGGCAGCAGGTCGGCCGCGACCGCGCTGCCGCCGGCAAAGCGCGCGCCGTAGCGCTCGATGAACTTGGCGCGCAGATCGACGGGATCGGCGTGCAGCCAGAGCGCCGCCAGCGCGGCGAGCGCGAATGCGATCGACCCTTTCATGGCGAGAACTCCAGCTTTCCGGTGGTGACGCGTCCGCGTGCAGGACGGAACGCCCAGGCGCTGACGTGGTGGTCCTCGTTGCGGCAGCAGACGTTGAAGTCGATGCTCCTGCCCTCGGCGCCGTCCTCAAGGCCCAACGCCGAGAGCGGCACCGCCACGGCGTAGTTGACGCGGCGGAAGGCGGTGGAGCCGTGGCTGTCGGACTTGCCGAACTCGAGGTCGGGGCGGTTGGACTTAACCGTGCCGTCGGGATACACCTCCACCTCCAGCCCGTTGCCGAAGAAGAGCTTGGTGCCGTCCCAGTGGCCCCATTCGTGCCCGGAGAGGTTGCGGCAGGCGAAGTAGCCGATAAAGGCGTTGTAGAGGCCACGCATCCGGAAATACACCTTCGAAGAGTCCCACGACACCGCGACGGCAGTGTTGGGGCAGCCGGTCATCGAGCGGCCGTCCTCCAGGAGCTCGGGCACCGCGCCGTCAGCCTTCGGCCCCGGCCAGCCGTTCGCGGCAAGCAGGCTTCCGTCCACCGAGATCGGCCGCGTCCCGTCCGGCACGCGGTGGGCGACGACGCTGCGGACGCGGTCGGGCAGGCCGCACGGATACGTCCGCCTACCGAGGCGCCTGCCCTTCACCCAGACGTCGTTGCGCGCCCACTCTATGCAAGCGTCGAGCGAGAGGTAGTCGGTCTTCTTCAGGTCCCTGCCCAACTTGAGGACGTTGTCGGAGAACACACCGCCGCCGGAGCCCTGGAACGAGAAGCGGTGGCCGCGCTCGGGGCAAACGAAGAGGTTGTTCGTGATCGACACGAAGCGGGTGCAGTGCGCGTGCGTCGGCCACCAGTGCTCGCAGCGATTGCCGGTGAAGACGGTGTGCTGCGAGCCTTCGTCGGCGTAGAGGCAGGGCCATTCGCCGGTGTCGTGCACATGGTTGTCCTTCACCAGCGTGTAGTTGTAGGCGCCGTACAGTCCGCCGCCGTCGAGCTGGGCCTTCATCACGTGGTGGACGTGATTGGACGCGAACACGCAGTCTACGCCCCACATCGTCGTGCCGTTGCCCGGACCGTCGTGGATGTGATTGCGCATCGCCTTCGCGCCGCCAATCCGCATTGAAAGTCCGGAGCAGGCCGTCGAGAGGACGCCGAAGTTGGAGAGCTCGCAGTCCTCGACCAGACAGCCGTACACGCCGCCACCGCCTTCGATCCGCACCGAATCGAGCCCGGTGTGGTGCACGCGGCAGGCGGACACGCGGCTTGATTCGCAGCGGCTGAAATACGCGCCCGCAGCCACGGCGTAGCGGATCTCGCAGTTTCTCAGCTCGACACCGCGCGAACGCCGCACCGACACCACCGCATTGAGCGGGCGCTTGTCCGAGTCGGCTCCGGCGAGCGGAGAGGCGAAGCCTTCGAAGACGAGTCCGTCCAGCACCAGCCCCTGCGCACCGACAATGTCGAAGGCGCAGTCGGCGGAAGTCATCCGGCAGTCGAGCTTGCCGGGGGTGTCGCCATTCCGTCCGAGGTAGAGCAGGCGGCGGCCGCCGGCCTCGTACATCCACCTTCCGGGCGCGGTCAGCCCCGGGCGCGCATTGAAGAGCATGAAGCCCTGGTTGAATCTGCCGAGCGGCATGTTCGACTGCGACTTCAGCCGCAGCCGCCGCTGCGAAGGGTCGAGCCCGTCGATGAACGAGCAGGTGGTTGCCCACTGCTGCGGGACCTCAACCCAGGCGCTGTCGAGGTCGACCGTCGCGATGTCGAACCCCTTCGGGAGCGCGTCTTCGGCGTATTCGAGCCAGTGGTGCTCGCCTGCCTCGGCGTCGGCGAAGTACTTCATCCGGCCATTCTCCGGCCAGACCGCGATGCTGCAGAGCTCCTTGCCGCGCACCATCATGTAGCGGTGGCCGGACGCGAACTCGAAGGGCATGGGGGCCGAGAAGAGATTAGGCGTCTCGGGGTCGGCAGTCCAGTCCTTCACCGGCGCGAAGCCGGTAATGACCGCCTTGCCCGGGGACTCAGCCTTGATTGTTAGCCGGTAGTCCTTGGCGGTCACGACGACCGGCTTCTCCACCCTGTACTCGCCGGGAAGGAGCACAATCGTCCGCCGCGCGTCGGTTGGCAGGTCGCGCACCAGCTCCATCGCACGCTCGATCGTGGCGAGCGGACGCGACGGCTGCAGGCCGGGGTTCTTGTCCCGCCCGGTCGGCGAGACGTAGACCTTCGGCCCGTCACCAGGCCTGTAGACCGGCGCGGCCGGAGCTGACAGCGCCACTACGGCCACCAGCAGGGCCGCGGCGGTTGTCTTCGCTGACTGACACTCGCTCATGGTTCTTCTCCGCGCTCCGCTAATCAAGCACCCTTGCCGTCGGCCCTTCGCCGGAATAGGAGTCGAGTCCGCCCAGGGCTCCGTCGCCGTCGTCGCCGGACGCCGCCGCGCGCTTCGCCTTCGGGCGCTCGCCGAAGAGCACCGTGCCGAGGCGCACCCAGGTCGCGCCCTCCTCCACCGCGACTTCGTAGTCGCCGCTCATTCCCATCGAAAGCCGCGGCAACGCGACGCCGAGCGCGGACTCGAGCTCGTCCCTGAGTTCCCGGAGCCGGCGGAAGTGCGGCCGCGCGTCCTCGGGGTTCTCCGAGAACGGCGCCATCGTCATCAGCCCCTCCACGGTGACGCGCGGGCAGTTCGCGGCGATGTGCTCCAGCGTCGTGCGCACCTCCTCGGGCTTCATGCCGCTCTTGGACTTCTCGCCCGACACATTGACCTCAAGGAGCACGCGCGGCAGCGCGCCGATCTCGTCCGCGACGGAGTTGATGCGGTCGGCGAGCTTCGCCGAGTCGACGGAGTGGATGACGTCGAAGAGCTCCAGCGCCCTGCGCACCTTGTTGGACTGGAGGTGGCCGATGAGGTGCCACTCGGGGCCGGACGCGCTCGCCGGCTTCTTCCACGCCGCCTCCTGCACCTTGTTCTCGCCGACGATCCGCAGCCCCGCGCGGACGGCCTCGTCCACCGTCTCCGAGCCGTGCGTCTTGGTGACGGCCACGATCTCCACCTCGGCCTGGTCGCGCCCAGCACGCGCACACGCCGCCGCGATTTTCCCCCGCACCTCGGCGAGTATCTCCTCCAGTTCTCTCATCCTGCGTTCTCCATGGGAACCCCCGTATGGGGCGTATTATACCAAAAACGGCAGGGGCGCGGCTCAGCGGGGAGCGGGTGTTCGGTCTCGTCGCGGGTGACTTTGTCGCCTTCCGCGCTTAGGACAACCGGCCTGGTTTACCCTGGCAGCCTGAATCCTATCGCTGGTTGCGCACAAGATCACTCACACGGCGAGTCGCACCCGTCTCCTCACTCACACCCATCCCCGCTTCGCCGCTGGTGCAAACTCCGGGAGAAAGCAGGCCATACCGCCGCACAAGGTGCCGCGGGGATAGAAGATGCGTTGGAAGTAACTGCGCATAGAACAAGCGCCACGTTTTTTGGTATAATTCACACTATGGCAAAGAAAGCTGAATCAGCGGGGCGTTCGTGGCTCCTGATCGCGCTCATCGCCTGCGCGCTGCTGTCGCTCTACCGGGCGAGCCCGCAGGCGGCGGCGAAGGAGCAGGAGTCGACGCTGCTCGAGTTCTACGAGGCGATGGAGCAGGGCCGCCTCGTTGAGCCCGTCACGCGCGTCTTCGACCGCGACGAGGGCTCGACCTACCTCGCCGGCGAGATGGAGCTGAAGGACGAGCTCAACGACGACGGCTCGCCGAAGAAGCGCCGGTACCGCGTGCGGCTCGTCCCCGGCGAGAACGAGCGGGTGATGAACGACCTCCTCGACAACTCGATCAAGGCGGAGGTTGTCGAGAAGAAGGCGATGCTCTCGCCGTTCATCGTGCAGACGCTCTTCTTCGTCGGCATGCTCGCGCTCCTTTACTGGATCATGTACCGGCGCATGGGCGGCGGCGGCCCGTTCGGATTCGGCAAGTCGAAGGCCAAGGTGCTCAACGGAATCGAGGCGAAGAACAAGGTGACTTTCGCCGACGTGGCGGGTGTGGACGAGGCGCGCGAGGAGGTGCAGGAGATCGTCGAGTTCCTCAAGGACCCGAGCGCGTTCAAGAAGCTCGGCGGGCGCATCCCCAAGGGCGTGCTGCTCGTGGGCCCGCCCGGCACCGGCAAGACGCTGCTCGCCCGCGCGATCGCCGGCGAGGCGGCGGTGCCCTTCTTCGCAATGAGCGGCTCGGACTTCGAGGAGATGTTCGTCGGCGTCGGCGCGAGCCGCATGCGCGACGTGTTCGCCGAGGCGAAGAAGCGCGCGCCCTGCATCGTCTTCATCGACGAGATCGACTCCATCGGCCAGAAGCGCACCGGCGCCGGCGCGATCGGCGGCTCCCACGCCTACGAGCAGACGCTCAACACGATGCTGGTGGAGATGGACGGCTTCGACGCCAACGAAGGCGTCATCGTGATCGCCGCCACCAACCGCCCCGACACGCTCGACTCCGCGCTGCTGCGCCCCGGCCGCTTCGACCGCCAGGTGGTGGTCGAGCTGCCGACGCTCAAGGGCCGCCGCGAGATCCTCGAGCTCCACGGCAAGAAGATCACCTTCGCGCCCGACGCCGACCTCGACCGCGTCGCGCGCGGCACCCCCGGCTTCTCCGGGGCCGACCTCGCCAACCTGCTCAACGAGGCCGCGCTGATGGCGGTGAGGAAGAAGCTTGACGGCGTCGACATGGCGACGCTCGACGAGGCACGCGACAAGGTGCTCTGGGGCCGCGAGCGCAAGTCGGCCGGCTACTCGCAGAAGGATCGCGAGTGCACCGCCTGGCACGAGGCCGGCCACGCGATCCTCCAGGTGCTGCTGCCGAACACCGACCCGCTCCACAAGGTGACGATCATCCCGCGCGGCCGTGCCCTCGGCGTCACCATGTCGCTCCCCGAGCGCGACGTCCTCAACCGCACCCGCGGCTACTTCCTTTCCGAAATCCGCCTCTGCTGCGGCGGCCGCATCGCCGAGGAGATCGCGCTCGGCGACATCTCCACCGGCGCGGCGCAGGACATCGCGCAGGCCACCCAGATCGCGCGCGACATGGTCTGCCGCTTCGGCATGAGCGACAAGTTCGGCTTCCAGGCGTTCGTCGCCCGCAGCCCGCTCTCCGGCGACGAAAACCCGCCGGCGTTCAGCGAAGGCACCGCGCGAGAGATCGACGCCGAGGTGCGCCGGCTGGTGGACGAGGCGTACGCCGACGCAAAGCGCGTCATCGAGGAAAACCGCGACAGGCTCGAGGAGCTCGCCAAGGCGCTGCTCGAGAAGGAGACGATGGACGGGCGCGAAGTCGAGCGGATGGTGCGCGGCGAGGACGAGGCTAAGGCAGAGGGGGGCGAGGCATGATCAACGTCTCCGCCGTCATCCAGGTTGCCATCCTCTACGCGGTCATCTACGCGATCCTCAAAGCCGCGAAGGGATCTCGCTTCGGCCAGGTGCTCGCCGGCGTGGGGCTCGTCGCGGCGGCGATGTTCCTCTTCACCTACGTCTTCCACTTCGACGTCCTCACGACGATCGTGCGGACGCTCCTCGCCTACCTCGCGATCTCCACCGTCGTCATCTTCCAGCCGGAGATCCGCCGCATCCTCAGCCAGCTCGGCACCTTCGGCACCTCCGACCGGCCGAAGTACTCCGCCGGCGGCGCGGCCGACCCCGGGTACGTGACCGACGTCCTCCTCGCCCTGGCCGAGCGCCGCATCGGGGCGCTCGTAGCCTTCGAGCGCGGCATCTCGCTCAGGGGCTACGAGGAGACCGGGGTGGCGACCGACGCGCTCTTCTCGCGCGAGCTGGTGGAGACGGTCTTCACGCCGCCGCTGCCGCTCCACGACGGCGGCATCACCGTGCGCGACGGCCGCATCGCCGCCGCCCACTGCGTCTTCCCCGTCTCCAACAACCCGAACCTCAGCGGCAGCGGCATGCGCCACCGCGCCGCAGTCGGGCTCTCCGAGGACACCGACGCGATCGTGGTCGCGGTGTCGGAGGAGAACGGGGTGGTATCGGTGGCGCACAACGGCCGGCTCCTGCGCTGCACAGGCGAAGGCGCGCGCGACTCGCTGCTGCGCTGGGTGTCCAAGGGGCTGCCCGCCGTCCCCCGCCGCGGAATCATGTCGAGGATCCTCGACTTCCGGCGCGGCGGAAAGAAAAAGAAGAAGGGGGCGAAGAGAAAATGAGGCTCTTTAAGTCCAGCAACTGGGGGCTCCGCCTCCTCGCCCTCCTCCTCGCGATAGTGCTGTACCACGCGCTGAAGAAGGACAGCCCCGCAGCCAATTCCAGAGCAGACGAAAAAAATGACCGAAGCTTCTTCCACTACCGATAGCCGCCCCCGCCGCGTGCTGGGGATACTCCTCGCGCCGCTGTCGCTCTTTCCGCTTGTCGCGCTGGTGACGTACGACTGGCGCGCTGTGCCGGAGCTCTGCTCCCCTCCGCTGCCGCGCTCGAACTGGATCGGCGCGCTCGGCGACGGCTTCGCCTACTGGGGCTACATGCTCGTCGGGCTCGCGGTGTGGATCGTCCCCCTGCTCTGCCTCGTCGCGAGCCTGCGGATGGTGCGCGGCCGCACCTCGTTCTCCTGGCGCCGAGCCCTTTGCCTCGTCGCGTTCATCTGCGCGGCGGCGTGCGCGGTGCAGGTGGTGGGAGCGCACGGCGGGATCGTCGAGGCGCTGCGCGAGCGGGTCAACACTCCGCAGGCCGGAGGTGCGGTGGGCTACCTCGTGATGACCCGCGCCCTTTCGCCGCTTTTGAGCGACTTCGGCTCCTCTGTCGTCGCCATCCTCGCCATGGTCGCCGCGCTGATCGGGGCGGTCGGCCTGCGCGCGATCGGCTGCGTCTTCGCCGCCATGTGGCGCTGGGTGCGCGCCGGTGCCGCGTCCGCGCCGCCCCCGCCGTCCGCCGACGACTCCGCGGCGGGCATAGCCGCGCGCGAGGCGTATATCGCCGCGCTGAAAGCCCGCGAGGAGGTCCGCCGCCAGCGCGAGGAGGAGAAGGAGCGCATCCGCCAGGAGAAGCTCGCCGCCAAGGAGGCGAAGCGCGCGGAGAAGGAGGCCGCGCGCCAGGCGAAGGAGGCCGCGAGGAACGCGCCGCCTCCGGTCGCGCCGCAGCCCCAGCCCGCCGCCCCGCAGCGCGACGCCGCCGACCCGGAGGCGACCGCCGAGAAGCAGCCCTACTCGCTGCCGCCTGTCTCGCTCCTGAGCCCGCTGCGCCAGTCGAAGGCGGACCACAGCGACGTCGGCGAGATGTCCCGACGCCTCATCGACACGCTCAAGCTCTTCAACATCGACGCCGAGCTCGACGACACCGTGCAGGGCCCGGTGGTCACCAAGTACAAGATCTCTCTCGCCCCCGGCACCCGCTACTCCGCCGTCACCAGCCTCGCGGATAACATCAAGGGCGCGCTGCACGCGAAGTCGCTCCGCATCGAGGCGCCGATCCCGGGCGAGGAGTGCATCGGCATCGAGGTCCCGAACCGCGCGCCAGCCGGCATCTCCTTCCGCGAGATCTTCGAGTCCGACGCGTGGAAGAAAGCCGACGCCGAGCTGCCGCTCCTCTTCGGCAAGCGCGCCGACGGACGCGAACTCGTGGCCGACCTCGCCTCGATGCCGCACATGCTCGTCGCCGGCGCGACCGGCCAAGGCAAGTCGGTCTGCCTCAACTCGCTCATCTGCGGCCTACTGATGACCAGGACCCCCGAGCAGCTCAAGCTGATCATGGTGGACCCGAAGTCGGTCGAGTTCACCGCCTACGCCGCCATCCCCCACCTGATCGTGCCTGTCATCACCGAGAACAAGAAGGTCGTCTTCTCCCTGCGCTGGGCGGTGAGCGAGATGGAGAAGCGTCTCAAGCTCTTCGCCCGCGCCCGCGTGCGCAACATCTACGACTTCAACCACCGCCAGAGCCTCTCGCAGATGGAGATGTTCGGCGACGACACCGCCATCGGCGCCGACATGCCGAAGACCGTCCCCTACATCGTCATCATCATCGACGAGGTCGCCGACCTCATGGCCTCGAGCGGCAAGGAGGTGTCGCCCGACATCGCCCGCCTCACCGCCAAGGCCCGCGCCGCCGGCATCCACCTCATCCTCGCCACCCAGAGGCCGGACGCGAAGATCATCACCGGCACCATCAAGGCGAACATCCCCGGCCGCATCGCCTTCAAGACCGCCACCTCCATCGACTCCAGGACCATCCTCGACGACACCGGCGCCGAGAACCTCATCGGCCGCGGCGACATGCTCTTCAAGTCGAAGGACGGCCTGCTCATCCGCGCCCAGGGCGCCTGGATCTCCGACCAGGAGATTGCCAACGTCACCCGCTACATCGAGGAACACTCCTCCACCGAGTTCGACGACCGCTTCACCAACAAGCTCTCGACGATCAAGGAGGAGGAGGTCGACATCTTCGCCGACGAAACCGGCGGCTCCGACACGGGGAAGGACGCCGCCGCGGCCGCGAAGGAGCAGGTCAAGGCCGAGGAGAACGCCAGCGACTTCAAGAAGGCCATCGAGTGCATCATCAACACTAATCGCGCCTCGACCTCCCACTTCCAGCGCAAGCTCGGCTGGGGCTACAACCACTCCGCCAAGATCATGGATATGCTCGAGGACGCCGGCATCATCGCGCCGCAGTCCGGCGCCGGCCCGCGGCAGATCATCATGGACCAAGACCAGCTTCTCGCCGTCTTCAACGGCGGCAGGGACGAGGCGTTCGCAGCCCCCGGCGGCGAAGACGGGGACAACGGCGGCGCCGAACAGGACTTCAACGAGGAGGAACAGCAATGATCGAATTCGGAAAAACGCTCAGGTCGGCGCGCGAGGCGAAGGGTCTCACCGTCGAGCAGCTCGCCAAGGCCACGTGCCTCCTGCCGCGCGTGGTCGCGGACCTGGAGAAGGAGGACTTCTCCCGCCTGCCCGCGCCAATCTACGGACGCGGCTTCGTGAAGCTCTACTGCGAGCAGGTCGGGCTCGACCCTAAGCCGATGATCGCCGAGTTCATGGACATCCTCAACGGCGGCAGCGGAGCCGGCGCCAAGGAGCGTTCCGCGGCAGTCCCGCCGCCTGCCCCGGCTCCGGCTCCAGCACCAGCCGCCGCGCCCGAACCGCCTCCGCCCGAACCCGCGGCCGACAACAACGGCGACGACCTTTTCGCGGCCGCGAAGTCGCGCGACGCGGCGCAGATCCTGGCGGGCACCGCCACCGCAGCCGAGCCGGCCCCGGCTGCGCCCGCGGCTCCGAAGCTCTCGCGCTACGCCACCTCATACGACAACCTCGTCGGCGACGAGCCCGGCGCCAGCTGGACCGCCTCGCCGGCGATCTGGCGCTGGGCGGTCGTCGGCGTGGTCGCCGCCGCCTTCCTCGTCCTCGTCTTCCTCGGGCTCCGCGCCCTCTACCGCGCGACCTCGCCAGAGCCGGCGCCGATCGACGAGACCACCGCCGCCGCGCTCGGCGAAAGCGCCAGGCCCGAACCCGCCGACCCCGCGCCGGTGCCGGACGAAAAGGCGAAGCTCACCAACGCCGGCCGTACGCCGATCGACATCGCGCCCCTTTACGTCGATTAAACAACCAAGGAAAGGAAAAAGAAAATGGAAGTCATAATCTGCAAAACCAAGGAGGAGGCGTCCCGCCTCGCCGCGGACATGATAACCGCGCAGGTGAAGAAGAACCCCAGGACCGTCCTCGGCCTCGCCACCGGCTCGACGCCGGTGCTGATGTACAGCGAGATGGCGAAGGCCGTCAAGGCGAAGAAGGTCAGCTATCGGCAGGTCAAGAGCTGGAACCTCGACGAATACGTCGGGCTCGCCGGCACCCATGACCAGAGCTACCGCTACTTCATGAACGAGAACCTGTTCAAGAAGATCGACATCCAGCTCAAGAACACCCACGTCCTCAACGGGCTCGCCAAGGACCTCGAGAAGGAGTGCCGCGCCTACGAGAAGCAGATCAAGGCGGCAGGCGGCATCGACCTGCAGGTGCTCGGCATCGGCTCCGACGGGCACATCGCGTTCAACGAGCCCGGCACCTCGCTCAAGAGCCGCACCGGCGTCGTCTACCTCACGCCGTCGACGATCAAGGACAACGCCCGCCTCTTCTTCAAGGGCAAGGAGAAGGAAGTGCCGACGCGCGCCCTCTCCATGGGCGTTGGCACCATCTGCGAGGCGAGGAAGATCGTGCTGCTCGCCTTCGGAGAGAACAAGCAGAACGCGGTCAAGGGCTGCGTCGAGGGCCCGGTGAGCCAGTTCTGCACCGCCTCCGCCCTCCAGGAGCACAACGACTGCTGGATCTTCTGCGACGAGGCCGCCGCGAAGAAGCTCACGCTGCGCAAGTACTACCAGTGGCGCGGCAAGACCAAGCTGGGGCTCTAAGACCAGACGGAAAGACAAGATGGAAAACATCTACTTCACCAGCTTCGTCTGCGAGCGCTGCAAGACCGAGATCGAGGCCTCCTCCGACATGATCGGCCAGGAGACCGAGTGCCCGGCCTGCGGCGCCAAGATCGTCATCCCCGACGACCGGTCCACGGCCGACGGCGTGTCCCGCCACGCCGTCGGCGACGACGACCCAGACGCCATTCAGGCGCTTAAGAGCCGCACCATCCGGATCGACCTCGGCGACTTCTGATGGGCAAGCGGAAGAAGAAGCGCAAGGCGTCCGGCTGGCGGCGCCTAGCGGCGATCCCCGGCCTCGCTGCCGTGGTCCTGCTCGCCGTCCTCTCAACCGTTGGCGGGTGGTTCGTCCACCACCCGCCCGCCTGGATCGCCGAGAAGCGCGCCGCCTGGCCGGAGTTCGTCACCGCGCCGCTGCTCTGGGCCGGCAACCCGGTCGCGGACGTCACCGATGGGCTCGGCCTCACCGGGCACGACTCCGTCTACGAATACGACGAAGAGGCCCCTTCCGGCTCCGTGCTCTTCGCCGGCGAGCCGCGCCGCACCGGCGCACCCGCCCCCTCCGACATCCGCGTCCTCAGACGAGGCGAATTCGCCATCGGCTGGTCAGACTCGCTCCGCCACCCGGTCTGGTGCGCATACCATGTCGCCAAGGAGCCGAAGCACGACGACGGGCAGCGCCCCGGCTTCACCGTCGACCGCAGCGTACCCACCTCCCCCAAGCCCGGCGACTACGCCAAGAGCGGCTACGACCGCGGCCACATGGTACCCAACCACGCCATCATCTCCCGCTACGGCGAGGCCGCCCGCCGACTCACCTTCATGATGACCAACATCGCCCCGCAGTCGCCGGCGCTCAACCGCGGCATCTGGCGCGAGATGGAGCGTCGGATCGCCGACCTCTGGACCGCGCGCTACGGCGAGATCTGGGTGGTGGTCGGCTGCATCCCCTCCCGCGACGGGGAGAAGCTTTCGGGGACCAGCGTGGACATCCCCTCCTCGTTCTACCAGCTCGTCGTCGCCCAGGAGGGCATGGACATCCGCATGCTGGCAGTGGAGTTCCCGCAGACGGTGCCGTGGAACGCCTGGGCCGCCCGCTACATCCTCACCGTCGACGAACTCGAGGAGCGCACCGGTCTGGACTTCAACCCCGACCTCCCCGACTTCATCCAGCGACCCATCGAGGCCGAGCGCCCGTCACGCCTCTGGCCCGTGCGCTTCCGCGACATCCTCTCGCAGATCTTCCTCCGCTTCAGCTGACGGCCGGCGAACGCCGGCGGACGGCTACCAGACGAGCGCGTCGGCGAGGAGCCGTTTGGCGTTTGCCTCGCGGATGTCGGCGGACGCCGACCCAAGCACCACCACCACCGCGCGCTTGCCCGCGCGGGTGCCGGTGAGCACAATCGAGCTGCCGCCGGCGTCGATGTAGCCGGTCTTGAGCCCGTCCACCGTCTCGGATCCGTCGGGGTTGAAGAGCTTCAGCTTGTCCTCCCTCATGATCCTGTTGTGGTTCTTCAGGGTCTTGACGATGGTCTCGCCGCGCGCCAGGCGGGTCGTGCGCTGCGGGCGGTTGACCGCGCGGGTCACGTTGATGCGGTAGCCGTAGGGTGTCTTTACGAGATCGCAGGTCTTGACCGAGGTGAACTCGAAGATCTTCGGGAGCTTGACCACTTCCAGCGCGAGCCGCAGCTGGTCGGCGGCGGTCGAGACGTTGAAGTTCTTCCAGGGATATCGCTTGCGCGAGTTCGGCGGCAGTCCGTTGGGGTTGTAGTAGCGGGTCCTGGTCATGCCGAGGTCCGCCGCGCGCGCGTTCATCTTCGCGACAAACGCGTCGAACGAGCCGGCGGAGTTCACCCCGAGCGCGATCGCGGCGTCGTTGGCGCTCTCCACCAGCATCGCGTACATGAGGTCGCGTACGCTCATCCGCTCGCCGGCCTTGAGGCCCACCCAGCTCGCCTCGGACATGTACACCGCCGGAGTGGCGACGACCATGTTGGTGAGCGAGTAGCGGCCGGCCGCCACGTCCTCCAGCACCAGGAAGGCGGTCATCAGCTTGGTGACGCTCGCCGGATACGCCTCCTCGGCCTCGTGGTCGGAGGTGATCACGCGCCCGCTCGCGGCGTCGGCAGCGATCGCGCCCACGTAGGGGTCGCGCCGGTGCGACGACGTCTTTGCCGCCGAGGCGCCGGCTGCGGCGAACAGGGCGGCTGCGAGGACGAGCGCGCGGAACATCATTTGACGGCGACGCGGGTGGCCTTGCAGAGCGCCTTCCAGAGCGCCGCCGGGTCCTTGGCCTCGATCACCGAGCGGCGGGCTGGCTCGCGCGCGAACGACTGCATCAGCCCCGACATCAGCCGCAGGTAGAACGCCGACACCGCGACGGGGATCGCCGAGAGGAAAACGAGATTCACCTTTTGTCCGTCCCAATCGATGCCTTCGCGGGAGATGCCCATGGCGAGGCACAGGCCGCCGCCCTCGACGCCGCGGACGTGGGGGAAGGCGATGCCGCCGTCGATGGCAGTCGGGAGCACGCTCTCGCGCTCGAGCGCGGCGGTCACGAGGCTGTCGGCGTTGGCGATGAACTTGTGCTCCTCCATCGCGCCGGCGAGCGCGGTGATCGCCTCCTCGCGCGAGACCGGACCGAGGTCGACGAGCATCAGCTCCTCGGCGCTGAAGCGGGAGATGCCGGTCTTCGGGGCGTCGTCGCGGTCGGCCGGCTCGGTGACGTTGCGCGCGGCGTCCTCCTCCGCAGCGAAGAGGATGCGGCCGCAGCTGGAGCAGGTCACGAGGTGCTCGCCGAGCCGGACCTGCTGGCCCTGGGCAATCGGCACCTGCATGCCGCAGACGGCGCAGCAATTGTTGGTCATAGCGGAGATGACCACGTGGTGCTTCTTGTAGAGGCGGTCGTAGAGCGCCCCAGCCTGCGGAACGAGCTTGGCGCGCATGGCGTCGATCGACTCGTTGAGCTTGGCGAGGTGGCTGCCGTCGCCGGTCTGGTGGTGCTCGTCGCGGATCAGCACCAGCTCCTGGAGCTGGCGCAGGGTGTTGATCTGGCTTTTCATTTTCTTTCTGTCTCGGTGTAGGTGCGGATTCTCTCAAGCGTCTCCGCGGAAAGGATGTGCTCCATGAGGCAGGCGTCCCGGTCGGCGATGCGCCGGGAGACGCCGAGCTTCTCGAGGAACGACCGCAGCAGGCGGTGGCGGTCGAACACCTGGTGCGCGACTCGCCGCCCCTTCTCGGTGAGGCTGATGCTGGAATACGGCTCCTGGACCACGAGCTCGAGCCGCTTGAGCTCCCTAACCGCGCGGACGACGGACGGCATCCGCACCGAGAGCATCTTGGCGACGTCCACCACCTGCGCATTCCTCCCCTCGGAGATCAGCAGGTAGATTGCCTCGAGGTAGTCTTCAAGGCTCTGGGACATCGACGCGCGCTTCTTCATTTTCCGAACGGACTGGTGGTCTTCATCAGGTGGGTGAACTTGACTACCTCGAACTGCTCGTCGAGCGAGATCGGGAACGGCGCGGCGGTGCGCACCGTTTCGTAGACCTTGCGCCAGAACGCAGCCGGCCCGCATTCGGTGCCGCGGGCGAGGCTCACCGGGATCGTCTCCACCGGCACCTCCTCGTGGAGGTCGCCCAGCTTCGGCGTGCGCACCGAGGAGCGGCGGCGCGGGAACTTGAAGCCCGGCGCCACCACCCGCAGCTCGCCGCAGGACATGCCTGGCGCAACCGTGAAGACGCCGCGCTCGCCGTGGATCTCAAAGGAGTTGGTGCGGTTTGGCGGCAACACCCCGCCGTTGAACTCGAGGTCGGCGGTGACGAGGTCGCGGCACTTGAAGTTGACGTGGGCGAAGTCCTCGGCATCGCCGAGCGAGGCGAGTCGCTTCAGCTCGCTCCAGAGCTGCACCGGCGGCGAGGGGAGAAGCCTCAGCGCCTGTAGCAGGATGTCTGGCATTGCATAGTAGGTGGCACCGCCGCCAAGGCGCTTGATGCACTGCCAGTCGTCGCGACGGACGAAGTCCTCCGCCCGGATCTTGATGCGGTGGATGTGGCCGAGGCGCTCGTCGGACATCATCTGGCTGGCGAGCATGAAGTCCGGCGCGAAAATGCCGCGGTTCATCACGATGAGCCGGTTCTTGGCCTTGACCGCCGCGCCCTTCAGCACCATCGCGTCGTCCCGCGTGAGCGCGAGCGGAGTCTCGACAAGCGTCCAGAACCCCTTCTTGAGCGACTTGATGGCGTGCTTGACGTGGTCGGTCGAGCAGGTCGCGATGTCCACGAGGTCGACGTCGCTCTCTTCGAGCATGGACGCGAACTGGCGGAACATCCGGCAGTCGGGGAAGGCCTTCGCGAGCCGATCGCGCCGGTCCTTGGCGAGGTCGCACGCGCAGACAACCTTGAAGAGCGACGGGTGGGACGTGAACACCGGCAGGTGCTCGTCGGTCATCGCGCGGCCGAGGCCCATCAGGGCCACGCGCAGAGGCGGACGCTGGTAGGAGCCGCTCATTTCCTCACGATCTCCGTTATGGCCGAAAGAAACTGCGAGACGTCCTTGAACTGGCGGTAGACGCTCGCGAACCGGATGTAGGCGACCTCGTCCACCTTGTGGAGCTCGGTCATCACCAGCTCGGCGATCGTGGCGCTCGATACTTCGTCGCCCTCGATGTTCGCGACCACGCGGTCGATGATGGACCTGATCTGCTCGTCGGAGATCTTGCGCTTGCCACAGGCCTGCTGGATCGCCTTGTGGAGCTTGGCGCGCTCGAACGTCTGGCGGCGGCCGTCGCGCTTGACGACCATCACCTCGTCGCGGTCGACCTCCTCGTAGGTGGTGAAGCGGTGGCCGCAGGCGAGGCACTCGCGGCGGCGGCGAATCGCCGCGCCGTCGCGCGCGCTGCGCGAGTCGAGGACCTTGTCGTCGTCAGCCTGGCACTTGGGGCACTTCATGTCACTTCCCGTTTGGGCACATCGTGCAGTGGCGGCAGTCGAGGTTCACCGGCAGCGGCGGCGGCGCCCCGCGGCGGCGCGCGTTCCACTCGGCGATGCGGTTGATCAGCGCGAGGAGGAGCCCGAGGGCGATGAAGCCGCCGGCGGGCAGGATGGCGAGCGTCACCGGGCCGGGATTGAGGTTCTTGAACGCGAGGTCGCCCCAGACCGTGAGCGTACCGGCGCCGACGATCTCGCGCACCGACGCGACCAGGGAGAGGGCAAGCGTGAAGCCGAGGCCGGAGCCGAGGCCGTCCGCCAGCGAGTCGACGACGCCGTTGCGGCAGGCGAACGCCTCCGCCCGGCCGAGGATGATGCAGTTGACGACGATGAGCGGGATGAAGATGCCCAGCGAGGCGGAGAGCGCCGGCAGGAACGCCTGCATCAGGAGGTCGGTCGCCGTCACGAAGGTGGCGATGATCACGATGTAGCACGGGATGTGGACCGCCGACGGGATGAACCGCCCAAGCGCGGAGACGAGCACGTTCGAGCACACGAGCACGAACGTGGAAGCAAGCCCCATGCCGATTGCGTTCTCGAGCGAAGTCGTCACCGCCAGCGTCGGGCAGAGGCCGAGCGCAAGCCGGAACGTCGGGTTGTCCTTGAACAGACCGTACCAAAATGACAGTATCGCCTTCATAGTGCGGTATTATAGCCTAACGGACGGGAAAAATCAAGTGCGCCCGGCGACAAAATCTCCTGAGGGAAAATGCGGCAGACCGAGTCGACGAGACGGCGCGTGTAGGCGTCGCGCGGGCGCGACAGCACCTCGCCGCATTCACCCTCCTCTACGATGCGCCCGCGCGAGAGCACGATCACCCGGTCGGCGACGTGGCGCACCACCCCGAGGTCGTGGGTGATGAAGAGCATCGAGAGCCCCAGCCGGCGGCGGAGCCCGGCGAGGAGATCGAGCGTCTGCGCACGCACCGAGAGGTCCAGCGCCGACACCGCCTCGTCGCAGACGAGCAGGTCAGGCTTCGCGGCAATCGCGCGCGCGATGCAGATGCGCTGGCGCTGGCCGCCGGAGAACTCGTGCGGGTACCGGTCGAGCGCGGAGGCGTCCATCCCCACCGACTCGAGCAGCTCCGCCGCGGTCCCGCCCGCGGCACCTTTGCCGGATATGGCGAGCACCTCGTCGAGCGCGGCACGCACCGTCTTGCGCGGGTTGAGCGAGCCGAGGGGGTCCTGGAACACCATCGCCGCGCGGCCGCGGAGCTCGATCTCGCCCGCAGTGGGCTTCACGAGCCCGAAGAGCGCGCGGGCGATCGTCGACTTGCCGCTCCCCGACTCGCCCACCAGCCCCAGCGTCTCGCCGCGGCGGACGGAGAAGTCCACCCCGTCCACGGCCTTGACGAAGCCGCGGACGCGGGAGAAGACGCCGCGGCGCCGCGGGTACCACACTCTGAGGCCACGCACCTCCAGACTGTTCTCAGTTCGCATACACGTATTATACCATATTCGTGATTCGCCTGCCCACACTGGCTGCTGAACCCTGGCCGCTGACTGCTGAAACACTTCCAGCGCAATGCGTTGGCCATAGCGCAGCGGCGGAAATCTGCGTTTCATTGACAATTCGTTAACATCGGCAGGGTACAATACGCACCGTTCCTTCGAAAGAGGGAAAACAAGGAAAGGAGAAACCAACATGAAAACCAGCATAACCACGATTACCGCGATCGGCGGAGTCGCCATGATCGCGCTTGCCGCCGCGCTCTACGCCGAGTCGGGCGCCAGCGCGTCGTCGTCCAACACCGAGTCTGGCATAACCACCAACGAAAACGGCTCGGTCTCGCGCGTCTTCACCGAATCGACGGTGACGACCAACGGAAACATGGTCACGGAGCACCGCCGCGAAACGCGCACCACGCTCGACGCGGACGGCAACCTGCTCGAAAGCTCGACGAGCGAATACGCCCAGAGCTACCCGGTCGGAGACGGCGAGATTGCCTCGCTCTCGCGGCGGATAGACAGCGCAAAGCAGGTCGACAAGGCTGAAAACGCCGCCGACTGCGACTCGTTCATGGGCGTCAAGTTCGGCAGCAAGGTCAAGGAGGGCGAATTCGTCGAGGACCCGTCCGAGCCGACGCTCCTCAGGACCGCGTTCAAGCCGAAGAAGGCTCTCGCCGGGTTCGACGACTACTACGTCTACGTCACCCCCACCACCCACCGCGCGGTCAAGGTCTACGCCTGCGCGAAGAATGCGGTGGACTCCGGCTCGAGCTGGAGGCGCAACTACCTTATCGAGGCGCTGGAGAAACGCTACCAGACCTGGGCGCGTCCGCGCAGCTGGTGCCGACCCATCTACACCTTCGACCTCGGCTCCGACCGCTACGTGACCGCCGCGCTCGAGGGAGCGACGCGCGACTATGAGACGGTGGTAGTGGCCTGGGACGAGAACATGCTGCGCGCCGCGGCCGAGGAGGCGGAGGAGATCCGCCGCGAGGCACGGAAAAACGCCGCCGAGAAGCGCAAGGCGCGTGTCAACGACGCGGCGGAGGCGTTCTGATGGAAGCCAACCCACAGGAACTGGTTCAAGCCGCCCTGGCGGCGGCGAAGCGCGCCTACGCGCCTTACTCCCGCTTCCGAGTCGGCGCGGCGCTCGTCGCCGCGTCCGGCCGCGTCTACACCGGCGCCAACGTCGAGAACGCGTCGTATCCCTGCGGAATCTGCGCCGAGCGCGCGGCGGTGGCGCGGGCGGTGGCGGAGGGCGAGACCAGGTTCGCGGCGGTCGCCGTGGCCGGGCTGAAACCGGACGGCTCCATCGCAGCGGACTGCACGCCGTGCGGGCTCTGCCGCCAGACGTTGCGCGAATTCGCCGCGCCGGACGACTTCAAGGTCTACGTGGCCTCGTCGGAGTCATCCTGGCGCGAATTCACGCTTGCCGGACTGCTGCCGGAGTCGTTCGGCTAAGCACCGATGCGCTCGCCGCAGAGGACGCGGGTCTCCAGCCCCGCGGCAGAATTGGCGACGAGGTCGTCGTCAAAACGCACGAGGCCAGCCGGAACGACGAGGACCACCGTCGAGCCGCCGAACTTGAAGTAGCCCTTCTCGTCCCCCTTCAAATGGCGCTGGCCCTCGGCGGTCTGCACGATCGTACCCACCCCGAACGCGCCCACCTCCACCATCCAGAAGTCGCCGAAGAAGGCGCGGCAGCGCACGCTCTGGCGCTCGTTGTCCGCGTAGACGTCAGGACGCTTGAGGAGCGCGAGCGGATTCACCGAATGGTACTTCCCGGGCACGACGCGCACCGGTTCGGGCGTCTCGCAGTCGCAGGGGAAGTGGAAGCGGTGGTAGTCGACCGGCGCGAGCCGCACCACCGCCACGTCGTAAGTGCCGCCGGGCGCGGCGGAGTCGAACACCTCGCGGAGCGGACGCTTCGCGCCCTTGAGCGGGAACGGGGTGTCGGCGTCGGCCCCCAGGAAAAGGCGCAGCCTGCCGTCCGCGGGACTCACGAACCCTTCGCCGAGCGGACGCGCCCCAGGCTTCAGCTTGCGGGTGAAGAATTCGTTGAACGACGCGTATTCTTCAATCGGCTTCTCCGCCTCCTCCGGGCTGCAGCCGGGGAGGTTCGCGAGCGCGGCGATGTCCCTCTTCGATCGCGGCGAATCGTAGCGTCGTCCGAGCGCGGCCGACACCAGGCGCGATCCGAAGAGGACCGGCCAGAGCGTCCGCCCGAGCAGCGTCTCGTAGGCGAAGCGCAGCGCGGCGTCGCCCATCACCGTCTCGACCACGCGCTCGCCGGAGCGGCGGTCGACGAATTCTATCGGTTGCATGATCTTCTCGCTCATCCAACTACCTCCCCTACCAGTATCTGCGCGTGCGCCTCGGCAACGCGCACCTCCACCTCGTCGCCGACGGACACCCCGTCCACCGGCGGAAACACCACGATCCGGTTGCCGGAGTCTCGTCCGCTCCAACGCTCGCGGTTGCGCTTCGACGGCCCTTCGGCGAGTACGGTGCGCACCGAGCCTACAAGCCGCAAATTGCGCTCGAGCCCGCGGCGCTCCTGGTCGGCCAGCAGCACCTGGTCGCGGCGCTCCTTCTCGGCGGCGGGGACGTCGTCCTCCATCTCCGCCGCGCGCGTGCCGGGGCGCGGCGAGTACTTGAAGACAAACGCGTTGTCGAAGCCAGCCTCCTCCATCAGCGAGCGGGTCGCCTCGAAGTCCTTCTCCGTCTCGCCGGGATAGCCGACGATCACGTCGGTCGTCACCGCGAACTCGGGGTCGAACGCGCGCAGGCGAGCGACGGCGTCCAGGTACTCCGCGCGGTCGTAGCGCCGCCCCATCGACTTCAGGATGCGGTCCGAGCCGGACTGGACCGGCAGGTGCAGGTGGCGGCAGACCTTGGGGCAGTCGCGGTAGGCCGCTATGAGCTCCTCAGTACAGCCGGCCGGGTGCGCCGAGGTGAAACGGATGCGCCTCAGCCCGTCGACCGCCTGCAGCTCCCGAAGGAGATGCGGAAAGGCGCGGCCGCCGTCGCCGCGATAGCGGAGCACGCTCTGCCCGAGCAGGCACACCTCCTTCACCCCGCGCGCGGCGAGGCACTTCACCTCGGCGACGATCTCGGCCTCGGGACGGCACCACTCGTGCCCGCGCACAGACGGGACGATGCAGTAGCTGCAGCAGTTGTCGCAGCCGACCATGACCGTCACGTAGCTCTGCACCGCGGCAAACGACCCGTCCGCCGCGGCGAGGTGCGCGTCGAGTCCGCGCGGCAGCTCGCCAGCGCCGACCGCGAGGACGCGCCGCGGGCGGCGTCCTGGCGGCGCAGACTCGAACTCGGCGGCGATCGCCGGAATGCGCCAGAGCTGGCGCGGCCCGACCGCGAAGTGGAGCTTCGGCAGCCGCCGGAACACCTCCTCGCCCATCCGCTCCGCGGCGCAGCCGGCGAGCCCCACGATCTTGCCCGCGGCGATCAGGTTGCCCACCTTGCCGACCGCCTTCTCCTCCGCCTTCTGGCGCACGGTGCAACTGTTGACGACGACAAGGTCCGCGTCCTCCTCGCCTTCCGCGCGCACGTGTCCGGCGGCGGCGAGCATCGCCGCAACCGCCTCGGAGTCGCGCACGTTCATCTGGCACCCGTAGGTGTGGATGTGGAACCGGAGGGACATATTCTACTCCGCCCTGCGCCGCGCGGCGGCGAGCGTGTTCCAGAGCAGCATGGTAATGGTCATCGGGCCGACGCCGCCTGGGACCGGGGTGATCGCAGAGGCAACGCGCGAGCAGGACTCGAAGTCGGCGTCGCCGACGAGGCGGTAGCCGCGCGCGCTCGTTGCGTCCGGGACGCGGTTGACGCCGACGTCAATCACCACCGCGCCCTTCCTGAGCATGTCGCCGGTAAGCGTGCCGGGCCGACCCGCCGCCACCACGACCGCGTCGGCGGCGCGGGTGAAGGCCGCAATGTCGCGCGTCGCCGTGTGGCAGAGCGTCACCGTGGCGTCGATGCCCTTCATGGATAGCAGCACCGAGAGCGGGCGGCCGACGATGTTGGATCGACCGATCACAACCACGTGGCGTCCCTTGAGGTCCATCCCGGCGAACTCGATGAGCTTCACGATCCCGTGCGGCGTGCATGGGAGGAAGCACTTGTCGCCGATCATCATCCGCCCGATATTTACGGGCGTGAATCCGTCCACGTCCTTCTCCGGCGAAATCGCCTCGATTACGCGCTTGGTGTCGATTCCCTTCGGCAGCGGCAGCTGCACCAGCACGCCGTCGATCTCCGGGTCGGCGTTGAGGCGGGCAATCTCGGCGACGAGCTTGTCCTCGGCGACGCTCTCCGGGAGCCGCACCTCCACCGAACGCATCCCCGCCTCGGCGCAGGCGCGCTCCTTGGCGGTCACGTAGGAGACGCTGGCCGGATCCTCGCCGACCAGCACCACCGCGAGTCCCGGGGTGACGCCGCGCTCATCCTTCAGCGCGGCGACGTCCGCCGCAATCTCCTCCCTCATGCGCTTCGCGAGCGCCTTGCCGTCTATCTGCTGCATGTTTTCCTCCTTGTTGAAATCACTTCATCCAGATCGCCGCACCGACCTCGATCCGCGACGGATTGATCATCGAGCCCGGGGTCGCCTTGCCCCGCACCACGTAATAGGTGTTGTCGGCGTTCCATTTCGAGCCGGCGATCTTCATCGCGGTCTGCCCCGGCGAAATGACGCCCCTGCGTGAATAGCCCAGGGACTTCAGCTCCGCCTCGGTGCGCGGCACCTTCTTCGCCTGCACGACCGGCGGCGGTTTCGGCGCAGGCCGCGGCCTCGCTGGCGGCTTCTTCGACGGCGTCTTCGCAACCTGCGGCTTCGTGGGCGTCGCTTTGGCCGGCTGCGTCCTTGCGACTCGCGGCTTCGCCGGTGCAGACTTCGGGTAGTGCGCGGCCATGGTGTCGACGCCGCCATAGAGGACGCTCTTCAGATACGGGTCTCCAACGACCAGCCGTCCAGCGCGGGTGTCGGGGTCGGACTTCGGCTTGGCCGAGAGGTTGAGGATCCGGCGGATCGTGTTCATCGCAAAGAGCATGCCGCAGCGCTTGCGTCCGCGGTGGCGGTGTCGTTGCCAGCGGTTGGGCGCGCCGTAAGCGACGTGGCTGTGGCAGAAGACGCGGTCATCGCCGAGCCGGTACATGGCCTTGAGCTCCTTCACCAGCGCGGCAATTGCCCGGAGCTGCACGATTCCCATAGGCTTGTCGTGATAGCCGACGCACTCGATGCCGATCGAGAACTTGTCCACGTCCTCCTTGCCGTTCCACATCGAGCGGCCGGCGTGGAATGCCTCGCGATCGCGGTCGACAATGGCGTAGATGGTGCCGTCTTCGGTGACGCAGTAGTGGGCCTCGCCGCGGTCGCAGAGCTTGTTGAGCGAGCTGCGCGCCGGGGCCTCGGTGGTGTGGAGGACGATGAGCTCGGTCGAGGAGCGCACCGCGCGCTCGGGGTTGCGGGGGCTGCGGTAGCGGTTCGAGACCTCGACCGCCAGCGCTGTCCAGCACGACGCAAGCGCGACGATGGTCAGCACGGACGCCGACACGCCCCTCTCGACTCCGCTACCCATTGTCGTGGAGACAGGCGGCGACCAGGGCAGACGCCGGCGCAACCAGCACTAGGCCGAAGCTGCCGACCATGGTCTTGACGAACTCGGCCGAAACAAGGGTGGAGTTGATGAAATCGACCGGCGACGTCCCCTGCGCGGCAAAGACCATAAGCAGGGTGAGGTAGCCGCCGGAGTAGGCGAGGAGCAGCGTGGTGGTCATGGTGCCGACGACGGCGCGGCCGATCCTGATGCCGCTCATAAAGAGCGCGCGGCGGCCGAGGCCGGGAGAGTGCCTGGCCACCTCGGAGACGCCGGCGGAAATGTCCATCGCCAAATCCATCACCGCTCCGGAGGAGGCAAGCACGATAGCGCCGAAGAAGATGTCCTGCAGGTCCAGCCCCGAGAACCCCGAATAGAGCAGCTGCTGCGCAAAAGGCATCGTCGCGCCGTTGACGTTCATGACGCGCCCTAAGAAATGGGCGAGCGCCAGCGAGGCGACGACGCCGAGCATCGCCCCCGCAAACGCGCTGATGCCCTTCCTCGTCCATCCCGCGACAAGATACATTATGACGCCGGTCAGCACGGCGACCGTTACGAACACCACCGTCGACGCATGCCATCCGGCGAGAACGAGCGGTATGAGGAGCTTCCACACGACAAGGCAGCTGAAGACGAAGCTGAACAGCGCCTTCAGCCCGGTCAAGCCGCCGAACACGCAGAGAAGGACGCAGAAGCCGGCGAAGAACGCGAAGCCCCAGCCCATGCGCCAGTGGTCGCGGGCGACGAGGATGTCGCCGTCCGCCGCGTTCGGAGGCAGGACGACAAGCGCGGTGTCGCCGACCGAGAACTTCTTGTCGAGCTCCATCTGCGCGCGCAGTTCGTTCGCGGCCTGGAAGACACGCCCGTCGGGGAGCCGCACCTTCATGAGCTGGGTGCCGAACTCGACGAGTCCGTGTAGCTGCAGTCCGGAATCGTCGGTCTCGACAACCTCTGCGCGGACGGCCTGCGCCCCATCGTCCGCAAGCCGCTGCGCCCCTGGCACGAGCAAAAGCGCCGCGCAGCCAAGCGCAAGGACGACGACAGGGACGGCTTTCTTCATTCGTAGAAAGCCTTCATTATCCTGGATATGTCGGTGTTCTCGATAAAGCCGGTGAACTGCTCGGCGCAGCGGCCCTTGGCGGTCGTGAGGACCGGCATCGCGGTGTGGGCGCCGGAGCTCCAGCCGATACCGCACTTGTGCGACATCACGACACGGCACTCGCCGCCGAGGAGATAGCGCTTCTCGCCGTCGTACTTTGAATTCTCCTCAATTTTCGACTTGTGGAACTGGACATCGTGGTCGAACGCCGCGACGATTCCCTTGAGCTCGGCCTCGGTAAGCACCATGCTGTCCTTCTTGGCGTCGCCCTCGAACTTGAAGCCGAACGCCTCGGCGATTATCGGCTTGACGTCATCGAACGAGAGGTCGGGCTTGGCCCTGAAGGCAGCGTCGACCTTCTCGCCGAACTTGCCGACGGACATGGTCTGGTTCACGAGGCGGTCCATGTAGAGCGCGTAGCCAGTCCCTGCAAAGCCCATCGACATGCCGCCGGTCTCGTGGTCGCCGGTGACGACTACGAGCGTGTCGTCGGGATGCCGGTCCTGGAATTCAAGCGCCACCTTGACCGCCGCGTCGAGCGCCAGGACATCGCGGAGGTTCGTCGCCGCGTCGTTGTCGTGACCGGCCCAGTCGACGCGGCCGCCCTCGGCCATGATGAAGAAGCCGCTGTCGCCGTCAAGCATCTCGGCCGCCTTGGCGACCATCTCGGCGAGCGTCGGCTGGGAGCCGTCGGCGTCGATCATGTACTCGAGCGCACTGTTCGTGAACTTGGTGAACACCTTGCCGTCGCCGGGCTTGAGCGCAAGGAACTGGTCCTTTGTCTCGACGATTTTGTAGCCCTTGGAACGGACATACTCGTAGGCGTCGCCGCACTTCGCGTACTGCGCATGGTTCGTGGAGTTCCTATCCGAGACGTCAAGACCGCCGCCCGCGAAGAAGTCGAAGCCGGAGTCGGCGAGGTCGATGGAGATGCCATAGGCGTCGCCGCGGTTGTTGCGGTGGGCGTAGAAGCCGGCCGGCGTCGCGTGCGTGATCGTCACGGTCGTCACGATGCCGACCTTGGCCCCAGCCTTCTTCGCGGCAACGGCGGAGGAGTACACCGGCTTACCATCGGGGTCGACGCCGGAATAGTGGTTCTTCGTCTTGGCGCCGCAGGCAATCGCCGTCGCCGCCGCAGCGGAGTCGGTCACGAGCGAATCCGCCGAGCAGGTGCGCGTCATCGCGCTGAACGGCAGCGAGTTCATCGCCAGCGAGCCGGCCCCGCTCTTGCGGGAGAACTCCTCGGCCGTCATCCGCTGGGGGACGGACAGCCCGTCGCCGATGAACAGGAACACGTACTTGGGCGTCGCGCCGAAGGCGGCGCACCACACCGTCGCCGCCGTCGCGGCAACTGCCAGCGTCTTGAACTTGAACATCGCCAGAACCTCCCTCTTGTCTTTCAGCGTTTGATTACGTAGGACCCGGCCGGGTAGTCCTTCGACTCGGTCTCGCCGGGCAAGGTGACGCGCGCGACCGCGCCCTCGGGGACGGTAAACTCCCAGATCCAGGTCTCGCCCTCGTACCTCCACGCGCTCGTCACGAGCCCTGCGGCCGAGCGGTAGGACGCCTTGACGAAACCGAGGCGGCGGTCCGGGATCGGCTTCATCACTATCGTCCTGAAGCCGGGCGAGGCGGGATCGGCGGCGATGCCGGCGGCGCGGCGGTAGATCCACGCCACCACCTGGCCGTAGGCGTAGTGGTTGAAGCTGTTCATCCCGACGGGACCGAACCCGCGTTCCTTGACGTAGCCGTTCCACCGCTCCCAGATCGTGGTCGCGCCCTGGTCGACGGAATAGAGCCAGCTCGGGAACTTGTGGCTCAGGAGCAGCGTGTAGGCGAGGTCCGCCATACCGTTGTCCGCGAGAGCGTCCATCACGAAATGCGAACCGAGGAAGCCGGTCTTCAGGACGCCCTTGACGCGCTTGCGGTAGCCGGCCTCGTCGATCTCGCTCTCGCCCTCGATGAGCTCCCTGAGGTGCGCGGCGACCGCTGCGCGCTGCTCGCCCTTGACGACCCCGGTCGCGAGCGCCATCACGTTCGCGGTCTGGAGGCCGTCAATCTCCTTGACGAGCCTCCCCGTCGCCTTGTCGAAGAACTTCTCGCGGATCTGCGCGCGCGCCTTCTCGCCCATCGCGACGTACTTCTTGACGCCGGCATCGTCGCCGACGCCGCGCGCCATCGCGGCCATCATGTCGCTGTCAAGCGCCCAGTAGCAGGAGTAGAGGAAGTTCCAGTAGAGGACCGCCGCGGGCTTGATCGAGCGGTCGGCTCCGCGCATGCGGTCGCTGCTCGACTCCAAATCCTCGAACGAAAGCCAGTCGGCCCACTGGTAGTTGCGGTTCTCACCGACCAGCTTGGAGTGTTCGCAGCGTGTCTCGTCCATGCGCTGCATATACTTCTCCATTGACGCCCAGTTCTCCTTCACGATCTCGACGTCGCCGAACTGCTTGAACATCTCGAACGGCACCACGATGCCCGCGTCGGACCAGCACATGCGCATCGTCTCGGCGCTGCCGTACTGCGCGAGTGGCGCGACGCCGGGATAGCCGCCGCGTCCCTCCTGGGTGTCGCGCATATCGCGCATCCACTTGCGGAAGAACGCGGACGTGTCGGCATTGAACGAGCCGGTCTCGGCGAACACCTGGGTGTCGGCGGTCCAGCCAAGGCGCTCGTTGCGCTGCGGGCAGTCGGTCGGCACCGAGAGGTAGTTGGAGAGCTGACCCCAGTAGACGTTGGCGATGAAGCGGTTGAGCGACTCGTCGCCGGTCACGAGGCTGCCGGCCTCCATCTCCTTCGCAATCGAGGTGACGGGGACGGACCGCAGGCACTTGATGGTCACCGGCTTGTCGGCGGTGATCGAGACGTAGCGGTAGCCGAAGAAGGTGAACCGCGGCATGTAGAGCTCGTCCTCCGCCGTCGCGAAGGTGTAGACCGCCCGCATGCCTTCGTTCGGGACGCGCAGGTTCTCGCGGTAGACCGAGCCGCCGGGGCCGTCGTTGCCGCGGCTGCGCTCGCCGTTCATGTCGTTGAGCATCTCGCCTGGAAGGCAGGTGAGCGTGGTGCCGGGCGCGGACTTCATCACAAAAGCCGGAACCGCCGCGCAGTTCTGGCCGAAGTCGACGACGAGCGTCTCTCCTGGCTCGACCGCGAGCGCCGCAGCGGGATCGAAGACGCGGGTCTTCACCACCTTGCCGAAGACGTTCTTCGCCTTGTCCTCGCCCTCGACGCCCTTCCAGCAGTACGCTTCGACCGGCTTGAGCGCCAGGTCTCCGCGGAGAACGACCTCCGCGCCGGCGGTCGGGAATATCTCGCCCTTGAACTCCTTGTTCTCCTCGGGCGCGACGAAGTCGTCCGCGCCGAAGTATGGCTGCGCGACGCGCGCGTCGTACTCCTCGCCGTCGAAGATCGCCGCGTGCTTCACCGCGCCGGCGACGCCGCACTTCCAGTCCTTCAGGTTGGTGCCGAAGAGCTGCTTCTCACCGTTCGCGTACTCGAGCTCGACGACCGAGCGGAAGGCGCTCTTCCGGCCGTTGAAGCTGACGATCCTGTCGCGCCACCAGCCGGCGGAGACCTCGGCGGCGAAGAAGTTTTCGTCGCCGGCTCCGGCCTTGACGAGGTCGGTGACGTCGTAGGTGAAGGAATACTTCGTCTTCCTGTTGTGGGTGAAGCCGGGCTTGAGGAAGTCGCTGCCGACGCGCACGCCGTTCACGTAGAGATCGTAGACGCCGAGGCCGGCCGTCATCCACGTCGCCTTCTTCACCTTCGCCTCGTTCCCGAGCCTGCCCACGAACCAGCTGGTGCCGTCCGCCGCGCGCTGGATATTCTTCTGCCACCATTTGTCCGGCACGGTCGGCGCGCCGGGCACGCTGATCCACACGCTCTCCTTCCACGCCGCTGCGTCAAGTGCGGCGACGCGGCGGCCGCCGGAGGGTTCGCATCCAGACGCCAGCGCCGCCAACGCGACGGCGCCGATTACTATTGTTCTGTTCATTTTGAGTTTCCTTCCTTTGGTTTTGAAAACTGCTTCGGAGCCGAGCTCGTCACCTTCACCGCGCCGGTGGCACCGGGGCGCGGACGGAACTGGTCTGACTTCACCGACACGCTGCCGCGCAGATCGGCGAAGTAGTGGACGATTCCGTCCCACGTGCGCGAAAAGCTCTCCGGCGAGGCCACCTTCCACGCCCAGAGCGAGGCGGCGATGGCCACCAGCACCGACGCCGCGAAGGAGAGGCGGCTACCCGACCGCCGCGCACCGGGGCGTTTCTGCGGGCGCGGCTCCGATTTGGGCGGCTGGAGCCGCCCCTTCTCGTCAGTCGTTCCGAATCGCGAATATGCCACTGTCTCCTCCGTCGCTCAGAAGTCGCTCGCGTCGCACACGAGCGAGTCCATGATGTAGTTCTTGCGCTCGGGCGTGTTCGCGCCCATATAGAACTTGATCGTCTTCTCTACGTCGACGTCATCCGCGCAGGTGACTGGCGTCAGCCGCATGTCCTCGCCGATGAAGTCCTTGAACTCCTTGGCGTTCAGCTCGCCGAGGCCCTTGAAGCGGGTGGTCTCGCAGCCGCGGCCGCACTTCGCCTGCGCAGCGACCTTCTCCTCCTCGGAGAAGCAATAGTACTGCTCCTTCTTGTTGCGCACGCGGAAGAGCGGCGTCTCGAGGATGAACACGCGCCCGTCCGTCACCAGCTGGCGGTAGAAGCGCATGAAGAAAGTGGCAAGCAGCATCCGGATGTGGAGCCCGTCCACGTCGGCGTCGGTCGCGAAGATGATCTTGCCGTAGCGGAGGTGCTCGAGCGACTCGTCCACGTCGAGCGTCTTGATGAGGTTGAAGAACTCCTCGTTCTTGTAGAGCACCTCCTTCCCCACGCCGCAGGTGTTGAGCGGCTTGCCGCGGAGGAAGAACACGGCCTGGTTGAGCGCGTCGCGCGCGTTGCCGAGCGTGCCGCCGGCGGACTTGCCCTCGGTGAGGAAGATCATCGTGTCGTCGCCCTCGGGCTTGCCGGTCTTCTTGTTGATGCGGTCGAGCCGCAGGTGGTTCTTCGAGTCCTTCAGCTGCGGCACCCGCACCGACACCGCCTGCGAGCGCTCGCGAGCCTGCTTCTTGATGGTGTTGAGCTGCGAGCGGATCTTGCCCGTCTCCTCGATCTTGGCGATCAGCCGGTCGGTCTCGGACGGCGAGCGGTGGAGCGCGGCCTCGATCTCCTTCTTCATCTCGGCGACGAGGTCGGCGCGCATGTCGTTCATCACGAACTTGATCTTCGTCTGCCCCTCGAAGACCGGGTTCATGATCCTCACCGCGACTGCGCCGAGGAGTCCGTCGCGGATGTCGTCGCCGTCGAACCTCTTCTTCGGGTCATAGTCGTTGAGCGCCTTGGTGAGCGCCTCCTTGAAGGCGGTGAGGTGGGTGCCGCCGTCGGTGGTGTACTGGCCGTTGACGAAGGTGTGGTACTCCTCGCCGAAGCGGTTGGTGTGGGTGAAGATGATCTCCAGCGACTTGGTCTTCACGTGGAACGGCTGGTAGAGCTTCTCGAACTGCGCCTCGTCGGCGATCAGGTCGGCGAGGCCGCGGTCGGAGCGGATCTCCTGCCCATTGAGGACGATGGTGAGCCCGGCGTTCACGTAGCAGTACATCTTCATGCGCCTGAGGACATGCTCCTCGCGCACCTTGAAGTGCTTGAGCACCTTGACATCCGGCTTGTAGCGGATGAAGGTGCCGGGGTGCTCGCCAGCCTTGTCCTTGCCGCGCTTCTTCGACTTGAGCCTGCCCGCCTCGAAGTACGCCTCGGAGAACTCGCCGTCGCGGAAGCTACGCACCTCGAAGAACTCCGAGAGCGCGTTCACAGCCTTGGTGCCGACGCCGTTCATGCCGGCGGAGAACTGGTAGTTCTCGTTGTCGTACTTGCCGCCGGTGTTCATCTGCGAAACGCAGTCGACCACCTTGCCGAGCGGAATGCCGCGCCCATAGTCGCGCACCGACACCTCGCCGGAGTCGTAGTTGACTGTCACCTCGATGCGCTTGCCGAAGCCCTGCCCGAACTCGTCGATCGCGTTGTCGATCACCTCCTTCATCAGGATGTAGATGCAGTCGTGGTACATCGCGCCGGTGCCCGGCTCGCCCACGTACATGCCGGGGCGCATGCGGATGTGCGTCACCGGATCGAGGGTGACGATGCTTTTGTCTCCATATTCCTTGGCCATATCTTGGTGTATTATACCAAAATACGGCGCCGTCTGCGCAGCGGAAACTCAGTCCCTGACGCGGAAGGACTCGATCGACTCGGCAAGGCGGGTCTTAGGGTCGATCGAAATCGCCGCGCCCTCGAGCGTGCAAGGTCCCTCGGCCACCTCGAAGCGCGCCGGGATGCCGGTGATGAACTTGCGGGTGACCGGCTTGAGGTCGCGCCCGATCGAGGAGACGTAGGGACCGGTCATCCCGAGGTCGGTGATGTACGCCGTCCCCTTCGGTAGCAGCCTGGCGTCGGAGGTCTGGACGTGGGTGTGGGTGCCGGCGACGGCGGCGACACGTCCGTCGAGGTAGTGCGCGAAAGTGGCCTTCTCGCTCGTCGCCTCGGCGTGGAAGTCGACCACCACCGGCACGTCCTTCGGAATCTCCGCCAGAGCGCGGTCGGCGGCCTTGAAGGGACAGTCCGCCGCCTGCATGAACACCCTGCCCTGGAGGTTGAGAACCGCGAGGCGCCCGACCGGCAGGTTGACGAGGCACCAGCCGCGGCCGGGGCATTCCGCGGCGAAGTTGGCGGGGCGCACCAGCCGCTCGACGCCGCCGATCTGCGCGGCGAACTCCTTCTGGCCCCAGGTGTGGTCGCCGAGAGTGATCGCATCCGCCCCGGCGTCGAAGATCTCCTCTGCAAGCGCGGCGGTTATGCCCGAGCCCGCGGCGCAGTTTTCGGCGTTGACGACCGCCGCCGCGGCGCCAAAGCGCGCCTTGAGCCCCTTGAGCTCGCGCCTGAGGATCCGCCGGCCGGGGCCGCCGACAACGTCGCCGACCATGAGCACCGTCATTTCCTGCTCTCCAGCCACTTCGCCGCCGCCTTGTCGCCGCGGCAGGCTCTTGCCTTCATCCGCCAGAACATCGCCTTCTCAGGATCGGCCTTCACGCCGATGCCGCGGTCGAAGCACGTCGACAGGTACATCATCGCCTCGGGATGGCCGCCTTCCTGCGCGGCGGTGCGGAAGCACTCGAACGCGAGCATCGCGTTCTTTCTGCAGCCAATGCCGTTCAGGTAGCACGCGCCGACATTGACGAAGGCGTTGGGGTCGCGCTGCTCCGAGGCCTTGCTGAAGCACTCGAAGCCCTCGCGGAGAAGCCGCCGAACTCCGTTCGTCGCCTCGCCCGTGGCCGAGTTGGCCTCCTGCACCAGCATCGCGCCGAGCGCGTTGAGCGCCTGCACGTTGCCGCCCTTCGCCGCACGCTCCAGGAGGGCGCGGTCGTTCGACTCCATCGAGAGGAGGTACCACACGAGCGGATTGCCGCGCCTCTGCGCCAGGGACTTGATCGTACCGCGCGAGGAGGCGAGGTAGCGCGCCGCCTTCTCTTGGTCGTCGGTGGTGACTCCGATGACGAACTGCTGGAGCGGCTTGCCCGCCGCGGCGTCGCGCTCGACCACCGCGACCGCGGCGTCGTAGCGGTCCTGCGAGGCCGCGGTCCGCGTGTTGAGCACGGTTACGAGCGCCTCCGAGGACGCCATCGCGGCGGCGAGCACGAGCGCGGTCATAGGCTTATCCCGGACTCTTCGCGCGTTTCGAGGTTCTTGAGCCGGGCGGTGCCCTTCTCCACGTCGTCCGGTCCCAGGAACACCGCCTCAGCCGCCATCGAGGAGCCGGCGTGGGCGAAGAACTTCTTCGGCTTCATCGAGTGGAGCGCGAGGTCGACCGACTTTCCCTCGCGGCGCAGGCGCGCGGCGAGGCGCACTGCGGCGTCGCACTGGGCGTCCTCCATGAACCCCACCGCGACGCCCCTGCGCGCAGAGGACGCGCTCCCGCCGAGGCGGGACTTGAGAAGCTCCGTCACCACCACGTCGCCAAAGCCAAGTCCCACCGCGCTCATCGGCATTCCGCCGATCGCGGTGAGCAGATTGTCGTAGCGGCCGCCGCCGAAGATCGCCCGGAACTCGCCCCTGGCGTCGAAGCACTCGAACACGATGCCGGTGTAGTAGCTCAGGCCTCGGATGACACCGATGTCGAAGACGAGCGACTCCGCGAAGCCAGCCGCGCCGGCAAGCCGGAAGAGCTCCGAAAGCTCGGCCACCGCGCGCGAGCCCTCCGCCGCCGCGCCAAGGTAGGCAACGACCGAGTCGAGGTCCTTCAACGAGAGGATCTCGAACACCTTGGCGACCAGCGCGTCGTCGAGCCCGCCGTCGCGGAGCATCGCCGCAATCTCGGCGTCTGGCATCTTGCCGCGCTTGTCGAGCGCGAGGAACACCTGCGCATGGCGGTCGGCGGGCACGCCGCTCCGCTCCAGCACCTCGCCGAGCAGCCGCCGCGAGGAGACATGCACCCTGAAGTCCGCCGAGGAAAGCCCCATCCGCCGCAACGCGTCGCACGCCGCGCCGAGCACCTCCGCCTCGGCCAGCACCGAGTCCTCGCCTACGATGTCGACGTTCCACTGGTAGTGCTCGCGCTTGCGCCCCTTCGTCATCCGCTCGTAGCGGAAGCACTGGGCGATCGTCGTCCACTTGATCGGGAACGAAAGCTCCTTCTGGCGCTGCGCCACCATCCGCGCGAGTGTCGGGGTCATCTCCGGACGCAGCGCGATGTGGCGCTCGGACTTGTCGAAGAAGTGGTAGATCTGCTCGCCCACCTCCTCGCCGGCCTTCCTGGCCAGCAGGTCGTAGCTCTCGACGACGCAGCTGTCGTAGGGGCTGAACCCAGCAGCCTCGCCTGCGGCGCGGAACGCGTCGAATACGCGGTTGCGCCACGCCATGTCCTCGGGATAGAAGTCGCGCATCCCGCGCGGCGGCTCGAAGCTCAGCGTCTCACCCATCGCCTTCAGCCTCCGATGGCGCGCGCACGGCCGGCCGCGAACGCCCTGCGGTTCACCTCGAGGAGCTTCGCCTTGGGGCCAGAGAGGAGCTCCGCCATCGCCGCGTACCACACCTCCTCCGGGAACGGGCACTTGGCCGAGAGCGCGCCAGCGAGCACCATGTTCATCGTGCGCGCGTTGCCGATCTCGCCGGACGCGATAGCGGAGGCGTCGACCAGCACCAGCTGCCTAAAGGTCTTCTTCACCCTGCCGTCGAGGTCCTCGACCGGCGGCTGCTGGCCCGAGGACACCGTAACCGGCACGAGGCAGAGGTCGTTCACCACCGCCGTGCCGTCCTTCGCCAGCACCCCGGAGCTGCGCAGCGCCTCGATCTTGTCGAAGGCGACGAGGACGTCGGCCGTGCCCTCCTGGATGATCGGCGAGGCGACCGACGCGCCGAAGCGCACCTGGCTCGTCACCGATCCGCCGCGCTGGGCCATGCCGTGAATCTCGGACTTCTTCACGTCGTACCCGGCCATCGCCGCAGCCTTGGCGAGGATGTCCGCGGCGAGGATGATGCCCTGCCCGCCGACGCCGACGAGCGAGACGTTGACCGTCTTCTTCATCAGTCCGTCACCCTCTCGACGGTGATCTCGGGGTCAAGCTCGCGGAGCGACGCCTCGATGCCCTGCTTGAGCGTCATCATCGCGAACGGGCAGCTCCCGCAGTGGCCGACGAGGCGCAGATAGACCACCTTGCCGTCCATCTTCACGAACTCAAGGTCGCCCCCGTCGGCCTGCAGCCCGGCGCGGAGCTCCTCCAGCTTTGCCTTTACCTGGTCTTCCATAGGTCCTTTCCTCCGTCAAATCGCTGGTCTACAGGTTTTTATTGGTGGTGGGGCAAGGATTCGAACCTTGGAAGGCGTTAGCCAGCAGATTTACAGTCTGCCCTCGTTGACCACTTGAGTATCCCACCGATGCCAAATTTGACGCGTAGTATACCATATTGCCTTCGCCGCAGTCAAGCGGGCACGCGACGCGACACGGATTACAAATACCCCCGTCGTCTCGGCTGCGCCGAGCCGCCGTGGACATTTGTAAGCGGTTTTGCGCGACGAGACCCTGCCGCACAGCCTGTTCAAGGCATGACAAGCCACCCGACGGGATGCCGACGGGGACAG
>SFPL01000018.1 GCA_004551905.1 Lentisphaeraceae bacterium
ATTTTGTCGCCCGATGCAAGCTGTTGGATGTTTTGGAAACCAATCTCGTTAGCTTTGTGTTCCAGGACAGAAGCATAGTCGTCGTCAAAGGAGCGATTTTTGTAAAAAGAGAATTTGACTCCGACGGCAAGGATGGCGACAAGCCTAAATGTCTGTTCTTTGCCGCGGTCTACGACGAAACGCCAAGAAACAAGGCCGTTGTATTCCTGATCCCCTCGGACGAAGACGACCCCCAGCCGCTGGTAAACTACGCCTTCCCCCTTGTAGATCTGGATTGGCGCGGAATCGAAGTGTTCGGCAAGATCAATGCGAAGCTGCGGAAAGAGTTTGATCCTGGATTGTGGAGCTGGAATAGCAAGGAAGACATGAGGATGAATCGGCTGGACATAGTCGATCCGTCCAGCGGGGAACCGGTTCTGACATTGTCCGGTGGCAATTCAAGAATCGTATCGCCTGATGAGGCCGAGAAAATCGACCGCAAGAATTATGCAGTGCTGAAAGTTACGATTGCTCCAGATGAACCGCGCTATTCAAAAGACGGGAAAATTAGGTATTCGAAAGGGCTTCGTGGCTCAATAGAGAGGTGGCATTACGAACATGATCCCGACGAGGGGCCTTACTGGCTTTATCTCGACAGCGACTATGTGAGAGCACACAAGCGCGGATGCAGGAAGTTTGAAAAAGGACGCGGACGCCATTGCCGCGGCGGAGAATTCGGCGAGTGCTGCAAGGATCGCAAATGACAGTCAGTCCAATGCACTAGGAGATGACGGCATGAGATCGTGGAGTGGTATTCGCTTTCTTGTCTGCGCGTTGTTCGCGCTGTGCGCGGCGGGCGGGTTCGGCGCGTCGGTGATGCGGCAGTCGTCGCTGCCGGCGAGCGGATTCTCCGACACCGAGGCGGTGACTAACGTGGTGTTCTCGTTCGCTGAGGATGTCGCCCGCGACTTCTCGGTCAGGCTGGAACTGGACGCCACGCCGTCCAACTGCGTCGAGGTGGCGTTTGGGTGTGACGCCGACGGCGACGGGCGGCTTGGGACGGCGGAGGCGGAACTGGCCTTGGGCTGGGACTGCGGGCGCTGGTTCGTCGTCGGCACCAACCGCTTGGCGCGGATCGAGGCGGAGCCGTCCGTCACGGTGGCCCGCAGGACGCTTGTCCTGGGTATGCACGTTGACGCAGAGGTTGAGGTCAGGCGGCTTTCCATCCGCGACGGCGGCGCGGCGGAACTGTTCCCGGAACTTGCGTCCACACGTCCTGACTGGCTATTCAGCCGCCGATGGAACCTCGCCCGCCTCGCCGTCCGCGGCATTGATCCCGCGCACGAGCGCGCGCTCGCCGTCCTCTGCGGTGCAGGCACCGCGGTCTATCTCCGCTAGTTCCGCGGCAGTTTTGGTATAATACACTCTGATGACACTCTTTGAAACACTTCAGAAGGCGACGTCGGAGGAGGACGTGAAGGCCGCGTACATCAAGGCGCTCGGCCTCAAGAACGTCCAGCGCAACCTCATCGACATCCAGACGAAGGAAATCTGGTTCGAGGCGAAAGCCGGTTCAAAGCGCTCCGTCTACTTCATGTTCACCCAGCTTCTCAACTACGTCTGGGTGGCGCTCCGGGACGGCGAGGCGATCCCGCCGTTCCTCTGCGTCGTCGACTCGGCCAAGGCTGCGCTTATGAAGACCGAGGTCGCGCTCCCGCTCCTGAAGGACAAGTCGGTGCAGATCAAGTGGGGCAAGTCCGCGAGCGACGTGACGCAGGAGGCGCTCGATGTCGTCTCGCAGTTCATCGGTACGCACTTCGTTACCTTCCGCATCGAGACCCAGGAGCGCGAGTTCATAGACACCGTCAAGGCCGCCATCAAGTCCGGCGAAATCGTCCGCACCCAGATCACCCCGGATAACCTCAAGCAGGTCTTCGACCGCTGGGTCGACATGATCGGACGCGAGATAACCGACGTCGCCGAAGACGAATACGCGCTCCTCTTCTTCGCGGACGTGATGAGCGACGGCACTGTCTCGACACACGAAAACCTCTCCGCCGAGCTGATCCACCGCAACGGCCGCCCCGCGTTCCTCCTCGAAGGCCGCGTCTGCAACCTCGGTTCCCTGGACGGCTACCATAGATTCTGGGCAATCTACGACCGTCCGCCGAAGGAGGAATACCGCAACTACCTGCTGGAGCGCCGCGATTCGCTCATCCCCTACGACGAGCGCGCGTTCAAGGGCGCGTTCTACACGCCGCTCCACATCGTGGACAAGGCGTACGACCTGCTGAACGCCACCCTCGGCGCGAACTGGCAGCGCGACTACATCGTCTGGGACATGTGCTGCGGCGTCGGCAACCTCGAGACGAAGCACGCGAACCCGCGCAACCTCTTCATGTCCACCCTCGACCAGCCCGACATCGACGTAATGGCCGCCGCGAAAACCTGCCGCGCCGCAACGCGCTTTCAGTACGACTACCTCAACGACGACATCGCGGAAGACGGCTCCATCGACTACTCGCTCACGAACAAGATCCCGCAGAACCTCCGAGACGCTATCGCCGCGGCAAAGGAAGGCAAGAAGAAGTTCCTCGTCCTCATCAACCCGCCCTATGCGGAGGCGACAAACGCCGACAACACGGCGAAGGGCTCGAAGATGGAGAACAAGACCGGCGTCGCCAAAACACGCTGGGGTCAGTTTGGCATGGATGAGTATGGACGTTGCTCCAACGAGCTTTTTGCACAGTTCTTCACTCGGATTGCAAAGGAAATCCCCAACACCGTGCTCGCTTCGTTCTCGACGCTCAAATATGTCAACTCCCAGACCTTCGAGACCTTCAGAAAGGAATGGCCAGCGAAGTACCTCGGCGGTTTCGTCGTCCACAGCAAGGCGTTCGACGGGCTTAAGGGCGACTTTCCCATTGGATTTCTCGTGTGGAAGGCAGCTTTTGCCACAAAGAACACAGAGAACACAAAGTTTCCTGATTCGATCTCCTGTGAGGTACTGGACAAGAACGGCAAGGCCATCGGCGAAAAGGCATTCTACAACATCCCCAACGACCGTATGCTCACGAACTGGATCGAGCGTCCGAAGCCAAACAAAACACCATGTGTGCCGCTTACAAATGCCATTGAGCCACCCAAGGCCGCCCGTCGTGACCAACGCGGAACAAAGTGGAGCGATGGGGCTGTCGCATTCCTTTGTACTGGTACAAACGATATGCAGAACACTAACTATGTGTATCTGTTGTCTTCTGGCGCTTCACGCGGGCATGGACTGTTTGCCAATGAGCACAACCTTGATAAGGCGGCTTGCTTGTTTACGGTGCAGCATCTGATTGCCCACACCTGGCAGAATCACAACGACCAGTTCCTGATTCCCGACGCTGAACTATCGGAGGTGTTCAAGTTGGATTGCCTCGTGTATGTGCTCTTCCACGGAAAGAACCTCACGGCGTCTGCGGACGGGCTGGAGTGGAACGGCAAGTCGTGGAGCATCGTGAACCACTTCATTCCGTTCACGGAAGAAGAAGTTGACGCACCTGGTCGATTCGAGAGCGACTTCATGGTGCGGTATCTTGCGGGACGAGACTTGTCGTCGGAGGCGAGCGCCGTCCGCGCCGCCGGACTGGAGATTTGGCGCGAGTACTTCAAGCGGCTGCCGTCCTTCGACTACTCGATTCGCGAGCGGTTCAAGCTGAACCGGCCTGACGTCGGCTGGTATCAGATACGCCAGTCGCTGAAGGCATACGGCGAATCCTCCGAAGGCCGTCCGACGGACTTCGCCGCGTTCGAGTCCGCCTACACCGCGCTTTCCGCGAAGCTCCGCCCACAGGTCTTTGAGTATGGCTTCCTGAAGACGTAATCTAGATGGCGCAGGGCCCAACCCCCGCGGCACTTTGCGACCTTTGCGGCTAAAAGAAAACCCCGCCCGGACAGTCCGCGGCAGTTTGAACGAACCACCCTCCTCGCCATCCGCCTACGCCGAGGCTACGGCGGACAAGAGGCTACGGAGGGCGGGCGAATATGGTATAATACGCGGCAATGAACAGCGAATTTGACACGATCGACGACTGCCTCGCCGCCCTCAGGGCCGGCGAGATCGTGGTCGTCACCGACGACGCCGACCGCGAGAACGAGGGCGACTGCATCTGCGCCGCCGAGTTCGCCACCACCGAGAACGTCAACTTCATGGCCTCGTACGCGAAGGGGCTGATCTGCATGCCGATGAGCGCGGCGCTCTGCCGCAGCCTCGACCTGCCGCAGATGGTGGCGGAGAACACCGACAACCACTCGACCGCCTTCACCGTCTCCATCGACTCCGTCCGCACCACCACCGGTATCTCCGCCGAAGAGCGCGGCGAGACCGCGCGTGCGGCGGTGCGCGAGGGCGCGAAGCCGGGCGACTTCCGCCGTCCCGGCCACATGTTCCCGCTCGAGGCGCGCGCGGGCGGGGTGCTCCGCCGCGCCGGGCACACCGAGGCGACGGTCGACCTCTGCAGGCTCGCCGGGCTCCGTGAGGCCGGGCTCTGCTGCGAGATCATGAAGGACGACGGCACCATGGCGCGGTTGGACGACGTCGCCGCGTTCGCGAAGCGCCACGGGCTGAAGATGACGACGATCGCAGACCTGATCGCCTACCGCCGCCGGGTGGACAAGCTTGTGGAGAAGGTGGAGGAGGTCGACCTCCCCACTGCGCACGGGCACTTCCGGCTCAGCATGTACAAGAGCCGCGTCACCGGGCTCGAGCACCTTGCGCTGGTCAAGGGCAGGGTTGACGACGGCGGGCCGGTGCTGGTGCGCGTCCACTCCGAGTGCTTCACCGGCGATGTGCTCGGCTCCGAGCGCTGCGACTGCGGCCCGCAGCTGCACGCGGCGATGGAGGCGGTGGAGCGCGAGGGGCGCGGGGCAGTCCTCTACATGCGCCAGGAGGGGCGCGGCATCGGCCTCGAGCAGAAGCTCCACGCCTACCATCTGCAGGAGAAGGGAATGGACACCGTCGAGGCGAACGTGGCGCTTGGCTTCGCGCCGGACCTCCGCGACTACGGCGAGGGCGCGCAGATCCTGGCAGACCTCGGCATCCGCAAGGTGCGGCTCATGACCAACAACCCGTGCAAGGTGAAGGGGTTGGACGGCTACGGCATCGAGATTACCGAGCGCGTGCCGATCGTGATTCCGCCGAACGCATACGACCGCCGCTACATGGAAACCAAGCGCACCAAGATGGGCCACATTCTGTAGCCGCCATCTCTCGTTTACGTTCTCACCACTTGCGCGGATGGGGGCGATTATGGTATACTACGCGCCAATTCATTCACCGACAGGAGACTAAAGACAGTATGGTTAAGATCAGAATGCGTCGCACTGGGTGCACCAACCACGCGACCTACCGCATCGTCGCGGCGGACGTGCGTTCCCCCCGCGACGGCAAGTTCCTTGAGATTCTTGGGTCCTACGCCCCCCAGGTCAAGGAGAACAACTTCAAGCTCGACCTCGCGCGCGTCGACTACTGGCTCTCGAAGGGCGCCAAGCCCTCGACAACGGTCGCTTCGCTGATCCGCCGCGCCCGCAATCCCGAGCTCAAGCCGCACCACGCCGCCAAGGCCAAGAAGCCGGCGGAGAAGAAGGAGGCATAAGCCATGGGCATCAAGCTTATCGACATGATCAACGCCGAGCAGGCTGCCGGCATCAAGGATCGCAACTACCCCGCGTTCCGCGCCGGCGACATCGTCCGCGTCTCGATCAAGATCAAGGAAGGCGACAAGTTCCGCATCCAGGACTTCGAGGGTAAGGTGCTGGCGGTCGACAACGGCCGCGGCAACGCGTCCGGCAACTTCACCGTCTCGCGCGACAGCTACGGCGTCCGGGTGGAGAAGCTCTTCCCCTTCGCCAGCCCCTGGATCCAGGCGATCAAGGTGGTCAAGAAGGGCACCGCGCGCCGCGCCAAGCTCTACACCGAGCGCACGTTCTGCTCGCACAAGGCGGTGCGCAAGCTCGTCAAGAAATAATGCCGAGCGACGTCGGCGAATGAACGTGGAGGGGCGTCGCGGGCTGTCCGCGGCGCCTTTTCGCCGCAATCAGGGAGGAGATTCATGAAAATCGCGATTCAGGGCGCTGCCGGGCGCATGGGGAGGATGCTGGACTCGCTGGCAGCAGGCCTCGGGCTGGAGGTGGTCTCGCGCGTCGACGTGGCCGATGGCTACGATCGCGGCTGGGCGGAGGGGGTGGAGGGCGTAGTCGATTTCTCCCACCACACCGCGCTTCCAGCGGCGATCGCTGAGGCCGTGCGCCGCGGCATTCCGTACGTGATCGGCACAACCGGGCTGGACGAGTCCGAGCAGGCGGCGGTGGCGGCGGCGGCGGAGTCGATTCCCGTCGTCCAGAGCGGCAACTACTCGCTGGGCGTCAACCTGCTCGTCGAGCTGGTGCGCCGGGCCGCGGCGGCGCTGGGGCCGGAGTACGACATCGAAATCGCCGAGATGCACCACCGCCACAAGAAGGACGCGCCTTCGGGGACGGCGCTGATGCTCGCGAAGGCAGCGGCCGAGGGCCGCGGACGCGCGGCGGACGGCTTCGTCTACGGTCGCCGCGGCGACGTCGGGGAGCGTCCCGAGGGCGAAATTGCCATCCACGCGCTGCGCGGTGGATCGGTGGTTGGCGACCATACGGTGATGTTCGCCGGCGAACTTGAGCGGGTGGAGCTCGTCCACCGCGCCCAGAGCCGCGAGGCGTTCGCCGCTGGGGCGCTCAAGGCACTCGTGTGGGCGAAGGGGCGCGCCTGCGGGCTCTACTCGATGCGCGACGTCCTCGGCCTCGCCTGAGCCTCTCCGGAGCGCCGCGTCCAGAAGTAAACATGGATTCCAGAAGTATAATAGTTTGGGGGACTGTCCCCATTAGCGATTTCTCGTTCCACTCATGGCGAAAGGGCTGATCCGGCAGGCGCTTCCCGACAAGCCTAAGTCCAGATTCCAACGCTACGCGCTTGCATGAGGACCAACGACATATTCACTGCGACATCTTCACCGTGGTCTGACCCTCTTAGGCCCGCAGAGAGTGTGAAGCCCGCTATCTTCCGTGAGGAAAAAAGCCTTCCCGATTCGCACACTTGCAAAGCCCGCACACGCAAAATGTACGCTTGCCTCTTTCACTCCTTCTGAGAGAACGAACTCGGCCTTAAACTCTGGGGCGCACTCCTTCTCGTACCATGCCGCCTCCTCGCAAATGGGGCGGCCGTCACCTACCCACGGAACAAACGCAAGTTCTCCTCTAAGAAGTAGTGAGGTTGCGCAAAAAACTGACGCGACAAATATTTTCGCTTAATCCGCGCGCGCGAGTTCCCAGTGCAACACCGGGAGGTTTTGCCTTGAGCGATTGGCCTGTTGAGCGGGCTTCAGCTGGGGGTTGAAAAAATCAGGCGTTGGCTGTATGCTTTCTTGCAAAGCAAAAAAACGCAAGGAG
>SFPL01000019.1 GCA_004551905.1 Lentisphaeraceae bacterium
ACCTCACCTTGAAGGAGGCCGCGCTCTCGCTGATGCCCTTGAACAGCGCCCCGGCGCTCACGGTGTCGCCGCCCACGGCTACAGCCTCCCCTCGAAGTCGATGTTAGCGCTACTGTAAAAATCACCAATCCCGCCAACGCAAACCCGCCGCAACCGCCAACGCAAACCCGCCGATAATGCCAACGCATCTTCACCAATCCCGCCAACGAGGGCCGCCGGGATATACGCTTCCGCCTGTGTGCGCAGGCGATGAAAGGGGCGCGACCGGTGGACGGGAACATGATCGGAGAGCTGAGCATGTACAGGGAAGCGAGCATCAAGCCCAACTTCAGTGACATATCCAGGAGGTACGGCGTGGACAGGCACACGGTGGCGAAGTGCTGGGCCGCGGACGGCTGCGAGCCGCCGGACGGGCGCAGGGAGAGGCGGAGCGCGTTCGAGCCGTTCCGGGAGGAGATCGAGGCGAAGGCGGCGCTGCCGGGCATCACCAAGGCGGGCATCCACCAGTACCTCGCATGGGCGCACCCCGACGCCGGGCTGCCCGGCTACAACGCGCTCACGCAGTTCATGCGCAAGAACGGGATCGCCATAGGGCCCCCGGGCGGGCCGGAGCCGCACCCGCGCTTCGAGACCCCGCCCGGGCTGCAGCTGCAGTTCGACTGGAAGGAGGCGATGAGGCTCGCCGACGCCGGCGGCGAGGTCTTCGAGTTCAACGTGTTCGCGGCGGTGCTGTGCTGGTCGCGGCGGCGGGTGTTCGTCTACTCGCGGGGCAAGGGCACCGACGACCTGATCAGATGCATGTACGCCACGATCGCCCGCCTGGGCGGCGTGCCGCTGGAATGGCTCACCGACAACATGTCGGCGCTCGTGGCGGTGGGCGCCGACGGGCGCAGGCGCAGGGTCGGCCGCGTCTTCTCCTTCGCCGAGGACGCCGGCTTCGAGATAAAGCTCTGCAGGCCGCGCAGCCCGCAGACCAAGGGCAAGGTGGAGTCGTCCAACCGCTTCCTCTCGAGGCTGCGGGCCTTCGAGGGCGAGTTCGTCGGCGAGGAGGGGCTGCGGGAGGCGATCGCCCGCGTCGAGGACGCCGCCAACTCCGCCGTCAACGAGACCACCGGCATGCCGCCGTGCAGGCTGTTCATGCAGGAGAAGGACGCGCTCCGCCCCGTGGGCAACATGGCGCTGCTGCGCGAGGCGATGGGCGACGTCGTCAGGGTCGCCAAGGTGCCCTCGACGATGCTCGTGTCCGCCCACGGCGAGAAGATGTCGGTGCCCAGGCGCTGCATCGGCAGGCCCGTGAGCGTCGTCACGATGCCCGGCGGGTCCATGGACTGCTACATGGCGGGCGAGCTGGTGGCCCACCGCGAGCCGGGCGCGCCCGCCTACGACCCGGCGCACTACGCCGAGGCCATGGAGGGCAAGCGCTGGTTCGGGGACGGCGACATCGCGGCGGCGGCCGCCGCCAACCTGGAGCTGCTCGACGGGATCGGGGGCTCGCTGTGAGCGCGCCGCGTGTGCAGGCGAGCCCCCTCAACAGGCTCAACGCCAACCTCGAGGCGCTGGGGCTGGACGCCGTGGCGCCCATGGTGCCGGACTACGTGAGGCTCGTCGCCGACGGGGAGCGCGACCTGGTGTCGGCGATGCTGGACATGACCGACGCCCAGCTCGCCTCGAAGACGCGCGCCGACGACGAGCGCAGGATGCGCATGGCGAACTTCCCCTTCGTGAAGACGCTCGCCGACTTCGACTGGGCGTTCCAGCCGAGCGTCCCGCGCGGCGTCGTCGAGGAGCTCGCCACGCTGGCGTTCATGGAGCGCGGCGACAACGTGGTGCTGGTCGGCAGCCCGGGCGTCGGGAAGACCCACCTGGCGGTCTCCCTCGGCTACGAGGGTGTGATGGCCCACAGGCAGGTGTACTTCGCGGACTGCGCGGGGATGGTCGCCGACCTGCGGTCCCACGACGACAAGGGGACGCTGGCGAGGAGGTGGCGCTTCTACGAGCACTGCAGCCTGCTGATAGTGGACGAGCTGGGCTACCTCGACATCGGAAAGCGGGGCGCCGACCTGCTGTTCCAGCTTGTGAACAGGCGCTACCGCCTGAAGAGGTCCACGATAGTGACCACCAACGTCGGCATAGGCAGGTGGGGCGAGGTGCTGGGCGACGGCGTGACGGCGTCTGCGATAGCCGACAGGCTGTGCCATCACTGCACCATCATCAGGATAACGGGCAGGTCCTACCGCCTCAAGGACGTGGGGGCGGCGGAAATGGGAGTCGAGGAGGGAGCCGGCGAGTAACCGGAAACGGTGAAAGTGCGTTGGCGGATTCGGCGGGGATGCGTTGGCTGTTTTTCACAACAACTAAATTTAGGATTTCACGACTAATTTCTTTCGGGTTTCACCGTTTTGCAAAGGTGCCGCACCCTTTCTTCGCTAACTGTCCGATCTTCCCATCATCAAGGCTTCCTCGAACCTTCTGCTCTGCCCG
>SFPL01000020.1 GCA_004551905.1 Lentisphaeraceae bacterium
AGAGTTAGGTCTCTGGACCCCAAAGAGCCTCGTCGCCGCAGGCCCGTCTTGGGAGGCCTTCCCTTGACGGGCCGTTCTTACCAGGCACTATGCCCGGTGAACAGTAGGGTAGTCTACCAAAATCCGATTAGACAAGACCCCTGCGGAATACGAATCACGCGCACCATATATGGTATAATACGCGGCATGAGAGAAATTGACGACAGAATGTTTACCACTGGTCGGCGCGGTTTTCTCGCTGTCGCCGCGGTCTGCGGATTGCTGGCGTCCGCTGACGCGGCGGAGTGGGAGGATCCGGCGGTCAATTCGATTGGAAGGCTTCCGCCGCGCACCTGGTCGGTGCCGCTGGCGAGGGAATCCGACGCCTTCACCGACAAGCTCGAGTATCCGTCGCCGTTCGTGAAGTCGCTGAACGGCGTCTGGCGGCTTTCCTGGACTGGCGATCCCGCGCTCCGCGTGAAGGACTTTTGGCGCGAGGACTTCGACGACCGCGCCTGGCACAGGGTACGCGTCCCCGGCTGCCTCGAGCTCCAGGGTTTCGGCTCGCCTGGCTACGTCAACTGGCGCTATCCTTTCTCGCTCGAGTTCCCGAAGATCGTGGAGGGGCGCGACTGGCGCGACCCGGCCACGAACACGGTTCCGCGCATCCTCGACCGCGACACGGAGCGTCCCAACTACAACCCGGTCGCCAGCTACCGCACCGCGTTCACGCTGCCGGCGGAATGGGAAGGGCGTCGGACGATCCTCCGCTTCGACGGCGCCGCCTCTGCCTACTACGTCTGGGTCAACGGCAGAAAGGTCGGCTACGCCGAGGACTCCAAGCTGCCGAGCGAGTTCGACGTCACCGGCTTCGTCCGCGGCGGCGGACGCGCCAACGTGCTGGCGGTGGAGGTGTACCGCTGGTGCGACGGCAGCTACCTCGAGGACCAGGACATGTTCCGCTTCTCCGGCATCTTCCGCGACGTCGCGATCTGGTCGATGCCGAATGACGGCATCTGGGACTTCGTCGTCAGGACGGAATTTGGCGACGGCTACAAGTCGGCGACAATTTCTGTTGAGGGCATCGATGGAGAATGTCGCGCAGATTTGTTTGATGCGGACGGAAAACGTGTCGCGAGCCTAACCACCAAACCATCCAACCACCCAACCGCTAAACTGTCCTTCCCGCGCCTCTGGTCCGCCGAGGATCCGTATCTCTACACTCTCGTTGTCAGGAAGGGCGACGACATCCGCGCGCGGCGGATCGGATTCAAGGAGCAGCGCGTCGACGGCAACCGCCTGCTCGTCAACGGCAGGGCGGTGAAACTGAAGGGCGTCAACCGCCACGAGCACTCGCCCGATCACGGCCGCTCGGTCACGCTTGAGGAGATGGTGGCCGACATCGAGCTCATGAAGCGCTCCAACATCGACACCGTGCGCACCTGCCACTATCCCGACGACCGCCGCTGGTACGACCTCTGCGACCGCTACGGCGTCTACGTGATCGCCGAGGCGAACATCGAGGGGCACGAGTCCTACGTCTACTGGCCGGACAAGGGCCTGGGCGCGTTTCCGATTTGGGATCATTCGATCGTCGAGCGCAACGTGCGGCAGGTCGGTTTCCTTCGCAACCATCCGTCGGTGACCATCTGGTCCATGGGCAACGAGACTGGCCACGGCGACTGCTTCCGCCACGCGCTCGCGGCGGTGAAGGCGCTCGACCCCTCGCGCCCGACCCACTGGGAATGCGGCAACCAGGACGCCGACATCGACTCGCGCATGTATCCGCCGGTCTGGTGGCTCGAAGAGCGTGGGCGCTTCGGTGACGGACTTGCCGACGTCATGCCCGGACGCGACGAAAACGACCGGCAGGACCAGACCGCGCTCAAGCCGATGATCATGTGCGAGTATGCGCACGCGATGGGCAACGCCGTCGGCGACCTGAAGGAGTATTGGGACGTCGTCTACCGCTACGATTCGCTCGTCGGCGGCTGCATCTGGGACTGGATCGACCAGTCGCTCTGGAAGTCCACCGGGCGCGTCGATCCCAAGACCGGCCGCCCCGAGCGCTACCTCGCCTACGGCGGCGACTGGGACGAAGAGCCGAACGACGGCCCGTTCTGCTGCAACGGACTTGTCGGCGCCGACCGCCGGCCGACCGCCAAGCTCTATGAAGTGGCGCACGTCTACCGTGGCATTGCGGTCTCCGCCGAGCCGGAGTCCGCGGCGAAGGGCGTCTTTCGGCTTTGGAACCGCTACGGTTTCACCGGCGCGGACAAGTTCGACGGCCGCTGGGAATTGCTGGCCGACGGAGTGCAGGTTGCCGCGGGACGCTTTCAGCCGCCGTCAGTAGCGCCGCTTGCCGTCGGCGAGCTCGTCCTCGCCGATGTCGCGAAGGCGGTTTCGTCCGCTCCGGCCGGCAAGGAGCTGGCCGTCAACCTGGAGTTCAGCCTGAAGGACGACGCCATCTGGGCGAAGCGGGGCTGGAAGGTCGCCCGCGACCAGATTCCAGTTGCCGAGCGCCCCTGGCTTTCCGCCGCGCTCGCGGACAATCCACCTGCTGCGGACAAGGCGGCGGTGAAGGATCTGGGCGCGGAGGTCGTGGTCGAGGCCGGCTCCACCCGGGCCGTCTTTTCTCGCCGGACCGGCACGCTCTCGAAACTTACGATGGATGGCGTCAATGTGCTGGGCGATGTCGACGGCGTCGTCGCCGGTCCGCGCCTCACCTGCGCGCGCGCCTTCACCGATAACGACCACTGGATGCGCGGCGCGGTGCAGTACGATAACCGCCGCGAAGGGAATTTCTTCTCCAAGGGGCTTGCCCAGCTTTCCTACCATGCGCGGCCGCTGAAGTGCGAAGGCGGCAGGGTGATGTCAGTCGTCGAGGTGACCGGCGCCAAGAGCGCTGGGTTTGTCCACGAGACGCTGTGGTCGTTCCGTCCCGACGGTTCGATCCTCGTGGACAACCTCGTCAAGCCCCGCGGCGACATGCCGAAGGCGCTGCCGCGGATCGGCCTTTCGTTCCGGCTTGACTCTGCGCTGGAGCGGATGGAGTGGTACGGCCGCGGACCCGGCGACAACTACGTCGACCGCTGCTCAGGCTCGTTCCTCGGCGTCTGGAAGTCGACCGTGTCCGAGCAGTTCGTCGACTATGCGCGACCGCAGGCGTGCGGCGGCAAGAGCGCGGTCAGGTGGGTGAGGTTTGTTGGCGAGGGCGGGAAGGGCGTCGAGTTCGCCGCGTCCGAGCCGATGTTCGTCGCCGCGCTCCACTACACCTGGGAAGACCTCGACTTTGCGCGGCATCGCGCGGGCGAGAAGCGCCACCGCACGCCGCTCGTTCCGCGTCCGGAAGTCTGCGTCGACCTCGATGTCCGGCAGACCGGGCTCGGCGGCAGCAGCTGCGGTCCACATCCGCTCGAGAAGAACATCTTCGACCCGCGCAAGGAAGTCCGCTGGACGCTTGAAATCCGTCCCGCCGCCTGGAAGCAGACAGCCAAATGAAAACTCCATGGCGTCGGCCGTAGGAACCGACTGGGGGGGTTGATTGCGGGGGGCGATATGTGGTAAAATACTCGTATGCAAATTAGACAAATATCTATATATCTCCAGAACCAGCCGGGGCAGCTCAGCCAGATCTGCCGTGCGCTGGCCGACGCTGGCATCAACATCGCGACGCTTTCGCTCGCCGACACCAGCGATTTCGGCATCGTTCGGATGATTGTCGACGACCATGAGCGCGCCAAGGACGTGCTCGCCGCGGCGGGTTATGTGGCCAACGTGTCCGAGGTGGTCGCCGTCTGCGTGCCCGACCGTCCCGGCGGCATGGCCGGCGTGATGCAGGTTCTCGACCGCGCCGGCGTCGACATCGAGTACAGCTACGCCTTCGCCTTCCACAAGGGCGAGAAGGCGGTGCTGGTGTTCCGGTTCGACGACAACGCCGCCGCCACCAAGGCGCTGGCCGACGCCGGCTACATGACGCTGAACGAGGAGGAGGCGGTCGCCTCCGCCGCGCAGTAGCTTTCGGCCATGTCGGTTTCCTACATTTCAACGCGTACCGGCGAGCAGGCGTCCGGCGTCGAGACCGTCTTCCGCGGGCTCGCGCGCGACGGCGGGCTGTATCTGCCAGTCGGCGTCGGCGAGATCGCCGGCATCCGCTCCGCAGACACGTTGCGCAGGGCAGAGGAGTTGGTGCTCGCGGAGTTCTTCGGCGACATGCCCGAGGGCGTCCGCAACGACGCCGTGGAGCGGCTCCTCTCGCGCTTCCCCGCCGCCGACCCGGTGCCGATCGTCGAAAAGGGCGCGCTCCATTTCCTCGAGCTCTTCCATGGCCGCACCGGCGCGTTCAAGGACGTGGCCCTGTCGATGCTACCGGTCTTCATGCGCCACGCCGCCGCGGGGCGGCGCGTGCTGGTGCTGACGGCGACGAGCGGCGACACCGGCTCCGCGGCGATGCAGGGCTTCGCCGGCGTGGACGGCACCGAGATCGCGGTCTTCTATCCGGCCGAGGGAACTTCGCGGGTGCAGCGTCTCCAGATGGTGACGCCGTCCGAGCCCAACGTCCACGCAGTCGGCATCCGCGGCAACTTCGACGACGCCCAGACGGCGGTGAAGCGAATCTTCGCCGACCCGGCGATCGCGGCCGAGGCCGCGGCGCACGGGGTGACGCTCTCGAGCGCCAACTCGATCAACACCGGCCGGCTGGTGCCGCAGGTGGCGTACTACGCGCTCGCCGGCGCGCGGCTTGGGCGCGAGTTCGACGTGGTGGTGCCGTCCGGCAACTTCGGCAACATCCTCGCCGCCTGGTACGCGAAGCGAGTCGGCGCTCCGATTAGGCGGCTTGTCGTGGCCTCGAACGTGAACGACGTCCTCGCGCGCTTCGTGAAGACGGGCGTCTACGAGCCGGGGCCGGACTTCACGGTCACCAACTCGCCGTCGATGGACATCCGCATTTCGTCCAACGTCGAGCGGCTTTTGTGGGAGCTCAACTTCGAGGGCGACGCTGCGGCGGCCTGCGCGGCGACGGCGCGGCTGATGTCCGATCTCAAGGAGAAGGGCCGATACGAGCTTTCCGCCGTGGCGAAGGCACGGCTCCTTGCCGAGTTCGGGGGGGGCGTCGCGACGCCGGAGGAGACGGAATCCGAGATGCGTCGCCTGCGCGACGAGGATGGGTATCTCGTCGATCCGCACACCGCGGTCGGCTCGTTCGTGGCGCGGCGGCTCGGATATCCGCGGGACGGCGTCCCCTGCATCGTCGCCGCGACTGCCACGCCCTACAAGTTCCCCGAGACCTGCCGCCGCGCCTACGGCGAGGACGTGCTCGTCGACCCGCCGCAGTCCGTGGCCGGGCTCGAGCGGCTGCCGGTGGCGCAGAAGCGCATCTGCGACGTTGGCGAGATGGACGCGGTGGTGCGCGAGCTGATTGAAGGGCGGGTGGCATGAACGCTTTTCGGTCGACGCTTGCGGCCGCGGCGCTTTCCGCGGCGCTTTCCGCGGGGGCGAGCCCAGTGTGGGTGCAGGGCGAGACGCTTGCGCCCGGGGTGGTGACGATGACCGCGCGGGTCGAGACGCCGCGAAAGATCAGATTCTTCGCGGTCAAGGTGGATCTGAAGATGGCGGACATCGGGTTCGTCGCCACCGGGCGCGCGAGCGGCTGGGGGCGTCCACTTGACGAGGCGCCGACGCTCTACGACGGCCGCGGCGAGAAGATCGAGCCGGCCGATGTGCGCACCCGGCGCGAGACGCCGGCGGAGTTCCTCCAGAAAGGCGGCAAGGGCACGCTCTTCGCGTTTGCGACGCGCGCGACGCGTCATCCGTATTCCGGCGACTTCGCGGACCCGAGGGGGCTTTTCGTCGCCAACGGAGTGATCGTGAGCAACTCCAAGCGCGGGCGCGGTCCGGTATTTGCAGTGCGTCGAAACGGCGAGCTGGAGATAGCCGATCGCATCATGCCTGCAGAGGTGCCGGACCTGCTCTTCGCGCAGACGGGAGACGTGGTGATTCGCCGCGACGGGCGCGACGTGGTCTCGCCCGAGCGCCGCAATGTCGCACCGTGCCTCGCGGTCGGGCTTTCGGAGGACCGGAAGCAGTTTTTCGTGGTCACGGCCGACGACGGCGAGCGGATCGCCGGCGGGACCGGCGCCGACTACCACGACATGAACGACGCGCTTGAAACCCTCGGCGCATCGGACGCGATCAGCTTTGAGCACGGCGGTGCGATCGGGATCTTTGCGGCGGGGAAGGACGGCACGACGCGGCAGCTCAACCAGCTCGGCACGAAGCCTAACGCCTCGCGCGTGGTTTCGTGCCTTGGGGTGACGCTGGGCAGGCCGAGGAGCGTGGACGAGCCGCCGCTCAGGGTGAACCCTGCGCAAGTGAAGGGGTCGCTCGTGATGCCGAAGGTGACGTCGATGAAGGGGCGTGACCGTGGCTCGGAGCTGACGCTGGGAATGCAGGCGAAGGCGCAGCTCAAGGGAGACCTTCCGCGCATCAAGCGGCCGGTGCTCAGCGTCTCGGCGCTGTTCGAGATCGATGGTCTCTGGCGCAGCTACGACGTGGTGCTGACCGACCAGAAGACAACGCACGGGGTGAACATAAACCCCGACCAGACGCCGGCGGGCGTGTCCACCTGGCAGCCGGAGGTGACGCTGAAGGACTGGCGTACGCCGGTGTTCGGGCACGCGAAGCGCGGGCTCTTCACGGGCTGCGGGATACCGTCGTCGTCGGCCAAGCTCATCGCGTGGCGGCTGGAGTTGTGGCAGAACGGCGGATTGGTGGCGACGAACGAATCGGATCAGCGGCAGCTCAAGAAGCTGGGCGTGCCGGAGGACTGGCACGTGAAGGGCAAGTACGCCGGCAAGATTACCTACCGCTGGCCGCCGCCGCCGGACAAGGACAAGAAGTAGCAGATGAAACTCAAGACAGCTGTCGTGAACGGGGCGGAGATTTCCGCTGAGGCGGTCGAGTTCGAACTCGAGCGGTTGGTGAGGTTTTATTCGGCGCACGGCGCGTCGGCCGAGGAGGTGCGCGGGTGCCTGGGCCTGCTGCGCGAGAAGGCGCTCGAACAGGCGATCGGCGCAAAGCTGCTCCTGGACCGCTCGGCGGAGCTGGACATACCGGTGACCGCGGCGGACGTGGACGCCGAGGTGGAGCGGGTGGTCGCGCAGATCGGCGGGCGCGAGGCGTACCTCGCGGCGCTGAAGGCGCAGGGGGTGAGCGAGGATGGCTTCCGCCGCGAGCTCGAGAAGGGCGCGAAGGTGAACAAGCTCGTCGAGCAGGCGTGCGCGTCGGTGGCGGAGCCGACCGACGCCGAGATCGCCGCCTTCTTCGAGTCGCGCCGCGACGCGTACGCGAAGGAGAACCGCACGCTGGTGGACGCGCACGACGAGATCCGGGACCTGCTGCGGCACGATGCGCGGGGCAAGGCGATGGACGCGTTCGTAGCGGAGCTGAAGGCGGCGGCGAAGATCGAGTACAAGACGGTAGACTCGCCGCACCACGAGCACGGCTGCTCCTGCGGCTGCGGCCACCACCACTGAGGCGGCGGGAAGGACGAAATGGAGATCACCTCCTTCAGCAACCCCAAAATCAAGCACGTCGTCCGGCTCCGCAACCGCCGCGACCGCGACGAGGCGGGGGAGATGATCGTCGAGGGATACCGCGAGTGCCGCCGCGCGCTCGACGCGGGGTATCGTCCGAAGGCGCTTTTCCACTGCCCTGAGATGTACCTCAGGAACGAGCACGAGGGCGAGATCGTGGAGGAGTGCGCGGCGCTGGGGGCGGACGTCTACACCTGCCCCGCGCCGATCTTCGCGAAGATCGCCTACAAGGAGCGTCCTGACGGGCTGCTGATGACAGGTCCGCACGTGGCGCGGCGGATCGAGGACCTCAAGCTCGCCGAGAACTCGCTGGTGATCGTGGCCGAGGCGATCGAGAAGCCGGGCAACCTGGGCACGATCCTCCGCTCGGCGGACGCCGCCGGCGCGGCGGCGGTAATCGTCTGCGACCGTGTGACCGACATCCACAACCCCAATGTGGTGCGCGCCTCGACGGGCACGATGTTCACCGTGCCGATCGCCGAGGCTTCGAGCGACGAGGCGCTCGCGTTCCTGAAGGCGCGGGGTTTCAGGATCCTCGCCGCGACACCTCATGCGGAGAAGCTGCATTTCGACGAGGACCTTTCCGGCAGCGTCGCGATCGCGCTCGGGGCGGAGCAGTACGGCCTCAGCGCGAAGTGGATGGACGGCGCGGACATCCGCGTAAGGATTCCGATGCTCGGTGTCGCTGACTCGCTCAACGTGAGCGCGGCGGCGGTAATCCTGGCCTACGAGGCGGTGCGACAGCGCATCGCGTCCGGATCGGCGTCGGTGCCGGCTGCGGAGCCCTGGCACGGCGAAGGCAGAATCGACCACTGACGAAATTTCAAGACAAGGAGGAGAGACATGGCGAAGATTCATCCAACGGCGATAGTCGAAGACGGCGCGCAGCTCGGCGCAGACGTCGAGATCGGCCCGCTGGCGCACATCGGCCCCGATGTGAAGCTCGGCGACGGCGTGAGGATAGCGCAAGGCGCGATCATCGACGGCCATACCACGATCGGCTCGATGTGCCAGATATTCCCCTACGCCTGCATCGGCATGAAGACGCAGGACCTCAAGTACAAGGACGGCTCGGTCTCCTACGTCGAGATCGGCGAGCGCACCGTCATCCGCGAGTTCGCCACCGTCCACCTCGGCACCGCCGACGGCGAGAAGACGGTGATCGGATCCGACTGCCTTTTCATGTGCTACTGCCACGCGGCGCACGGGGTGATCCTCGGCAACCACTGCATCTGCTCGAACTCGGTGCAGCTCGCTGGCGACGTGCACCTCGAGGACTACGCGATCATCGGCGGCTGCTCGGCGTCGCACCAGTTCTGCACCGTCGGCTGCCACGCGATGGTCGGCGGCATGACCAAGATCCGCCAGGACGTGCCGCCGTACATGCTCTGCGACATGGTCGAGGGCGCGATGAAGGTGATCGGCGTCAACGTGGTAGGCCTCACCCGGCGCGGGTTCAAGCGCGAGGCGATCCAGGCGCTCAAGGAGGCGCACCGCTTCCTCTACCGCGACGGGCTAAACCGCACCCAGGCGCTCGAGCGGGTGGAGAACGACGTGGAGCAGACCGAAGAGGTGAAGCGCCTCGTCGCCTTCTACCGCCACTCGCAGCGGGGAGTAGCATGAGCCACGTCGCGCTGCCGCTGAAGTACCGGCCGATGACCTTCGCCGACGTAGTCGGCCAGGAGCACGTCGTGCGCACGCTGCGGCACGCGATCGAGTCCGGCCGCGTCGCCAACGCCTACCTCTTCATCGGCCCGCGCGGCATCGGCAAGACCACGCTCTCGCGCATCTTCGCGAAGGCGCTCAACTGCACCTCGCCGAAGGGCGTGGAGCCGTGCGGCAAGTGCGTAAACTGCCGCGAGATCGCCGCCGGCAACTCGCTCGACGTCGTCGAGCTCGACGCTGCCTCGCACAACAAGGTGGAGGACGTGAAGCCGCTCTTGGAGCAGTGCCAGTTCGCGCCGGCGTCGTCGAAGTACAAGATCTACATCGTCGACGAGTGCCACATGCTCTCGAACGCGGCGTCGAACGCGATGCTGAAGACCCTGGAGGAGCCACCGCCGCACCTGCGGTTCATCTTCGCGACGACCGAGGGCGACAAGGTGCTCGCCACCATCATCTCCCGCTGCCAGCGCTTCGACCTGAGGCGCATCCAGACCCACGACATAGTCGCGCGGCTGAAGGACGTCTGCGCGAAGGAGAAGGTGGAGGCGACCGACGACGCGCTCCTCGCGATCGCCCGCGGCGCCGAGGGCGGCATGCGCGACGCGCTCTCCTCGCTCGACCAGCTCATCTCCTTCAAGGGCTCGAAGATCGAGGAGGCTGACGCGCTCGGCGTCTTCGGACTGGTGAGCCGCTCCGAGCTCGAGTCTCTCGCCGGCGCGGTGCTGAAGGGGGATGTCGCCGCGATTCTCGAGGCGATCGACGACTTTGACTCGGCCGGCCGGAACATGCGCCGCGTCTCGGCGGAGCTGCTCGCACACTTCCGCAACCTCGCCGTCCTGCAGGCGCTGGGGCCTGACGCGCCGTCGCTCGCGGCGACGCCGGAGCAGGTGAAGACGCTCGTCGAGCAGGCAAAGGGCATCGACCCGGGACGGGTCTTCCGCGTCTGCGACCAGCTGGCGGAGCTGGAGGACTCGCTCAAGTACTCGCTCGGCCCGCGCACGCTCATCGAGCTTTCACTCATCCGCGCGAGCCGCATCGCCACCACCGCCACCATTGAGGAGCTGATGAAGGCGGTGCGGGCGCTGAAGTCGTCCGGCGCCGGTTCCGCGCGCGCGGCAGTTTCCGCGGCACCGGTCGCGGCGCCTGCCCCGGCGACGGCGAGGGATTCGGCGAAGGTCAACGCCGAGGTGCTGGCGGACCCGAAGGTCGCCGATGTCCTGGCGGCGCTGCCTGGCGCCGCGGTGATGGGGATCAGCGAAAGGAGGCGGGCTTGAGGCTGGTATTTGCAGCTCTTGCCGCGGCGGTTGCCGCGGTCGCGTTTGCCGCGCCGGAACCCGATCCGGCGGCGGGGGCGGAGACGGTCGACGAGATTCTGCTTGACGTGGAGCTGAACAAGAGCGGCGTCGTCTCCAAACGCGTACTGCCGATGCCGGCGGCGGCGGGGAAGCTATTCCACCGCTACCTCGCGCTCGCCGACGCGCAGTGTCCGCTCACCATCATGAAGAGCGAGGGCAAGGGGAGGGACTTCGCGTGGATCGTGGGGCGCGACAAGTCGTGCGGCCAGCTCGTGTTCCTGACCTCGAACCTGACCGGCCGCCCGCGCAGGATCTGTTATCGGCTCTCCTCGAAGGCGTCGCTTGCCCCCGTATACCGCCGGGTGGTCTCCGACAACCGCGGCCGCACCTGGCGGCGGTTTGCGTTCGAGCCGCCGCACTTCAACGGCACCGTCTGCGCGAGCACGTCGCAGCGGGGCAGGATCGAGGTTCCGCCGTACACTGTCCAGGTAGTCTTTGCGAGGTTGAAATGAGCATGCTTGCACTGTTGCTGGCGGCGACGATCACCATCGACGTCGACAAGAGTCCAATCAAGGACCAGCGCGACTCCACCAGCCGTCCGGACCTGGGCTACGCCGGGTGCCTGACCGAAGTATCGCTCTACAACGACGCGCTCTCCACCTGGGCCTACGGCGCCGGGATCAAGGAGACCGAGAAGGCGCTGCGCGCGTGCGGGGCGAGGTTCATCCGCCAGTGGAACGCGGTCGAGGAGTGGCAGACCGGCATGGCGGGACACTCGAACCGAGCCAACCCGAAGACATATTTTTCGCTCTGGAAGAAGATGGGCATCAAGGTGCTGCTGACGCTCGAGAACTACTCCGTCTACCCCAACAAGTCCGCCACCGGCAAGAGGACGTCGAACATCGGAACCGTCAGGCAGACGATCGGCCGGTACGTCAAGTGGCTGGTGGACAACCGGTTCAAGGACGTCGTCGCGGGCTTCGAGCTTGGCAACGAGCCGTACTTCGGGGCCGACCCCGAGACCTACGCCGCTCGCTGGTGCGAGATCCTGCCGGAGATCAGGAAGCACTGGCCGGATGCGAAGATCGGCATTCCGATTGCGGAGTACCGCGCCGGCGACCCCGACCTGGATGCGGTGAGGAGGCGGCTCGGCGAGAAGAAGATTATGCCCGGCGGGGGCGAGTTCGAGATCAACCGCTTCAACCAGTGGTCGGGCAGGTTCGTGACCGCGATGTCGAACGAGATCGACAACATCTCACACGTCGTCTACCACTTCTACGGCGCTGACGCCGCGTACGGCTGCAGCGCCAGCGGCTTCGGGCGCGTCCGAAACTTTGCGAAGATCTATCCGCAGCTCGCCGGCAAGCGGGTGTGGATCTCGGAGTGGCGCGAGCGGTCCGACGAGGACACGCGCTGCCACCGGATGTTCTTCTCGACGCTGTGGAAGGCCCATTACATGCTCATCGTCCTCGCCCAGCCGGATGTGGACGGCGTCAACCTGCACTGTCTCGGCTGCTTTTCGGGCGGGCTCAACATCTCCATGAACTGCTCGTTCAAGGACGAGCCGTGGCGCAGCGGCTTCCACTTCCAGAGCGACCCGGCCGGCGGCTACTGCTTCTACCCCGACCCCGACGCCGGCTACGGCATCCATCGCTACGAGATCGGCCCCGCGGGAGCGCTCTACCGGATCTACAACGACGCGCTGATGGACCACCCGGTAATCCTCGAGCACGGCCTCTACGGCAGGCAGGGCAAGGAGGCGAACTTCTGGACGAGCGCGCTCTACTACGCCGAGGGCAATGCCGAGCGGGGTGCGCTCGCGCGCGGCGAGCCGCAGTCGCGGGCGCCGCGTGCGAAGGGCAACGTGGAGTGGATCGCGGCGCTCTCGGGCGACAGGAAGTCGCTGGCGCTTTTGATGGTGAACACGACCGGCGAGGAGAAGCAGTTCGACGTCGTCCTCAACGGCCGCACCTTCGCCGGGCCGGCGAACGCGAAGACGGTCTCCTGTCCGCACGAGCTGATCTACTACTACAGCATCCCGGCCGAGCCGCCGCTGTGGTCGGAGGGGACGCGGCGCTTCACCTCGGTCTACGGGGAGCGCGCCGACATCTCGATTGCGCCGGACACGGTGCAGGTCGTCGTCTTCCCGCTCCGTTAGCCGGCATCTCCGTTAGCGGCCCTTGGGCCAGAACTTGTCGGTGAGCTTGGAGGGGATGCCCACCTCGTCCCGGCTGAAGTTGTCCGCGAGGATCTTCCAGCCGAGGTCGAGCGACTCCACTAGCGGGATGTTGACGGAGAGGTCCATCATCTCGCGCTCGAAGTCGGCGCCGTACTTGAGGAGCTTCTTGTCCCAGTCGGACATCTTGAAGCCCATCGACTGCTTCTCGACCGTCTCCTTGAACTGCGAGTAGAGCTTGATCATCGCGTCCATCACGGTGCGGTGGTCTTCGCGGGTGTTCTTGTTGACCTGCTGCTTGAGGCGCGAGAGGGAGCCGAACGGCTCGATGCGACCGTTGCTGAGGTAGAACTGGCCCTCGGTGATGTAGCCGGTGTTGTCCGGCACCGGGTGGGTGACGTCGCCGCCTGGCATCGTGGTGACGGCGAGGATGGTGATCGAGCCGGCGCCGTCGAAGTCTACGGCCTTCTCGTAGCGGCTCGCGAGCTGGGAGTAGAGGTCGCCGGGGTAGCCGCGGTTGGAGGGGATCTGCTCCATGGTGATGGCGATCTCCTTGATCGCGTCGGCAAAGGAGGTCATGTCGGTCAGGAGCACGAGGACGTCCTTCCCGCCGAGCGCGAACTTCTCTGCCACGGCGAGCGAGACGTCCGGCACCAGCACGCACTCGACCGTGGGGTCGGCGGCGGTGTGGACGAACATCACGGTCTTCGCGAGCGCGCCGGAGCGGTCGAGGGTGGTGCGGAACTTGAGGTACTCGTCGTGCTTGAGGCCCATGCCGCCGATAACGATGACGTCGGAGTCGGCCTGGAGGGCGATGCGCGCGAGGAGTTCGTTGTATGGCTCGCCGGCCTTGGCGAAAATCGGCAGCTTCTGCGAGACAACGAGCGTGTTGAAGAGGTCGATCATCGGGATGTTCGTGCGCACCATCCGGTAGGGCATGATGCGCTTCGACGGGTTCACCGAGGGCTGGCCGATCGGTGAGGGGTCTCCCTGGATGACCGGTCCGCCGTCGCGAGGCGTGCAGGCGCCGGTGAAGGCGCGGCCGAGGAGATCGTCGGAGAAGGGCACCTTCATCGATTCGCCGAGGAACCGGACGCGCGCGGCGGTGTCGACGCCCCTGGCGCCGGCGAAGATCTGCAGCGTCACGTTAGGCCCGTCGAGCTTGATGACCTGGGCGAGCGAAGTGCCGGCGCGGCTTTCCACCTCTGCGATTTCGCCGTATTTCACGCCCTCGGCGCGGAGTGTCGCCACCGAGCCCGAGAGCGCGTCGATCTTGTGGTATACTTTGTTGTTGAACATGGTTGGCCTCTATGGATAGGAAACTCTTTTGTGCGTAGTATACCATAATTCCCGCAGCCGTTTGATGATTTTTGGTATACTACGCGCCAAAAGGACCATGCGAATGCTTTCCAAGATAGTCATAATCGCCGGCGCCGGCAGCTACCCCGAGCTGATCGCCAGGGGCGCGAAGCGGGTCGGGGTGCAGCAGGTGGATGTCGTCTCCATCGCCGGCTCAACCTCGCGCGCGACGCGCGCGGCGGCGGACCACGTCCACGGCATAACCCTGGGCGGCATCTCTGAGGGGATCCGCTGGGTCGGCCGCGAGGGATACGACGGCGTCATCCTCGCCGGGCAGATCAGCCCGCTCTCGCTCTTCCGCGGCAGGTTCGACGAGGAGATACGCGCGGCGCTCAAGTCGCTGCCGGTCAAGAACGCCCACTCGATCTTCCGCAAGCTCACCGAGCTCTTCGCGGCGGTCGGCTGCGAGGTGCTGCCGGCGTCGCTTTTCATGGAGGACCACCTGCCCGGCGCCGGCGTCCTCACCGAGCGCGCGCCGAGCGCGGCGGAGGAGGCGGACATCCGCCACGCGATGGCGGTGGCGCGTGACATGGGCATCCACGACGTCGGCCAGACGGTGATGGTGAAGAGCGGGATGGTGCTGGCGGTGGAGGCGTTCGAGGGCACGAACGCGGCGATCAGGCGAGGCGGGCGGCTGGGCGGCCGCGGCTCCGTGGTCTTCAAGGCCGCGCGAGAGGGGCACGACATGCGCTTCGACATCCCGGTCGTGGGGCTGAAGACGATGAAGGTGATGAAGCGCTCGGGAGTGACTGCGTTCGGCTTCCAGGCCGGGCGGCTCATCTTCCTCGACCGCGCCCGGGCGCTGGAGTACGCGAACCGCCACGGCATCGCGGTCGTGGGAATGGAGAGCGGGCTGCCGCCGGCGCCCACGAGGCCATGAAAAGGCTGCTACTGCTGGCCGGCGAGGAGTCCGGCGCAATCTACGCCCGTCGCATCGCGGCGAGGGCGAAGGAGCTCTTCCCCGGCGTCGAGGTGCGCGGCTATGGCGAGTACGGCTTCACCACGGCCGACCTCGCGGTGTTCGGCTTCTGGGAGGTCTTGAAGCGGATCTTCTTCTTCCTCCGGGTGCGGCGGACGATGGAGCGGGCGATCGACGAGTGGCGTCCGGACGCGGTCTGCACCGTCGACTACCCGGGCTTGAACCTGCGGCTTGCGTCCTACGCGAAGTCGAAGGGCATCCGCGCGGTGCACGTGGTCTGTCCCCAGGTCTGGGCGTGGCACCGCGGGCGGATTCCGAAGATCGAGGCGTCGCTCGACGCGCTCTGCTGCTTCTTTCCCTTCGAGCCGTCGTTCTTTCGCGCCGGGTTCGCGCACTTCGTGGGCCATCCGCTGGCGGAGGAGTTCGCCGCCGGGGACGCACGGCGCGGCGAGCGGGCCGGCGATCCGCGGCTGGTGGCGCTGCTGCCGGGTTCGCGGCTTGGGGAGATCCGAGGCATTCTGCCGACGCTGCTCGAGGCGGTGCGCGGGCTCGACTGCCGGTGCGTGATCCCCGCAGCGAACGCGCAGGCGTACGCGGAGATCGAGCGGGAGGTGGAGCGCTGGCGGGGCGCGGGCTCCGGCTGTCCGCCGGTGGATGTCCGCGTCGGCGGCGCGCGCGAGGCCTTTGCCGAGGCTGCCTGCGCCGCGGTTGCGAGCGGCACGGCAACACTGGAGGCGGCGTTCGCGCATTGCCCGACGGTGCTCGTCTACCGGGTGGGGCGCATCCTCGCCTTCCTCGCGAGGCGGCTCATCAAGATCAAGCACGTGGGGCTCGCGAACATCATCTGGGAGCACTGCCACAGCGGCGACGATCCGTCCGGCGGCGCCTCCGATCCGCTGGGCGGCTATCCGATGCTCGAATTGCTGCAGGAAGACATGACGGTGAAAAACGTGAGGAAATCAATAGAAAACTTCATATCAGACGATAAACTTCGACTTATCGCCAGTTCGCGGCTTGCCGAGGCAACGGATTTAATGCGCACGGATGGAGATTCCATCAGCAAAATCGTTCGTTTTTTGGTATAATACACGCTAATATGAATCTGCTGAAGTATATATTCGGTACCAAAAACGAGCGAGAGCTGAAGAAGCTGTGGCCCATCGTTCGCGAAATAAACCGCATTGAGGAAGAGTACCAGGCGAAGAACTTCTCGGACCAGGACTTCCCCGCGAAGACGCAGGAGTTCCGCGACCGGGTGGCTAACGGCGAGTCGCTCGACTCGATCCTGCCCGAGGCGTACGCGCTCGTCAAGAACGCCTGCCGCCACCTCGTCGGCACCACCGCCGAGATCTGCGGCCACGAGCTCGTCTGGAACATGGTTCCGTTCGACGTGCAGCTCATCGGCGGCATCGTGCTCCACCAGGGCAAGATCGCCGAGATGCAGACCGGCGAGGGCAAGACGCTGGTGGCCACGCTGCCGCTCTACCTGAACGCGCTCGCCGGGAAGAATGTGCAGCTCGTCACGGTGAACGACTACCTCGCCCGCCGCGACGCGACGTGGATGGGCCACCTCTACAAGTATCTCGGGCTCACGGTCGGCTGCATCCAGAACTCGATGGACTCCGACGAGCGCCGCGCGCAGTACGCCTGCGACATCACCTACGGCACCAACTCGGAGTTCGGCTTTGACTACCTGCGCGACAACGGCATGGCGCAGCGCCCCGAGCAGGTGGTGCAGCGCGGCCACAACTTCGCGATTGTCGACGAGGTGGACTCGATCCTGATCGACGAGGCGCGCACGCCGCTCATCATCTCGGGCCCGGCGACGATCTCCACCAGCCATGTCTACACCGAGCTCAACCCGCTCGTCTCGTCGATCGTGAAGGTGCAGACGGCGCAGTGCAACGACTTCATCCAGCAGGCGAAGAAGGCGATCGAGTCCGGCGACGTGCAGACGTTCAAGGACCGCATCTATCAGGTCTACCATTCGATGCCGCGCCACAAGCAGCTCATGCACATGCTCGAGGACGCGGAGCTCCGGCACCACCACGAGACGGTGGAGATGCAGTTCCTCTCCGAGGTGTACAAGGCGCACGCGCGCGAGCTGAGGGAGGAGCTCTACTTCACCATCGACGAGCGCACACGCGAGGTGGCGCTGACCGACCGCGGCTGCGAGAAGATCTGTCCCCAGGACCCGCAGCTCTTCGTGCTGCCGGACCTCGCCGCGCAGCTGAGCGCGATCGACGGCGACAAGTCGCTTTCAGAGTCCGAGCGCATCGAGCGCCGGCGCGACGCGCAGGCGGAGTTTGTGGAGAAGTCCGACCGCGTCCACGTCACCGACCAGCTCCTGCGCGCCTACTGCCTCTACGAGCGCGACGTCGACTACGTGGTGCAGTCCGACGAGTCCGGCGCCGGCCACGTGTACATCGTTGACGAGTTCACCGGTCGCGTGCTGCCCGGCCGCCGCTGGTCCGACGGCCTCCACCAGGCGGTCGAGGCTAAGGAGGGGGTTGAGATCGAGAAGGAGTCGCAGACGCTGGCGACGATCACGATCCAGAACTACTTCCGCCTCTACAAGAAGCTCTCCGGCATGACCGGCACCGCCGAGACCGAGGCGCGCGAGTTCCGCGACATCTACAAGCTCGACGTAGTGTCGATCCCGACCAACAAGCCGGTGAACCGCGTCGACGGCAACGACCAGATCTACCGCACCGAGCGCGAGAAGTTCAAGGCGGTCATCGAGGACGTCCGCCGCCGCCACGAGCTTGGCCAGCCGGTGCTGCTGGGCACGGTGGAGGTGGCAACGAGCGAGGTGCTCTCGCGCATGCTCAAGCTCGCCCACATCCCGCATGAGGTGCTCAACGCCAAGAACCACGCGCGCGAGGCCGAGATCGTCGCGCTCGCGGGCATGAAGGGGGCGGTGACGATCGCCACCAACATGGCCGGCCGCGGCACCGACATCAAGCTCGGCCCCGGCGTCCCGGAGCTCGGCGGCCTCCACGTGATCGGTTCCGAGCGCCACGAGTCGCGGCGCATCGACCGCCAGCTGCGCGGCCGCTGCTCCCGCCAGGGCGACCCGGGCAGCTCCCAGTTCTTCATCTCGCTCGAGGACAAGCTCATGCGCCTCTTCGGCTCGCAGCGGCTCTCGGGCATCATGCACCGACTCGGCCTCAAGGAGGGCGAGGTGATGGAGCACCGCTGGCTCAACCGCTCGGTGGAGACGGCGCAGCGCCGCGTCGAGCAGCAGCACTTCGCGGTCCGCAAGCGCACGCTCGAGTACGACGACGTGATGAACAAGCAGCGCTCGGTGGTCTACGAGATCCGCTCGCGCGTCCTCAACGGCGACCAGGAGGCCGTCCACAACCTGGTGCTGGACGTGATGAACGACCTCGTTCAGACCCAGGCTGAGCGCTGCCTCTTCGACACCAAGGGCGAGGGGCTTGCGGACTTCATGGACTGGCTCGGGCACACCTTCCCGGTGACGGTGACCGAGGAGGAGCTCACCCCGCTCCTCGGCAAGCCGGCCGAGGCGGGCGATCTGGTGATGAAGCGCGTCGCCGAGGCGTACGAGTCGAAATGCGCGGGCGAGGACCCGGAGATGCTCCCGCAGATGGAGCGCGGCGTCTTCCTCAGCGTGGTCGACAGCGAGTGGCAGGAGTACCTGAGCGCGATGGACGACCTCCGCCAGGGCGTGAACCTGCGCGCCTACGGCCAGCGCGACCCGCTCATCGAGTACAAGAAAGAGGCGTTCGAGATGTTCGAGACGCTGATGGCGACCGTGAAGTCGAAGGTCGTCTTGGCGGAATTCCGCAGCGCGAGCGCGGCTAGGATGCGGGCGATGCTCGATGCGATGGCCGCGAGCAACCGCGCGCGCACCAACGCCGGCGAGTTCGACTCCGACGCCGCGGTCGGCGGCTCCGCCACCCCGCGCCGATCCGCGCGGTGCCCGGCCGCCGCCGGCCCGGGCCAGAAGACGATCGGCGACGTGTTTGCGGAGATGATGGCGCAAGGCGGCGGCGCTCCGCAGCCCGGCTCGGTGCCTCCCCCCGGCTTTGCTCCTGCGCCGGTTCGCCGCGCTTCCGCAGCGGTCGGCCGGAACGACCCGTGCCCCTGTGGCTCGGGCAAGAAGTACAAGAAATGCTGCGGAAGGGGGTTGGCATGACAACGGCGATAATACTGGCGGCTGGCAAGTCGTCCCGCATGGGCACCGGCATCGACAAGGCGTTCCTGAGCCTCGTGAACCGCCCGGTGGTGGCATGGAGCCTGATGGCGTTCGAGCGCGCCGCGAGTGTGGACCGCATCGTGCTGGTGGTGCGCAAGGACGAGATCGTCGCCTCGAAGGCGGTGGCGAAGATGTTCGGCATCTCCAAGCTGCAGGCGGTAGTCGCCGGCGGCTCCCGCCGCCAGGAGTCGGTCGCGGCCGGCCTCGCCGCCTGCGAGCCTGACACGCAGACCGTGCTGGTGCACGACGGCGCGCGGCCGTGCGTTACCCCGGAGCTGATCGACGAGATGGCCGCGGCCGTCCGCAAGGTCCCCGCCGCCGCCCCCGGCCGCCCGGTCTCCGACACGCTCAAGAACTGCGCCAAGGGCCTCTCGGTCACCAGGACCGTCCCTCGCGACCGGCTCTGGGCGGTGCAGACTCCGCAGGCGTTCCAGTACCAGGCGCTGCGCGACGCCTACCGCCAGCTCGACGCGAAGACCGAGGTGACCGACGACTGCCAGGCGGCGGAGCTCGCCGGCATCCCGGTGAAGATCGTTGAGAACTTCGCCCCCAACTTCAAGCTGACCACCCCGGCCGACATGCAGCTCCTCGCGCTGCTGCTCAAGTAACCAGACATGGACAGGAAGTTCGCCATACTCGGAGACATCCACTCCAACCTCGACGCGCTCAACGTCGTGCTGGACGACTGCCGCGCCCAGGGTGTGACCGACTTCCTCTGCACCGGCGACGTCGTCGGCTACAACGCCTGCCCCGCCGAGTGCCTCAAGATCGTCCGCGAGCTCGGCTGCCCGGTGGTGATGGGCAACCACGACCACTATGTCTCCTCGAGCCAGAACCTTGGAGACTTCAACCCCGTCGCGGCGGAGGTCATCCGCTGGACGCGCTGCAAGCTCAGCCAGGAGGAGCTCGGCTACCTGAGCGGGCTCCCATTCGTCGTCACCTCGATGGGCATCACTCTCGTCCACGCGACGATGGACTGCCCCGAGGCGTTCGGCTACGTCTTCGACCACCTCCAGGCCGAAGCCAACTTCATCCACCAGGTGACCCCGCTCTGCTTCCATGGCCACACCCACTGCCCGATGATCTACGAGAAGCAGGTCTCCGCCGTCTACCGCATCGACGCGCAGGACTTCAAGCTGCCGATCGGGCGCAAGTACTTCATCAACGTCGGCTCCGTGGGCCAGCCGCGCGATGGTGACCCGCGCGCCGCGTACGCGGTTTGGGACCCGAAGACGCGGCAGGTCTCGTTCCGCCGGCTCGAGTACGACGTCGCGGCGGCGCAGGCGCGCATCCGCGCGGCAGGGCTCCCCGAGCGCCTCGCGGAGCGGCTGGCGATAGGGAGGTAAGGTCAATGCGCAAGGGAATCATCCTTGCCGGCGGCGCCGGCACCCGTCTCCACCCGCTCACCCGCGTCGTCTCCAAGCAGCTGCTGCCGGTCTATGACAAGCCGATGGTGTTCTACCCGCTCTCGACGCTGATGCTCGCCGGCATCCGCGAGGTGCTGGTCATCTCCACGCCCCAGGACCTGCCGAACTTCGAGCGCCTGCTCGGCGACGGGTCGGACCTGGGCATGAAGTTCTCCTACCAAGTGCAGGAGGTGCCGAACGGGCTCGCCCAGGCGTTCGTCCTCGGGCGCGAGTTCCTCGGCGACGACGACGCGTGCCTGGTCCTCGGCGACAACATCTTCTACGGCGCGAACCTGCCGGCCCTGCTGAAGGCCGCCAACGCCCGGCGCGAGCCGACGGTGTTCGGCTACCGCGTGAGCGACCCGGAGCGCTACGGCGTCGTGGAGTTCGACGCGGCTGGCAAGGCCGTATCGCTCGAGGAGAAGCCGGCGAAGCCGAAGTCGAACTACGCCGTCATCGGGCTCTACTTCTACCCCAACGACGTCGTCCAAAAGGCGGCCGCGCTGAAGCCCTCTGCGCGCGGCGAATACGAGATCACCGACCTCAACCGCGAATACCTCGCCGAAGGCCGGCTCAACGTCGAGACGATGGGGCGCGGCTTCGCCTGGCTCGACACCGGCACCCACCAGTCGCTCGCCGACGCCACCAACTTTGTCCGCGCGCTCATCGACCGCCAGGGCCTCCAGATATCCTGCATCGAGGAGATCGCCTGGTGCCGCGGGTGGATCGACGACGCCCAGCTGAAGAAGCTCGCCGCCGGCTACGGCAAGTCGTCCTACGGCCAGTATCTGAAGGGACTCGTTCCCTGACATGGCCTCGCCGTTCCGGATCGTCTCGCCTTTCCGCCCCACCGGCGACCAGCCCGAGGCTGTCGCCGCGCTCCTCGAAGGGCTGAAGCGCGGCGATAACCGACTCGTCCTGCAGGGCGTCACCGGCTCCGGCAAGACCTTCACCCTCGCCAACCTCATCCAGCGCTGGGGCCGACCGACGCTCGTACTCTCCCACAACAAGACGCTCGCCGCCCAGCTCTTCGCCGAGCTCAAGGAGTTCTTCCCCGACAACGCCGTCGAGTACTTCATCTCCTACTACGACTACTACCAGCCCGAGGCGTACATCCCCCAGACCGACACCTACATCGAGAAGGACGCCGCGATCAACGAGGAGATCGAGCGCTACCGCCTCGCCGCCACCAACGCGCTTATCGCCCGCCGCGACGTGATCGTGGTCTCGTCGGTGAGCTGCATCTACGGCCTCGGCGAGTCCGACGAGTACCGCGACCTCGCCGTGCGCATCGAAACCGGAGCGGCAATCGGACGCTCGAAGCTCGCCGCACGCCTCGTCGAGGCGCAGTACACGCGCAACGACTTCGACTTCGCCCCCGGCGTTTTCCGCGTGCGCGGCGACGTCCTCGACGTCTTCCCCGCCTACGAGACGAAGGCGATCCGCGTCGAGTTCTTCGGCGACGAGGTCGACTCCATCCGCGAGCTCGACCCGCTGACCGGAAAGTGCGGCGTCTCCATGCCCGCCGCCGTCGTGACCCCCGCCAAGCAGTTCGTGATGGGCAGGGACAAGCTCGAGGCCGCCTTCGCCCGCATCCAGGACGAGCTCGCCGAGCGGCTCCGGTTCTTCGAGTCGAAGGGCAAGCTCCTCGAGGCGCAGCGTCTCCGCGAGCGCACCGAGTACGACATCGAGATGATGCGCGAGCTCGGCTACTGCAACGGCATCGAGAACTACTCGCGCCCGCTCTCCGGCCGCGCCCCAGGCTCGCCGCCCGAGTGCCTCATCGACTACTTCCCGGACGACTTCCTCACCGTCGTCGACGAGTCCCACGCCACCGTCCCGCAGCTCCGCGCCATGTACAACGGCGACCAGGCGCGCAAGTCCAAGCTCGTCGACTTCGGCTTCCGACTGCCGAGCGCCAAGGACAACCGCCCGCTCACCTTCGACGAGTTCAACGACAAGGTCCACGAGGTCATCTACTGCTCGGCGACGCCAGGCGACTACGAGTACTCCCAGGCGAAGACCGTCGCGCGCCAGGTGATCCGGCCCACCGGCCTCCTCGACCCCGAGGTCGAGGTGCGCCCGCTTGCCAACCAGGTGGATGACCTCATGGACGAGCTGAAGCGGCTCAAGGGCGACCGTGCGCTCGTCACCACCCTCACCAAGCGCTCCGCCGAGGATCTCTCGCGCTACCTGCATGAGACCGGGGTCAGGGTCGAGTACCTCCACTCCGACATTGACGCCATCGAGCGCGTCGAGATCCTCCAGCGCCTGCGCCGCGGCGACTTCGACGTCCTGGTGGGCATCAACCTGCTGCGCGAGGGTCTGGACCTCCCCGAGGTCGCGCTGGTGGCGATCCTCGACGCGGACAAGGAAGGGTTCCTCAGGTCCACCACCTCGCTCCTCCAGACCGCCGGACGGGCCGCGCGCCACGTGAAGGGCAGGGTGATCCTCTACGCCGACCACCAGACGGACGCCATCCGCGAGTTCCTCGAGATCACCGCCGCGCACCGTGAGCGCCAGATCGCCTACAACCGCGATCACGGCGTCGAGCCAAAGCAGGTGAAGCGCAAGGTTAACGAAGCGTCGTACCTCTTCCGCGCCGGACGGGCGGCGGCCCCGGCCCCGGCGTCGGCTGCGGCGGATCCGAAGGAGATCATCGCGGAGATGACCCGCGAGATGCTCGAGGCCGCCGACCGGCTCGAGTTCGAGCGCGCCGCCTACCTGCGCGACCAGATCGCCAAACTTCGCTCAGACGGCGGCGACGCGCCTGAGAACAGGGAATTGAAGAACAAAAACAAAAAAAGGAGAAAATGGAAATGACGCTAACGGCAATCGTGGCGGCGGTGGCGACGGCGACGTCGCTGAACGGAGAGTGGCAGTTCGCGAAGTACGGCGCGGGCAGGGCGCCGGCGTCCGCAGAAGAGGTGCTTCCCGAGCGCTGGCAGACGGTGAGCGTGCCGCACGACTGGGCGATCGCCGGTCCTTTCGACCCCTACGAAAACAGCGCGGCCGGCTGCCTGCCGTTCAGGGCCGACGGATGGTACCGGCGTTCCTTCGATCTCTCGGCCGACGCGGCCAGGGCGCTGGCGGCGGGCGGCCGCGCCTATCTTTCGTTCGACGGCGTGATGGCCAGACCGCGCGTTTATGTCAACGGACATGACGCCGGCGGCTGGGACTACGGCTACATGGGCTTTACCCTCGACGTCACCGGTCTCGTGAAGGAGGGCGAGAACGACCTCGCCGTCCTCGCCTCGACGCGCCACCACTGGTCGCGCTGGTATCCGGGCGGCGGCATCTACCGCGACGTCGCGCTAACCGTGAAGACGCCCGACTCGCTCGTCCCAGGCTCGCTCGCGATCACCACGCCTGAAGTGACCGCCGAGCGCGCAAAGGTGCACGTCGAATACCGGCTTGACCGGAGCGGCGCGAAGTCGCTCGACTTCGAGGTGGCCAATCCGCGCCGGTGGAGCCCCGAGGATCCCCACCTCTACGAGCTCGAGGTCGCGGGCGAGCGCTTCCGCTACGGCATCCGCTCCTTCGAGTTCACCGCCGACCGCGGGCTTGTCCTCAACGGCTCGCGCTACCAGCTGAAGGGCGTCAACCTCCACTCCGACCTCGGTATCCTCGGCATGGCGTTCGACCGCGACGCCGCTCGCCGCCAGCTCGCGATCATGAAGGACATGGGCGCGAACGCGATCCGAACCAGCCACAACGCGCCCGCCTCGGCGCTGCTCGAGCTCTGCGACGAGATGGGCTTCATCGTCTGGGACGAGTGCTTCGACCGCTGGAACGCGTTCGCAGGGCGCCGCGACGAGGAGAACCTCGAGGACTTCTGCGTCCGCAACCTCGTCGAGTTCGTCCGCCGCGACCGCAACCACCCGTCGGTGTTCGTCTGGTCGATCGGCAACGAGATTCCGCTCGCGGACGACAAGGACCCGAGCGGCGTCACCCGCGAGCGCTGCCGGCTGTTCCGCGAGGCGGTTCGCGGCGAGGACGCGACGCGCCCCGTCGGCATCGGCGAGTGCTTCACCGAGGCGATCACCAATTCGGTGCTGGACGACCTGGACATCACCGGCTGGAACTACCAGCGCAAGTACGCGCTCATGAAGCGGCAGTATCCCGCTAAGCCGGTCATCTACTCCGAAAGCGCCTCCGCGCTCTCCGACTACGGCTTCTATTCCAACCCGCCGTCGGGCAGCCGCACCGGCTGGAATGTGGCCGAGCGCATGGTCGACTCCTACGACCACAACGCCGCGCCGTGGAGCGACATCCCCGACGTCGAGTTCGCGCGCATGGAGGCAGACGTCTATTGCGCGGGCGAGTTCGTCTGGACCGGCATCGACTATCTCGGCGAGCCCACGCCATATATCGACTGGTTCTCAGCCATGAAGGGCATTCAGCCCGCCGAGCGCTCCCGTTCGAGCTACTTCGGCATCGTCGACCTCACCGGGGTGCCGAAGGACCGCTTCTACCTCTACCGCTCGCACTGGAATCCGCTGGCTCCGACGGCGCACATCCTGCCCCACTGGAACTGGGCAGAGCGGGCGGCGCAGAATGGCGGCCGGCTCAACGTGCCGGTATTTGTCTATGGTTCCGGCGACGAGGCCGAGCTCTTCCTGAACGGACGCTCGCTCGGCGTCCGGCGCAAAGGCGGTGCGGTGGACTATCCGCTCGACTTGGAGTACCCCGAGGGCGATGCGGTGCGCACCGTCTCCGTCGAGTCCGGCGACTGGCGCACCAACCGCTACTACGACGTCTGCTCCCGCTATCGGTTTCGCTGGTCCGATGTGCCCTACGAGCCGGGCGAACTCCGCGCGGTCGTGCGCCGCGGCGGCAAGACGGTGGCGACCGACGTGATGCGCACCGCCGGGCGGCCGGTCGCGGTGAGACTGACCCATGACCCCTACAACGCGGCGGGTGCGGAACTGCAGTTCGTCCAGGTCGACTTGGTGGACGAGCGGGGCGTGCGCGATCCGCTCGCCCACGCGCGCGTCTCCTTCACCTGCTCCGGCGGCGAGATTGCCGCGGTCGGCAACGGCGACCCGCGCGGCAAGGAGAGCTTTGCCTACGTGAAGGCTCACCGGCTCTACTTCGGCAAAGCCGTGGTGGCGGTGCGCGTCAGGGCGGGCGGCGAGGCGACGCTGACCGCGTCACTGGATGGGCTGAAGAGCGCGGCAATCACCCTGCACCGCTGAGCCTTGAACTGCGACTTCGCGCTTTTTGGCCCCCTCCACGTCGGCGAGAACCTGCTCGGCGACGTTAGGGTGGTCGTCGAGCGCAAGCGGGTGCGGCGCGTCAACATCCGCATCGGACGGGACGGCGTGGTGGCGCTGTCGCTGCCGAAGTGGGGGTGCTCGCTCGCCTATGCGGAGGATTTCCTGCGCTCGAAGTGGGGATGGGTGGAGCGGACGCGGGAAGAGATGGCGTCCCGTCCGCCGCCAGAGCCGGAGGCGACGGAGATGGAGGCTCTGGAGCTGAAAGGGCTCATCGCTGAGCTGCATGGGCTCTGGACGGCGCGGCTCGGCGAGGCCGGGGTGGGCTGGTCGATTCGGCGTCTGCGCTCAATCTGGGGATCCTGCCGCATCCGCAGCCGGCACGTCGTCTACAGTCTGGGGCTGGCGCGCAAGGCGCGGGAGCTGGTGGAGTACGTGGTGGTGCACGAGCTCACGCACCTGCGCGTGGCCAACCACGGTCCGGACTTCCAGCGGCTCATGGACGCGCGGCTCCCGGGCTGGCTCATGCTCCGCCGCCGCCTGAACAGAGGACAGTAGTCAGCAGCCAGCAGCCAATAACCATCAGTCAGCAGAGAAACAAAAAATATGGTATAATACTCTGCGAAGTTTTCCACCACCCACCACAAAACGCGAAAACCGAAAGGATTGACATGAAAAAACTGCTGGTTGCGGCGTGCGCCGCGGCTGCGATGGTTGCCATCGCCGAGGAAAACAAGGACGCTCCCGAGGCTGAGACCGAGTCGGCTCCCATCGTCTGGGGCTTCGGCAACTACGGTCTCTACTCCGGCTACTGCCTCTACGGCTCGCTGGTGAACTCCGAGCCCGTTGCCCAGGGCTACGCCGAGCTGAACTTCAACATCCCCGCCAACCTCGGCTACCTCGGCCTCGGCGTCTGGTCGAACTGCGACCTCACCCCGCGCCGCGGACGCGGCAACCGCGTGTTCATCAACTCGCCCACGGACGACAAGAACCTCGTCGGCGGCTTCAACGAGTGGGACTTCAACGTCCATTGGGGCAAGACCTTCTGGTTCAACGACGACCAGACCTGGGGCCTCGACTACCGCACCTGGTTCGTGTGGTACTGGTATCCGCCGCACGACGGCTATGGCCACACCCACACCACCTGGGACTGGGACCACTCCTTCTCGCTCCTCAACCCCTACGTGACCCCGTACATCACCTGGGTGCGCGAGTACACCAAGGGCGCGAACCTGCTTGAGTTCGGTCTCCGCCGTCCGACCGAGATCGACGCCGTCGAGGGTCTCACCCTCACTCCGTCCATCAACTTCATCTGGCGCGAGCAGCAGTACAACTGGTGCTTCCCCACCGGCTTCGGCAGCTGCCAGAACTGCAACTCCGGCATCGCCACGCTGCGCATCCAGCTCGACGCCATCTACCCGATCACCGAGCACTTCGGCCTCTTCGCCAAGATCGCCTACTGCTCGATCATCGACCCGGACCTCCGTCGCAACATCGACGACGAGCTCGACCCGGCCGCCTACGGCGCGACGAAGGACTTCGTGTGGGGCGGCATCGGCGTGACCTTCAACTTCTAATGCGCTCCCGGCCCTCGGAAGGGGGACGATGAAGCGAATTCTCAGAAACACATTCACCGTCGGTGGCTTCACCGCAGTGAGCCGTGTTTTGGGGCTGGTGCGAGAGATGCTCCAGTCCCGGCTAATCGGCGCGGGAGTGGAGCAGAGCGCCTTCACGCTCGCGTTCGCCATCCCCAACATGGCGCGCAAGCTCTTCGGGGAAGGCGCGCTTACCGCGGCGTTCGTGCCGGTCTTCAAGGGCGAGGTCGAGCGCGGCGATGTGGAGGAGGCGCGGCGGCTTGCGCGTATGGTGATGACCACGGTCATCGCCGTGCTCGGAGCGGCGACGGCGCTCGCGGTGCTGGCGGTGACCGCCTGGATGGGCTTCGGCGCGTATTCTCCGCGCGCGGAGCTGACGCTCAGGCTGGTGCGGATCCTCCTGCCCTACATGGTCTTCATCTGCGGCGCGGCGTTCGGGATGGGGGTCTTGAACTCGCTCGGGCGCTTCGCCGAGGGCGCGTTCATGCCGGCGATGCTCAACCTCGTCTGGATCGCCGCGCTCGGTCTCCTCTGCTTTTTTCCGGGGCTCGCCATCTCCACCCGCGTCGCCGTGGTCTGCTGGGCGATTCTTCTCGGCGGCGTCGCCCAGATGCTCTTTCTCATGCGCTGCATGGCAAAAAGGGGGTACGCCTTCCGTTTCGCGCTGCCGGACTTCTCCGATCCGCGCTTCCGCCTGGTCTGGAAAAACACCTTCATCGGCGCGGTCGGGGCTGGGGCGATCCAGATCAACTATATGCTCGACCAGGTGCTGGCGCAGTGCGCGGCGCCGTGGGCGGCCGGGGTGATCGGCTACGCGGAGCGGCTTATGGACCTGCCGCTCGGGGTTGTCGGGGTGGCGTTCGGCACGGTGCTCCTGCCGACATTCTCCGGCTACTTCGCGCGCGAAGACCACGCCGGCGCGCGGCGCACGCTCGGCGTCTCGGTCCTCCAGATGCTCGCAGTGATGGTGCCGGCCTCGGTCGTCACCTTTTTCTGCGCGCCGTGGATTGTCGAGCTCATCTACGAAGGGCACGCGTTCGACGCGACGGCCACGGTGCGTGTCGCCCGGGCGCTTTCGGTCTACGGGCTGGGGCTTTCGTTCTTCGCCATCCAGAAGTGCATGATCCCGTTCTTTCAGGCGCAGAAGGACATGAAGACGCCGCTTAACGTGACGCTCGCGACGATTGTCCTCAACGCCGCGCTCAACATCGCCGCGGTCGTCTGCCTGCCGCAGGAGTGGCGCCACGTGGGACTGGCGGCGTCCACCTCGTTCTGCTCCTTCGCCGGATGCCTGCTATTCGCACTTGCGTTTATCCGCCAGATTAGGTATAATACGCGCCACTAATTTCACCCCAAAAGGAAGAAACGAGAGGTAGAAAATGGGTACTGGTCGCACACTACGCAAAGAATCGCATGTCCGTCCGTGCAAGACGCCGGCCGGCAAGGCCCGCCGTTCCAAGGCCCAGCGCGCTAGGCTGGTCAAGTTCGGCATGGACGCCGAGACCGTCGGCCACATGGGTGCGGAGGAAGTCCGCGTCCTCGTGCAGCGTCCTACGCTGGTCAAGAAGCTCGTCGCCAAGGCCAAGAAGGCCTGAGCGCCTACGGGTTCTCCCGGCCGCCGGCGATGACCAAGGTCTACTGCTCGGTCCCCGAGCGCTGCGTAAATCCCCTCTTCGAGGTATTCGACGGAGGGGACTTCGTTTTGACCTCGTACCGGGACGTCGAGTCGCCGCTCGCGGAGATGCGCATCTACTTCGAGGAGGGCGATCCGCGGCCTGCGCTCGCGCGTGCGCTTGAGATCGTCGGGTGCGAGGCGGAGATCAAGAGTGAAGAGGTGGCCGAGGAGGACTGGCGTTTCTCCTACCGCCGCCACTTCAAGACCGAGCTCGTGAGCCCGCACATTCTGGTTCAGCCGGAGTGGGAGCGGCTTGCCGTCATAAAGTTCGACCCCGGGCTTGCCTTCGGTACCGGTCGGCACGAGACCACCAAGGCATGCCTGCAGTACATCGACGAGCTCGCGCCCGCCACGAATCGCGAACCACGAACCTCTTTCCTCGACATGGGCTGCGGCTCGGGCATCCTCTCCATCGCCGCGGCGAAGCTCGGCTACGCGCCGGTGCGCGGGTTCGACGTCGACCCCGACGCCGTTGCCGCCTCGCGCGAGAACGCGGCAAAGAACGGCGTGGAGGCGGAGTTCTTCCGCCATGCGCTCGGCGGACGCGGCCAGGGTCCGCTCGAGTCGGCGGACCTCGTGGTCGCCAACATCCTCGGCCCGCTCCTCATCCGCTTCGCCGGCGAAATCGTCCCCTGCGTGAAGCGCCATCTGGTTGTCTCCGGCATCCTCAATGAGCTCTATCCCGAGGTCCTGGCCGCCTACGAGGCGCGCTCGTTCCGCGAGGTTTCGCGCAAGACGATCGGCGAATGGACCACCGGTCTCCTCGAGGTTGTGGTATAATACGCCTTATGCTCTATTACATCGCCGAAGTTCTCAAGGGGTACTGGGGGCCGTTCCGGCTTCTGCAGTCCCACGTCTTCCTCCTCGCGGGCGGCACCTTCGCCGCCGCGCTCGCGGTCTACTTCGCGCTGCCGCGGCTCTGGGACCGGCTGCCGCGCGACCGCGGCAAGGCGATTCTCGGCGACATTGGCGGCATGCGCAGCGCGGGCAAGCCGACCGGGGCTGGCTTCTGGGTCACGCTCATCGCGCTTCCGGCGATCGTCCTCTTCGCGCCGCTCAAGCTCTGGGACATGGCGGTGATGCTCTCGCTCTACGCGGCGATGCTCTTCGGCTATCTCGACGACCGAGCGGCGGTTCCGTGGGGCGAGCTGAAGAAGGGGCTGCTGGACGCGGTGGTGTCGGTTGCGATCGCGGTTTTCGTGTTCCTCGGCCACGCCGAGCCTGTGGCGGGCTCGTCGTCTGCGATGATCACCTGGCTACCATTCGTGAAGGGCATCTGGCTCGTGCCGTGGTACCTCTATGTGCCGGCGGCGGCGGCGATCCTCTGGTTCACGATGAACGCGACGAACTGCTCTGACGGGGTGGACGGCCTTGCGGGGACGCTCACGGTGATCGCGCTCGCGATGCTGGCGTTCGTCCTCTATGTGGTGGTCGGCTACCGGCCGGTCGCGCACTACTTCCTCATCCCGGTCTACGCCGAGGCGGCGCGCTGGGCAATCGTGGTGATGACGGTCGCTGGCGCGTTCGCGGGCTACCTCTGGTACAACGCGGAGCCGTCGAAGGTGCTGATGGGCGACGCGGGGAGCCGTTTCCTGGGCATCCTCGTCGCCACCGCGTCGCTGATGACCGGCGATCCGCTCATAGTCCTTGCGCTCTCCCCGATCGTGCTGGTGAACGGCGGCGGCGGGCTCGGGAAGCTCGTCCTGCTCAGGGTCGCCAAGCGCGTCGGCTTCGACATCGGCGAGGGTAGCCTCATCCGCCGTATCCGCTTCCCGCTGCACGACCACTGCAAGAAGAACCTCAAGTGGTCGAACGCCCAGGTGCTGATGCGCTTCGTGCTGCTGCAGCTGGTGGTAATGCCGGTGCTGCTGCTGGTGCTGCTCAAGGTGCGCTGATCCCCCAGCCACGGATTACAAATCCCTAATTCTTCGCACAGGTAGGCCGTAGGAGGCGACCTTTGTCCACAGGGCCGGGATGGCGTCGCGCCATCCCGGCCCGTCCTGCATATTTTGACTTTTTTGCAGATTCCCCCTTGACTTTTGC
>SFPL01000021.1 GCA_004551905.1 Lentisphaeraceae bacterium
ACAGCCCCAAAGCGGAATCTCCCGCTGAAGCCCGCTTTACAAACCCAATCCGAAACTGCTATACTACCAACATCAAGCAAGAAAGCATCGTCGGCACAGGGCTACGCAACGAGTGTTGCACTGGCTACTGGCTGGCGGGGCAGATGTCGACAGAGCTTGCCGAGCAAGTTACCAGGACGGATCGGCTGGCCGATAGTGTTGGGACGAAAATCGCCACTGCAGATGATGCGGTACGCATTTTTAATGATGCCATTCCTGTCGTTGGCTCGTGTGAAGGATTTTTTGTCTTGCCACTTGATCTTGAATGTCGAACTCTTGCAGAGCCGATTTTAATATCATTTGGCGAATCGCATACAGCCGCAGTTCGTCCGTCCGATGTTTTTTCCGAAGCATTGAAAGTTGGTGCAGCGTCAATCATCGTTGCGCACAATCACCCAAGTGGCAGTCTTGTCGCCAGTCCGCAGGATCGTGAACTGATTGCCCAGTTGGTGTCGCTGGGAAATTTATTAGGTCTACCGCTACGCGATCACCTCATTCTCGGTGCTGGCGATACGTTTGTGCGCGTATCAAGTGCGAAAGGATGATTCAATGTTCTTAAAGATGTTGTCCGAAGAAGATGTTGGTGCCGTGATTGATGGCCTCTTCAAAGATGGATGCGCACGAGAGAATGGCAGGCGTATCGAGTATGCGGACGAACAGAATTGATGTCAATTTGAAACGGAGTAAACTGTGACGAAGGAAGACTAAGCACAGATGCTGGAGAACGATCTGGAGACGGCGATCGCCGCACGTTCCGCGCCGAACTTGGGGCGGCATAGTCACAGCGCGGCGGATTTCAGGTTATAACGAATCGCGAAGGGTGGAAAACAGGCAAGCCGCAGACAATGGACCGCGAAAAATGGTATAATACGCATTCAGATGTCGAAGCGTGTTATAATCCTCGGAGTGACCGGCTCAATCGGCGGCAACGCGGTTGACGTTGTCTTGTCGCATCCCGGCGAATTCCAGGTCGCCGCGGTGTCGGCTCTGCGCCGCCGCGAGGAGTGCGAGGCGGCCGCGAAGCGCCTCGGCGTCAAGGCATATATTGGCGAGGACGCGGCGCTCCGGGCGGTCGAGGAGAACGACGCCGACGTCTGCCTCGTCGCCACCGTCGGGCTCTCCGGACTTAAGCCGACGCTCGCGGCGATCGAGAAGGGGATGGACGTCGCGCTTGCTACCAAGGAGGTGCTGGTGATGGCGGGCGAGCTGGTCCGTCGCCGCGCCGAGGCGCGCGGCGTGAGGATCCTGCCGGTCGACTCCGAGCACTCCGCCGTCTTCCAGTGCATCCAGGGCTGCGAAGCGGACGAAGTCGACCGCATCACGCTCACCGCCTCGGGCGGCCCGTTTCTCGACGAACCCGCCGACCTCTCGGCGGTGACGGTGGAGCAGGCGCTCCGCCATCCGCGCTGGCGGATGGGCCCGAAGGTGACGGTCGACTCGGCGACGATGATGAACAAGGGCTTCGAGATCGTCGAGGCGAGCTGGTTCTTCGGCGTCCCGGCCGGCCGCATCGACGTCGTGGTGCATCCCGAGTCGGTCGTCCACTCTCTCGTCACGATGGCGGACGGCGCGACGCTCGCGCAGCTTTCGCCTCCCGACATGCGTGTCGCGATCCAGTACGCGCTTTCGTGGCCGCGGCGGCTCAAGTCCGAGCGCGCCAGGCTCGACCTCGCCTCGCTCGGCGCGCTTACCTTCCGCGCGCCCGACGAGCGGCGCTTCCCGTGCCTCGCCCTCGCCCGCGCGGCGATCGCCGCTGGCGGCCTCGCGCCGGCGACGATGGCTGCGGCGGACGAGCTCGCGGTCGCGGCGTTCCTCGCCGGGCGCATCGGCTTCATGGACATTCCCCGCCTCGTCGAGCGCGCGCTCGGGGCGGTGCCGCCGGGCGCGTGCGACTCCGAGGAGGCCGTCCGCGCAGCAGTAGGCGCGGCCGAGCGGGCCTTCTCCTCCGCCAGTACGACAGCTACAACCAAATGAGAGCCTGAAATGGGAATTATCGCAACCGTCTTCTACATCGTTGTCTGCGTGCTCTTGTTCGCGCTGGCGATACTCGTCCACGAATTTGGCCACTTCGTCGTGGCGCTGTCGCTCGGCCTCAGGGTCGAGGCGTTCTCGATTGGCTTCGGCAAGGCGATCTGGAAGAAGCGCATCCGCGGCGTCGAGTACCGGCTGAGCTGCCTGCCGCTCGGCGGGTACGTGTCGATACCGGACGTCGACCCCGAGGGCACCAAGGCGCTGGAGGGGGAGTCCGGCGGCGCGGCGGCCAAGTCGGCGCCGATTCCGCCGTGGAAGGAGATCGCTGTCGCGGTGGCGGGTCCGGCGATGAACGTGGTGCTGGCGGTGGTGCTGGCGGTGGTGCTTTCGCTCGCACCGGGCGCGAAGTTCGGGACGACCGAGCCGGTGGTGGACATTGTCCCCGACGGGACGCCGGCGGCGAAGGCGGGCTTCATGCCCGGCGACCGCGTGGTCTCGGTGAACGGGCGCGAGGTGAACACCTGGACCGACCTGCAGACCGAGGTGCAGATCACCGGCGGCAAGGAGGCGGTGTTCATGGTGGAGCGCGGAGAGGCGATGGTGGCGCTACCGACGACGCCTGAGCGCGACCAGGTGACGGGCGCGCTGTTCATCGGCGCGGTCAACACCAACTCCTGCGGCGCGACGGCGTGGATGCCGTCGCGGAACCCGGTCCGCCAGCTCGCCTGGGACGCCGGGGCGATCTTCCGCGTGCTCAAGGGCCTGACGACGCCGAAGGAGGCGAAGGCGACTGCCGGCGCGCTGGGCGGCCCGGTGATGATCGCCGAGGGCATCTACCGCTCGCTCCGCCACAGCACCTGGGACGGCGTGGGCTTCCTCCGCTTCCTCAACGTCAACCTCGCCGTCCTCAACCTGCTGCCGATACCGGTGCTGGACGGCGGGCTCATCCTCTTCTCCCTGATTGCTCTCGTCTTCCGCCGTCGCGTGCCGGAGCCGGTGGTAAGGATGGTGTCGATGTTCTTCATGTACCTGCTCATCGCGCTGATGGGGCTTTTGGTGGTGAAGGACTCCATGCGCAGCTGGCGCATCCACACCAGGAAGGCAAAGATGGCGGAGGTGGTTGAGGACATGCAGGAGGCGTCGACGAATGCGGCGGACAGCGCGCGAGACTAAGGTCGGTTCCGTATCCGTCGGCGGCGGGGCGCCGGTGAGCGTGCAGTCGATGGCGAACGTCGACCCGCACGACGCGAAGGCGATCGTCGAGCAGGCGAACGCCTGCGCCGAGCGCGGCTGCGACATCTTCCGGCTCACCGTGCCCGACCTCGAGGCGGCGAAGACGCTTGCCGAGGTGAAGAAGTCGGTCGCAATGCCGCTCGTCGCCGACATCCACTTCGACTACCTCTGCGCGCTTGCGGCGCTCGAGGCTGGGGCGGATGCGCTGAGGCTCAACCCCGGCAACATCGGCTCCTGCGAGCGCGTGCAGGCAGTTGCGCGCGCGGCGAAGGCGGCGGGCGCGCCGATCCGCATCGGCGTGAACGCGGGCTCGCTCGAAAAGGACCTTAGGGACGACCCGCGCCCGCTCCCCGAGCGCCTCGCCGAGTCGGCGCTGCGCCACCTGAAGTTGTTGGAGGACGAGGGCTTCCGCGACGTGGTGCTGAGCGCGAAGGCGTCGAACGTTGCAGACACCCTGGCCGTCTACCGCATCCTCGCGGAGCGCACCGACTGTCCGCTCCACCTCGGGGTCACCGAGGCCGGGACGCTCGTCCCCGGCGCGGTGCGCAACTCAGTCGCGCTCGGAATCCTGCTCTCGGAGGGGATCGGCGACACCATCCGCGTCTCGCTCACCGCGAAGCCGGAGAAGGAGGTGCGCGTCGGGCTCGAGATCCTGCGCGCGCTGGGGCTGCGCGAGCCCGGCCCGGCGGTGACGAGCTGCCCGACCTGCGGGCGCACGCGGGTGGACCTGGTGCGTGTCGCGACCCAGGTGGAGGACGCGCTCGAGATACTTTCCCGCGACCCCGAGCGCCGTCCCGCGCCGTTCCCAAAGGTGGCCGTGATGGGCTGCGCGGTGAACGGTCCCGGCGAGGCCGCCGGGGCGGACGTCGCGCTCTGCGGCGGCGACGGGGATTTCGTGCTTTACGTGCGCGGCCGTCCGGTCTGCCGCGTCTCCCAGGAAGAAGCAGCGGCAAAGGTGGTTGAACATGCGCTATCTCTACAATAACATCCAGGTGATCCTCATCGCCTTCGTGGTCTCCTCGCTCGCATGGCTGTTCGGCGGCACGCGGGGTCCGCTGATCGTCGCCGTCGCGCCGTGGCTTCTCCTGATACTCGCCGAAATCGTCTTCTTCCTGCCGCAGCGGCACGACAAGGAGTCGATCTACGACGCGCGCGACCGGGTGTGGGACGCGATGAAGCACGATCCCTTCGCCTGGATCGTGGCGCTCACGCTCTTCCTGCTGCTGATCCCGCTTGCCAACAACGGCCTCTGCCCGGACTGCGACGCGGCGCTCATCGCCCAGGGCATCGACCCGTCGCCGCGCGTCTCGTTCCTGCCGTTCTGCGTGAACCGCCGCGAGCACCTGAGCGTGTTCCTCTGGATCGCCCTGGCTCTCATGTCAGCGCTGGCGGTGCGCCACAGCCTGCGCGGCTGCGGCAAGCGGCTCCTGGTGAAGCTGCTGGTGTGGAACGGGTTTGCGGTCGCCCTCCTCGGGTTCGTGCAGGCGGCGTCCGGCGCGCCCGGCCCGCTGTGGGACTACGTGCCCAACCATGCCCCCGGCGGCTACTTCGCGACCTGGGGCTACCCGAACATGGCCGGCTGCTACTTCACGCTGATGTTCGCGCTTGCGGCGGCGATGTGGCGGCGCGGGTGCGAAGACGCCGAACGCGAGCGCGTCGCGGCGGACCTCGAGGTCGGCACCGAGTCGGTCTCACGCCACCGCGCCTTCTGGCGCCGCCACCACTACCTCATCCCGGCGGCGGTCTGCTTCTTCGCGGCGATCAACACCATGTCGCGCGCCGCGATCCTGCTGTCTACGACGCTCGCGATCGTGTTCTTCGCCCACGCTTTCATCTCCTTTACCCGCAAGCTGCCACGCCCGACGCGGGTGAAACGCGGCCTCATCGCGCTGGTGGTTGGCGGCGTGGTGGCGTTCTTCGCCGTCGTCTCCATCCCCGACAAGGTGCAGCGCGAGTTCGATACCACCGACACGCGCACCGTGCTCGACCGCGTCACCGGCAAGCGTGACTTCAACGTCCCGGCGGCGATGGCGGTCTGGCGCGACCACCCGACCTTCGGCTGCGGCGGCTGGGGCTTCCGCCACTTCTGCGTCGCCAAGATGTCGTCCGCGGCGCGCAAGCGCTTCATCGAGCACCCCGACTGGCACAGCGGCAGCGCGAACGTCCACAACGACTATGCCCAGGCGCTCGCCGAGCACGGGTGCGTGGGGCTGGCGCTCCTCCTCGGCGCCGTCCTGATGTTGCTGATCCCGATCTGGAAGTCCTGGCGCTACCTCTACCAGCTCGTGCGCTTCGCCAAGACCTCGAAGCTGCCGGCGAAGCCGGTGTTCCTCTTCGTGCTGCCGGCGCCGGCGTTCTCGATCCTCGCCGGCGCGGTGGCGGTTGGGGTGCACGCCTTCGGCGACTGCCCGCTGCGCTCCCCGGCCGTCCTCTCGCTTCTCTTCGTCTCGCTCGCCGCGGTGCCGGGGTTCCTCCCGCGCAGTTCGCGCCACCTGGGGCTGCGCATCGGCGACGGCGAGGACGAGCAACACGAGCATTCTTCACACGAACATTCGTCAAAGGAGAGAAGGAAATGATCCGCGTCAACGAGAACTACTCCCGCATCAAGCCAACCTATCTCTTCGCGGAGATCGCCGCGCGCGTCGCCGCGCACCAGAAGGCGCATCCGGACGCGAAGGTGATCCGCCTCGGCATCGGCGACGTCACCGAGCCGCTCGCCCCGGCGGTGATCGCGGCGATGCACCGGGCGGTGGACGACGAGGCCGCGCGCGGCACCTTCCACGGCTACGGCCCCGAGCAGGGCTACGCTTTCCTGCGCGACAGGATCGCCGAGGTCGACTTCCACGCCCGCGGCGTCGACGTCAAGGCGGACGAGATCTTCGTCTCCGACGGCGCGAAGTGCGACTGCGGCAACTTCCAGGAGCTGCTCGCCGCCGACGCCAAGGTCGCGGTCGGCGACCCGGTCTACCCGGTCTACGTCGACACCAACGTGATGGCTGGCCGCCACAACATCCAGCTCCTCCCCTGCACCAAGGCCAATTCCTTTGTTCCTTCGCCCGACGGCTGCGACGCGGACGTCGTCTACCTCTGCTACCCCAACAACCCGACCGGCGCCACCGCGAGCCTGGAGCAGCTTCAGGCATGGGTCGACTGGGCCAACGCCGGACGTAGGCTCATCCTCTTTGACGCCGCCTACGAGGCGTTCATCCGCACGGCGGGAGTTCCGCACTCCATCTTCGAGTGCAAGGGCGCCCGCACCTGCGCGGTGGAGATGCGCTCGTTCTCCAAGACGGCCGGCTTCACCGGCGTCAGATGCGGCTACACCGTTGTCCCGTCCGAGCTCGTCGCCTACGCTGCGGACGGCGCGGCGGTGCCGCTCAAGCCGATGTGGACGCGCCGCCAGACCACGAAGTTCAACGGCGCGAGTTACATCACCCAGCGCGGCGCCGAGGCGGTCTACTCGCCCGAAGGACTCGTCCAGACGAAGGCGCAGATCGACTTCTACCTCGAGAACGCGCGTCTCGTCTCCGCGGCGCTTGCCAAGGTCGGCTACGACGTCGCCGGCGGCGTCGACTCGCCGTATGTCTGGGTGGACGTGAAGGGCGACAGCTGGAAGTTCTTCGACCACCTGCTCGCCAAGGCTAACGTGGTGACCACCCCGGGCGCCGGCTTCGGCCGTGCCGGCGAGGGATTCATCCGCATCTCCGCCTTCAACTCGCGCGAGAACGTGCTCGAGGCCATCGACCGCATCTCGAAGGCGCTCTGACCGCGGCGCGCTTCCATTCCAGATCAGGAGATAAGGGGTCTGTCCCCCGATCTTCCAGTTTCAACTTACACTTGTCTAATAACGGCTTTCGGTGGTATAATACCGCACCTAACGGGGGATGCTCCCGAAAACAACACTAACCACACCAAGGAGAGAAAACAATGGCTCATCAGATTTCCGCCGACAAGTGCGTCAGCTGCGGCAGCTGCAAGGATGCTTGCCCGGCCGAGGCGATCAACGAGGGTACCCCCTACACGATCGACCCCGCCAAGTGCGTTGACTGCGGCGCGTGCGCGGCGCAGTGCCCTGCCGAAGCGATCTCCGCTGCGTGATCGAATTCGTCAAGGAGACCCTGCTTCTCCTGCCGTTTCTCTTCGCGACCTACCTCGCGCTGGAGACGCTGGAGGCCAGGGCAGGTGGCGCGCTCGGGAAAGCCCTCGAGCGCGCCAGTTCCATAGGTCCGGCGGTCGGCGCGCTCGCCGGGGCAATTCCGCAGTGCGGCGTCTCCGCGGCGGCCGCGAGCCTCTATGCCGGCGGCGTCGTGAGCGTGGGGACGCTGCTTGCTGTCTTCCTCTCCACCTCCGACGAGCTCATTCCGGTGCTGCTTTCCGAAAGGGTGCCGGTGGTCCTGCTTGCGAAGATCGTCGGCATCAAGGCGGCGGCCGCGCTCGGGGTCGGGTTCGTGGTCAACGGCGTCCTCGCAGCGATGCGCCACGTCCGCCGCGAGGTGTCGGTGCACGAGCTCTGCGAGCACAGCCGCTGCGGCTGCCGCGAGCACAGCGGCGTCCTCGTCCCCGCGCTCATCCACACTGCCGAGATATTCCTCTTCATCGTTGTCATCTCCGGGGCGATCGAGCTCTGCCTCCACTACTTCGGCGAGGATTCGCTCCAGACCCTGCGCCTGACCAGCCCGTTCCTCGGCGAGCTCGCAGCCGCCGCGCTCGGGATGGTGCCCAATTGCGCGGTGTCGGTCGCCTCCGCCAAACTCTACATCGCCGGAGCGATGAGCCCCGGCGCGCTGATGGCGTCGTCCTTCGCCGGCTCCGGGGTGGGGCTGCTCGTCCTCTTCCGCACCAACCGCAACCTCCGGGAGAACCTGGCGATCCTCGCGGCGGTGTACGCCGTAAGCGTGCTCCTGGGCATGGCCACCGGCGGTCTGCTGTGATCCTGCTATGAAACCTAAAGACCACAATGGCGCTTTCCCCGGCTGGGCTGCGCTGACCCCGAAGTACGCCGTCGGCGAACTGCCGCGGCTCTTGGAAGCGGCCGAGGCAAAGGTCGCCGCGCTCGAGGCGTCCGAGCCGAAGGGGTTCGAGGACCTCGTCTGGCGGCTCGACGACGCGACGCGTCCGCTCTGGGATCTCTGGGGCATGGTGCGCCACCTGTCCTCGGTGATGAACTCCGCCGCCTGGCGCAAGGTTGTGGAGGACTTCCAGCCGCGGCTCGTCGCCTTTTCACTGCGCGTCGGCCAGTCGCGGCGGCTCTACGATCTCGCGAAGCGCGTGCTGAAGAACCTGGGCAAGAATCCAAAGTCAGCTACGCGGCGGCGGATCCTCGAGAAGTCCATCGAGGGCGCCGAGCACTGCGGCGTCGGGCTCGAGGGACGGCAGAAGGAGCGCTTCAACGCCGTCGCCGCGCGCCTCGCCGAGCTGGGCACCAAGTTCGCCAACTCGGTCATCGACGCCACCAAGGCGTTCAGTCTGAAGAAGGGCGGCAAGACGTATACCATCGACGACGCGCACTATCCCGAGACGATGCGCGAATGCCCCGACCGCGAGGTGCGCCGCCGCCTCTACCTCGCCCGCTCCTCGCGCGCGCCGGAGAACGCCGCGCGAATCGACGAGATCCTGCGCCTCCGCGCCGAGATGGCAGCGCTCCTCGGCTACGCGAGCTATGCGGAGTTTTCGCTCTCCGAGAAGTGCGCGCCGTCCGTCGCCGCGGTCGAGAAGATGATCGACGACCTCGACCGAGCCACTGTCGCGCCGGCGGCGAAGGAGGAGGAGGAGCTAAATTATTTCGCGCGCGAACGCCTCCGTCTTGCCGGCGGGCTGCGTCCCTGGGACCGCGCCTTCGCCGCGGAGCGGCTCCGCGAGGCGAAGTATGCCTATTCCGAGGCGGAGCTCAAGCGCAACTTCGAGTTCGGCGCGGTGCTCTCGGGGCTCTTCCGGATTGCAAAGTTCCTCTTCGGCGTCGAGGTGGCGGAACTGAAGGGCGCGGCCAAGCCGTCCGTGTGGCATCGCGACGTCCGCTTCTTCGAGGTGCGTTGTGCAGGCCGGGCCATCGCCCACTTCTACCTCGACCCATGGGTGCGCAGCGGGCTCAAGCAGGGCGGGGCGTGGATGAACGAGTTCCGCAACCGCAGCCGCCGCGGCCGCCGCCTCGAGACGCCGCTTGCAGTCGTCTGCACGAATTTTCCGAAGCCGGACCGGAAAGGGCGCTCCTTCCTGCCGATGCGCGAGGTGGAGACCATCTTCCACGAGTTCGGCCACGCGCTCCAGTGCATGCTCACCCGCGTCGACGAGCGCGACGCCGCCGGCATCAGCCTCGTCGAGTGGGACGCGGTGGAGGTTGCGAGCCAGTTCATGGAGAACTGGTGCCTCGACGAGCGTACCGGCATCCGCATCGACCCGGCGCTAAAGGCCAAGGTCGTGGCGGCGAAGAACTTCCGCGCCGCCGCGGCGTGCCGCCGCCAGCTCGCCTTCGCCGCGACCGACCTCAAGCTGCACACCCGGCGCACGGCCGCGTCGCCGTCCCCGGATCAGGTCAAGACCGCCGCCTTCGTCCGTTTCGGCGTTCCCTTCGCATCCGGCGACCACTTCCTCTGCGCCTTCACCCACATCTTCGCCGGCGGCTACGCGGCCGGGTACTACGGCTACAAGTGGGCGGAGGTTATGAGCGCCGACTGCTACGGCGCGTTCGAGGAGGCGGGGCTTGCCAGCGACGCGGCGGTTCGCCGCGTCGGCGCGCGCTACCGCGACACTATCCTCGCTCTCGGCGGGTCGAAGTCCGCGCTCGATGTGTTCCGCGCCTTCCGTGGCCGCGATCCCGAGATCGACGCCATCCTGCGCCAGCAGGGACTTGCCGCCGCCGCCGAGGACCCAGTTGCCGTCCGTCGCCGCGCCGCGCTCAGGAAGCGGATCGACCGCGCCGACGACGCGATTCTCGCCGCGCTCAACCGCCGCTTCGCGCTTGCCGCCGAGATGCGTGCGTTCAAGTCGTCCGCGGGACTTGTCTCCGTCGACCCGAAGCGCGAGGCGGAGATCGTGGCCAAGGCCGCGAAGGCGGTACCGCCGGCCGACCGCGACACCGCCTGTGCCGTCTACGAGGCGATTCTGCGCGGCTCGCGCGGGGCGATCGAGGTGATTGCGCGCGGAGTGCTGGCGCGGGCTGGCAAGGTGCTTCTCTGCCGTGCCAAGGGCGCGAAGACGAGCTATCTTCCCGGCGGACACGTCGACTTCGGCGAGACTGCCGCCCAGGCCTTGGCGCGTGAGATGCGCGAGGAGACCGGGCTTGAGGTCGAGGTCGGCAAGTTGCTCGGCGTCGTCGAGAGCTCGTTCCTCCAGCACGGCAAGCGCCATGCCGAGGTCAACCTCGTCTATGCGATGAAGGCGGCGAAAGGCGAGGAGCCGGCAAAAGTTGCGTCCTGCGAGGACTGGATTTCGTTCGAGTGGCGCTCGCCGAAGGCTTTTGCCGCGGCGGGTCTGCTTCCCGAGGCGATTCGTCCGCTGGCGGCGAAAGTCTGCCGATGAGCCTCGAGGCCTGCGAGCTCTGTCCGCGCCGCTGCGGGAGGCGTCCCGGCTTCTGCGGCGCCGGCCTCTCGCCGCGCGTCTTCCGCTGGGGGCCGCACTTCGGCGAGGAGCCGCCGATCACCGGCAAGCGCGGCTCGGGGTGCGTGTTCTTCTCGCGCTGCACGATGAAGTGCGTCTACTGCCAGAACTCGCCCTGGAGCTGGGGAGGCGAGGGGCGGGACATTTCCGTCGAGGGGCTGGCGGGGCTTCTGCGCGACATGGCGGTCAAGGACCGGGTGGAGAACTGGAACCTCGTCTCGCCGACCCCGTACCTGCCGTTCGTCCGCGAGGCAATCGCGTCCCTGCGGCGGGAAGGGGTGTCGCTGCCAGTCGTCTGGAACTCGTCCGGCTACGAGCGCGTGGAGACGCTCGAGGAGTACTCCGACCTCTGCGACTGGGCGCTTTTCGACTTGCGGTACGCGAATGACGCGACGGCGCAGCGGTACAGTGCCGCGCCGGGATATGTGGCGGCCGCGCGCTCGGCGCTCAAGTGGGCGTTTGCCCACTCCCGGCTCATTGTCCGCGTCCTGGTGCTGCCCGGGCTTGCCGACGAGGCGGTGGAGTCCCTCGCCTGGATCGCCTCCGAGCTTTCTAGCGAGGTGCCGGTGTCGGTGATGAGCCAATACACGCCGGCCTACCAGGCGGCGTCGCTGCCGCCGCTCGACCGCACGGTGACGAAGGAGGAGTACGACTCTGTGACGGAAGCGGCGGCCGACTTCGGGTTCGTGAACGGGTGGATCCAGGGAATGGAGGCAGCCGACCCGAAACTGGCGCTGCTGGGGGAAAACATGACCGAGGGATATGGCGCAGTTGCGAATAATATGCTATAACCCGAGTTTGCCAGTTTGATTTCTGAAAAAGTCGTTTTCACCCAGTGGCGACGCGGGGTTGGCGCATATCGCCCTCATAATAATTTAGGGATACATCTCAGAATGGGTTCACCGTTGCCTTCATCTCGCGG
>SFPL01000022.1 GCA_004551905.1 Lentisphaeraceae bacterium
ACAGCCCCAAAGCGGAATCTCCCGCTGAAGCCCGCTTTACAAACCCAATCCGAAACTGCTATACTACCAACATCAAGCAAGAAAGCATCGTCGGCACAGGGCTACGCAACGAGTGTTGCACTGGCTACTGGCTGGCGGGGGTTTTAGTGTTGGTTGTTTGGAGAAGTTTATTTCTTGGACGAATCCTCGGCGCAGCCGCAGCAGCCGCAGCCGCACGACTTGCGCGTGCCGCCGCACTCGCACGGCGCGCCTTTTTTTAAGCAGCGCCATACGGCGAGCGCGGCAAGCGCGACGACCGCGACGAGGACAATGACGGACACGGTGTTCATTTCGCCGCCTCCTTCCGCACTGGGCGGACGATCATCCAGAGGCAGAAGAGGTCGACGGCGACCGCGAGCGCGGTCCAGATTCCGAAGCCGCCGCCGGCGATGAGCACGCCTATGCGGTAGACGCTGAGCGCCAGGGCATACCCGACGAAGAGCTGGAAGCCGACCGCGAACCAGCCCCACTTTCGGGATCCCATCTCGCGGAATATCACCGCGATCGCCACCATGCACGGCGGCACGAAGAGATTGAACACCATGAAGGAGAGCGCTGCGAGCTTCGGGAAGTCGCTCACCGTGCCGAACAGCGCCTGGATGTGCGAGCCGGTGGTCGCGCCGTCCATGTTCGCCGCGACGAGCCCCAGGGTCGCGGTCGCCTGCTCCTTGGCGATTTCTGCGGAGACGGCTGCCGCGGCGCCCTGCCACGAGCCGAAGCCGAGCGGCTCGAAGAACCACGCTATCCAGCTGCCGAGGTCGTGGAGGATGGATTTTTCGATCTCCTCGTCCGCCAGCAGGTTGAGCGACCAGTCGAAGTGCATCACGAACCACAGGAAAACGCACGCGGGGAAGATGATGAGCCCTGCCTTGAGGATGTAGCCCTTGAGCCGGTTCCAGGTGTGGTGCCAGACGCCCGAGACCGTCGGCTGATGATAGGCCGGGAGCTCCAGCACGAACGACGCGGCCTCGTCCTTGAACAGCCGCGTCTTCTTCAGCGCGACGCCGCCGAGGATGATGATCGCGATGCCGACTACGTCCATGAGCGCGGCAACATACCACTGCTCGTGGAAGAACAGCGCCGCGAACATGGCGATGATCACCGTCTTCGCTCCGCAGGGGATGAACGTGGCGAGGATTATCGTCAGCCTGCGCGCGCGCTCGTTCTCGATCGTGCGCGTGGCCATGACTGCGGGGACGCCGCAGCCCTTGCCGATGAGGATCGGGATGAACGACTTGCCGGAGAGCCCGAACATGCGGAAGATGCGGTCCATGATGAACGCAACCCGCGCCATGTAGCCGCAGTCCTCGAGGAACGCGAGGAAGAGGAACACGATGAAGATGACCGGCACAAACCCGAGTACCGTCGCGACGCCGCCCCATGCGCCGTCCACGACGAGGCTCTTCACCGTGTCGCCGACGCCGGAGCGTTCCAGCGCGCCGGTGATGAGCGCTCCGATGCCGGGCACCCACATGCCGAACTGCGACGGATCCGGCTCCTCGGCGTCTTTCGCGGCATTGTAGGCCGCCTCGTCGACGTCCCATTCATCGGACGCCTCGCCGGTCTCCTCGTCCTCGATGGACGCCTTCTTCTCGCCCGCCTCCCAGGCGGCGACCGTCGCCTCTGCCTTGGCGAACTCCTCCTGCGCGTCGTCGAACTCCATGCCCTTGTACCTGCCTTCCTCGCGGCACTCGTGCGTGGTGAAGGGGAGGTGCCAGCCGTCGGCGAGGAAGCCGTCGTTCGCCCAGTCGGTGAGCAGCGTCCCGGGGCCGTTCTCGGCCACGGCGAGCCACCACATGGCGCAGAGCGAGAGAAGGAAGATCGGAATTGCCCAGATGCGGTGGGTGACGACCTTGTCGATCCGGTCGGAGAGCGTCGCCTTGCCCTTGCGCTTCTCGTTCAGCGCGAGCGAATTGTCCATGAGGCGCTTGATGAAGTCGTAGCGCTGGTTGGTGATGATCGACTCCGCGTCATCGCCGAGCTCCTTCTCGCAGTCGCGGATGTGCTCCTCGATGTGCTTCATCTCGCCGACGCCGAGCCCCAGGCGGTTGATGATTTCGCGGTCGCGCTCGAAGACCTTGATCGCGTACCAGCGGATCGAGCGGAGCGGCACCTTGCCCTGGATCGACTCCTCGATGTGGGCGATGGCGTGCTCGACCGAGCCCGTGAACACGTGCGGAACGTCGGGGAGCTTGCCGGGGCCCTTGTCGACCACAGCCCTCTTTGCCATCTCCACCGCCTTCTCGGCGGCCTTCTGCCCGCCTTCGTTCCTCAGTGCCGAGATGCCGACGACCTCGCAGCGCAGCGCCCTGGAGATCTTCTCGAAGTCGATCTTGTCGCCGTTCTTCCTCACGACGTCCATCATGTTGACGGCCATCACCATCGGAAGCCCCAGCTCCGCGAGCTGCGTCGAGAGGTAGAGGTTGCGCTCGATGTTGGTGCCGTCCACGATGTTGAGGATCGCGTCCGGACCCTCTTCCACCAGGAACTGCCGCGACACCTTCTCCTCGGCCGAGTAGGGGGAGAGCGAGTAGATGCCTGGCAGGTCCTGGATCACCACTTCCTTGTGCCCGGCGAGGATTCCGTCCTTCTTCTCCACCGTGACGCCGGGCCAGTTGCCGACGTACTGCTCCGAGCCGGTAAGCGCGTTGAAGAGCGTCGTCTTGCCGCAGTTCGGGTTGCCCGCGAGGGCGATCTTTATGCTGTTAGCCATGTCTAATCTCCTTTGCAAAAAAAAATTGGTCAGACGGCCTCGATCTCGATTTCCTGCGCCGTCGCCTCGTTGACGGCGATACGGCTTTCGTGGACTGCGAGGATCAAGTTGCCGTAGGACGCACCTACCACCCTCACGACCGTCCCCGCCACGAACCCGAGCGCGCCGAGGTGGTGTTTAACGGCGTCGTCGCCGGACACGCGGACCAGCCGCGCGCGCTCGCCTTCCTTTAGTGTTGCCAATGTCATTTTTCGGCCTTTCTCTCTTGTCCTTCGCCGGGGCAGAACTCGTTAGTCCTGGCTAAGTTGCGCGTAGTATACCATAATTAGCCTTGGCTAATCAAGAGGGAGAGACCAGAAATTTTTGGTATAATACGCATACTTTTGAGGACGATTAGCTCAGTTGGTTAGAGCAGGACCTTTACACGGTCAAGGTCGGGGGTCCGAGTCCCTCATCGTCCACCAGCCTTCGCTCGGCGAGCCAACACGAAGGGGAAGGCTGTCGCGCCGAAGCGCAACGCGCGGAGGCGGATAGAATATGCTATAATACACAATCTATGCAAGTCCGCCCGAAAGGAGAAGGGAAAATGGAAACAGTGGAAATCAACACCACCGACATCGTCGCGTTCCTCGGAAAGGAGCGCGCGGCGTTCACCAAGGCCGACATCAAGCGATTCGTCAAGGCCAAGGGCATCCGCCACGTGAACTTCATGTACCCGGGCGGCGACGGGCGGCTGAAGACGCTCAACTTCATCCTCCACTCGCCCGGCTACCTGGACGAGATCCTCACCTGCGGCGAGCGCGTGGACGGAAGCTCCCTCTTCTCCTACATCGAGGCGTCGAGCTCCGACCTCTACGTGATCCCGCGCTACTCGACGGCGTTCGTCGACCCGTTCGCCGAGCTGCCCACGCTGAGCCTGCTCTGCTCGTTCTTCAACAAGGACGGCGCGCCGCTTGAGTCCAGCCCCGAGTACACGCTCCGCAAGGCGTGCGCGGCGTTCCGCAAGGAGACCGGGCTCGAGTTTCAGGCGATGGGCGAGCTCGAGTACTACGTGATCGCGCAGGACCCCGAGAACTTCCCGGCGAAGGACCAGCGCGGCTACCACGAGTCCGCGCCTTTCGCGAAGTTCGGCGAGTTCCGCCAGAAGTGCATGCTCGCGATCGCCCAGGCCGGCGGGCTCATCAAGTACGGCCACAGCGAGGTCGGCAACTTCACCGCCGGCGGGCTCGTCTACGAGCAGAATGAGATCGAGTTCCTGCCCTGCGCGGCGCCGGACGCGGCGGACCAGCTCACGGTGGCGAAGTGGATCATCCGCAACATGGGCGCGAAGTACGGCTACGACGTCACCTTCGCGCCGAAGATCACGGTCGGCAAGGCGGGCTCGGGCCTGCACATCCACATGCGGCTCATGAAGGGCGGCGAGAACCAGATGCTCAAGGGCGGCAGGATCTCCGACACGGCCCGCCGCGCGATCGCCGGGCTCATGAAGCTCGCGCCGTCCATCACCGCCTTCGGCAACATGAACCCGACGAGCTACCTGCGGCTCGTGCCGCACCAGGAGGCGCCGACGAACGTGTGCTGGGGCGACCGCAACCGCTCCGTCCTCGTGCGCGTGCCACTCGGCTGGGCCGGGCGCGGCGACATGGCGCGCCAGGCGAACCCGGGCGAGGCGGCCTCGCGCGTCGACACGCGCCAGAAGCAGACGGTCGAGATGCGCTCGCCCGACGCCTCGGCGAACGTGCACCTGCTGATGGCGGCGCTGTGCGTCGCCTGCCGCCACGGCTTCGCGCTCAAGGACGCGCTCAAGGTGGCGGACGCGACCTACGTGAACGTGAACATCCACAAGAAGGAGAACTCCAAGCTCCTCTCCTCGCTCGCGACGCTGCCCGACAGCTGCTGGGCCTCGGCCGACACGCTGCTCAAGCAGCGCGCGGTCTACGAGGAGGGCGGCGTATTCTCGCCGGCGATGATCGACGGCATCGTCCGCGAGCTCAAGGCCTTCGACGACCGCTCGCTGCGGGCGAAGGTGACGAAGGACGCGAAGGCGATGGCGGACCTCGTCAAGACCTACTTCCACTGCGGCTGAAGGGCGCGATGAAGACGGTCGACTGCGACTACTTCGTCGTCGGCTCCGGCATGGCGGGGCTGATGAGCGCCCTGCACCTTTCGGCATACGGCAGGGTGACGCTCGTCACCAAGGGCCGCCTCGCCGACTGCAACACCAACTTCGCGCAGGGCGGCATCTGCTGCGTGATGGACCCGGCCGACAGCTTCGACCGCCACGCGCGCGACACGATGATCGCCGGCGCCTGGCTCGGGCGCACCGAGGTGGTGCACGAGATCTGCGAAAACGCGCCGGCCGGCATCCAGGACCTGATCGACTGCGGGGTGAAGTTCGCGCGGCGGCCGGACGGATCCTGGGACCTGACGTGCGAAGGCGGCCACAGTGCCCGGCGCATCCTCCACGCCGGCGACATCACCGGCGAGAAGTGCGAGGCGGCGATGATCCGCCGCGTGCGCCGCTCGGGCGCGGACATCCGCGAGCAGACGATCGTCGTCGACCTCATCATGACGCGGCGCCTGGGGCTGAAGGGCGAGAACCGCTGCGTCGGCGCGTACGTGCTCGACAAGCCCACGGGCGAGATCTACGCGATTCGCTCCGCGAACACCATCCTCGCCACCGGCGGCTGCGGCAAGGTTTACCTCTACACCTGCAACCCGGATTCGGCGACGGGCGACGGGGTGGCGCTCGCCTGGCGCGCCGGCGCGAAGATCGAGAACATGGAGTTCGTCCAGTTCCACCCGACCTGCCTCTTCCACCCGCAGGCGAAGCGCTTCCTCATCTCCGAGGCGGTGCGCGGCGAGGGGGCCGTCCTCGTTAACAAGCACGGGCGCGAGTTCATGAAGAAGTACGATCCGCGCGGGTCGCTCGCGCCGCGCGACATCGTGGCGCGATCGATCGACTCGGAGATGAAGCGCACCGGCGACGACTGCGTCTTCCTCGACATCCGGAAGAAGGGCCGCGTCTACCTGATGAAGCGCTTTCCCAACATCTACCAGAAGTGCATGGAGTTCGGCATCGACATGGCGAGCGACCTCATCCCGGTCGTGCCGGCCGCCCACTACAGCTGCGGCGGCATCCAGGCGACGACCGACGGGCGCACCTCGATCCCCGGGCTCTCGGCGGTGGGCGAGTGCGCCTCTACCGGGCTCCACGGCGCAAACCGCCTCGCGTCCAACTCGCTGATGGAGGCGCTCGTCTGCGCGCGGCTCACCGCGGCGCGGCTCGGTCCGCACCCTGAGCGGACGCGCCTGCCGCGCATCCCGGCGTGGAAGATCGGGAACGCGGTCCCGCCCGACGAGGCGGTGCTCGTCTCGCACATGTGGGACGAGATCCGCCGCCTGATGTGGGACTACGTTGGGATCGTCCGCACCAACAAGCGCCTCGCGCGCGCGGCGCACCGGCTGCGCACGCTCCGCCGCGAGATCCGCAACTACTACTTCCGCTACCTGGTGACGCCCGACACGCTGGAGCTGAGGAACCTCGCCGTCTGCGCGGAGCTGATCGTGAGGAGTGCGCAGAAGCGCCGCGAGAGCCGCGGCCTCCACTACACCCTCGACTACCCGCGCCAGGCGAAGCGCATCCGCCAGACGGTGATCGAGGGCTTCCACGGATTACAAATCCCTAATTCTTCGCACAGGTAGGCCGTAGGAGGCGACCTTTGTCCACAGGGCCGGGATGGCGTCGCGCCATCCCGGCCCGTCCTGCATATTTTGACTTTTTTGCAGATTCCCCCTTGACTTTTGC
>SFPL01000023.1 GCA_004551905.1 Lentisphaeraceae bacterium
ATGCCCAGAATGCGGCGCGACGTTCCGAGTCGGCAAGGCTCTTGTGCAAACCAAAGGGGAAGCGGCGTCTCGCCGCTTGTTCAAGATGGAAGTTCCGCTTCCGACAAGCGGCGAGGACGCCGCTTCCCCTTTGCGGAACACACGAAAACGAAAGGAAAACGAAAATGAAGTTGAAGATTGACTGGAAGGCTCTTGGGCGCATGATCTGGGATGCCGTGAAGCCCGTGCTGCTCGCGGCGATCGGCGGTGGCGTCGTCTCGCTGACGGGCGGGTGCAGTTCGCTGCAGCCGGCGACGAAGAGCCAGTCGATGACCGTGACCGCCTTGGGGTTCCCGGCGATCACGGTCGTCACCACGACGAGCCAGAGCGCGACGAACGACGGCGACGACGAAGGCGCGAACACGCAGACGACCTCTGCGGACGTGAAGCCCGACGTCGACGCGAGCGTCGTGCCGAAGTGAGCGCCCCGACCCCCTCGGGCCTCTCGGTACTACCCCCCGACCACCTGAGGGTACTACCACCCGACCCCCGAAGGGTACTACCGGGAGGGGGTGTGGGGGTACTACCGGTACACCCCCTGAGGGTACTACCACTAGGGGGTGTGGGGGTACTACCGAGTGACCCCAAGGGGGTAGTACCCAAATCAACGACTTTCAGGCGCCGATTCAGTAGCTGCGGCAAGTCTGCCGCGGCGTCGTCGCCTGGGGAAAAGAAAGGAAACCGCGAAAATGAACAAGAACACGTTTTCGTGCACGCAGGTGTGCGACGCCATTGCGCCCGACAAGGGCCTCTGGCAGCCGCACCTCAGTTCTGCCGGAGTCTGCGAAACCGGCACTCTCATCGGCGAGGTCGCCGAACAGACGAAGGACAACGCCGCCTTCCTGCGCGGCTACCTCTCGATGCTGACGGACTCGGTCAAGAAGCACCTCGCCCTCGGCGAGCGCGTGACGATCGACGGCCTCTGTCGCTTCGAGATCTATCCGGAGGGCAGCCTTCCGGCGGTCGACGCCCAGTGGGACCCGACCCGCAACCGGCTCGTCGTCTCGTGCATCCCGTACGACGCGGTGAAGAACGCCGCGGCGGACATCGCGCCCGAGAACACGATGAAGCCCGTCACGGTCCAGCTCCTCGGCGCGCAGGACGCGACGACCCACGAGCAGAACGCGGTCACCAAGGGCAACGCCCTTCTCTGCCAGGGCGTGGGGCTCAACTGCCGCCATCAGGTCAGCGAGGACGAGGGCATCTTCGTCATCGCCGCCGACGGCGCCGAGAGGAAGCTCGCGATCACCGACTGCACGAACGTCACGCTCGACGCGACCGTTCCGGCCGACGTCCCGGCGGGAACCTACCGCCTGGAGGTCCGCAGCCGCGCCGGCGAGGGCAAGGAGCGCACGCTCGTCCGCGCGTCCATCGGCGAGTTCGTCATCAAGGCCGCCTAAGGGAAAGGAGAAACCGAAATGAACAGCAAGATTGCATACTTCGCGATCCCCAACCCGACGGGCACCGCCGCGGAAGCCCCCGCGCTGCCGCGCGTCATCCCGAACGGCGTCGCCAACACGAACGACGTCATCGCCGACATCAGGAACGGCATCGCCGCGACCGAGGCCCGCTGCCGCATCGCGCTGGAGGCCATCCTCGCCGTCGCCATCGAGCACGTCAGGAACGGCGAGACCGTCGACCTCGGAGGCTTCCGCCTGCGGGCCCGCATCCCGGGCTCCATGCCGTGCGTGGACACGCCGTTCGACTTCGGCGCGAACACGCTCGTGGTGGACGTCCTCGCGAACCAGGAGCTCAACGCCGCCCTCGAGGGCCTCGTGCCCTACAAGGTCGACGCGAGCGAGCTCACCTCGATGATCAAGGTCTCGAACGTCACCGACGTCGCGACGATGCGCATCGGCGAGATCCGCGGCACGGACGAGTTCATCATCACCGGCAACGGGGTGACGCTCGACGCTCCGGGCGAGTCGGCGAAGCTCGTCGACAAGAAGACCCAAGCGGAACTCGCGACGGCCGAAGTCGTCTCAGTCTCCAAGGGCCAGCGCGCGACGTGCAAGTTCGCCGCGGTCACGGGAGGAGTCGCCGCGGGCCAGTACTGGCTCGTCGTCACGACCTTCGGTCTCATCGGCGAGACGACGCCTCGCGCCTTCCGCAAGCCGGTGACGCTCGTCGAGGCGATCCCCGCACCGCCGAGCCGATTGCGTAGTCCGAAGCCGCAAACGAAGACGCAATGATTCGATGACCTACTGGA
>SFPL01000024.1 GCA_004551905.1 Lentisphaeraceae bacterium
GATGGTGCGGAGCATTTCCGTGTGCTCGACGAGATTCCGTGGTTGGACCGGTCGCGGTCGGAAGCCCGAAGGGCGGCGCGGGGACGGCAGGCGCGCCTGAACGCGGCAATTCCATGGCTCATTTACGGTGTTGCGCGGGCCTTGTGCGTTCAAAGGCGCGAACTGACGGCTTCGCGCCAATCGCGCCTGCGCGATTCGACCGCGTCTGGTCCTTTCAGTGTATTCCGTGTTCGGGGGACCGGGGGTGTCCCCCTGCTCAAGTAGTTAGGGCTAGATCGAAGATAAGAAAGGCTGGTATAAGATGAAGTTCAGCGAGATGGTGGAGAAGGTGCAGGGCACCGTGGTGGTGGACAACCCGGAGGCGGAGATAGCCTCGGCCTACTGCGGCGACCTGCTCTCGGACGTGATGGGCCACTGCGGCGACGAGTCGGTGCTGATCACCGTCCAGAACCACCTCAACGCGATCGCCGTCTGCTCGCTCGCCGGCATCGAGGCGGTGCTGATCTGCCATGGGCGACCGGTGCCGGACGACATGAAGGCCGCCGCGGAGCGGGAAGGGGTTGGCATTGCGGTGACTGCGCTCTCCCAGTTCGCCGCCGCCGTCGCCCTCTCGTCCCTCGTCCCTGCGGCAAAGTAGCGAGCCGCGAAATTTGGTATAATACACGTAAATGCAATCCGGTATTCCATGGCTCTCGATGGCGTATGTGCTGGTCGGCTTGGTGGTGCTGGCGTGGTCGAGCGGACTATTCGTCGACGGCGCGGCGTCGCTGGCGCGCGCCCTTGGCATCTCGCCGCTCGTGGTGGGCATGGTGGTCATCGGCTTCGGCACCAGCGCGCCGGAGCTGTGCGTCAGCGTCCTTAGCGGCCTCGGCGGCCACTCCAACCTCTCGCTCGGCAACGCCTACGGTAGCGACATCTTCAACATCGCCTGCATCCTCGGGGTCTCGGTGCTGATCTATCCGCTGCTGGTGCGGCCCAAGGTATCGGTGGTGGCCGGCGCGGGGCTCTCTGCGATCACCGTCTTCGCCATGCTGGTCGTGCGCGACGGCGCCTGCACCCGCGCCGAGGCCTGGGCGCTCATCGGCGCGTTCCTGGTGCTGATGCCGCTCTACTGCTGGTACGACCAGGCGACCCGTCGCCCTTCCCCGCCCCCTCCGCCCACGGCGGCGCGCCGAGACGTCCGCTCGCTCTCGGTCGACGCGGTGAAGCTCGTCGTCGGCCTCGCCATGCTGATATTCTCCTCTCGCCTGCTCGTTGACGGCGCAGTGGACGTCGCGAGGTGGCTCGGCGTGAGCGACCTCGTGATTGGGCTTACGGTGGTGGCGGTGGGCACTTCGCTCCCGGAGCTCGCGAGCGCGGTGCAGTCGGCCCGGCGCCGCGAGCACGAGCTGGTGCTCGGCAACATCATCGGCTCCAACCTCTTCAACACGCTCGCGGTGGTCGGCATCGCGACGGCCATCTCGCCGCTGGAGCCCGGGGAAGGAGCGCAGGCGTTCTCGCCCTGCATCCTGTCGCGCGACCTGCCGTTCGTGCTCGGCTTTTCGCTTTCGATCCTCTTTTTCGGACTCAACTGGCGCCGTCCATCCCGCCCGGCCCGGATCGGCCGCGTCAAGGGGACGATATGGCTTGTCGCCTTCGCCGTCTACACGGTGCTGATGGTGCTGCAGGAGACGGGGAAACTGTGAGGGGGAATTGATATGTCCAAGATAATCGCCATAGACGGACCCAGCGGCGCGGGAAAGTCGAGCGTGTCGCGGCTCGTGGGTCGCAGGCTCGGGTTTCTGCACGTCGACTCCGGCGCGCTCTACCGCATCATGACCTGGCAGGCGCTTGCGCGCGGGGTGGACACGTCCGACCCAGAGGCGGTGGCTGCCTTCGCGCCGACGGTGGAGGTGGAGTGCCGTCCCGTCGACGGCAAGGTCGCGTACTTCGTCGGCGGCGAGGAGCCTGGCGACCGCATCCGCACCCCGGAGATCAACGCCCACGCGTCCGAGGTGGCGACGGTGAAGGCGGTGCGCGACCGCATCACCGAGACGCTCCGCGGCATGGCCGCGCTCGGCGACCTCGTCGTCGAGGGGCGAGACATCACCACGGCGGTCTTCCCCGACACGCCGGCTCGGTTCTACCTCACCGCATCGGCCGAGGCGCGGGCGCGCCGCCGGCGGAAGGAGGAGGTGGAGAAGGGGATTGCGTCCGCTAGCGAGGAGGCGGTGAAGGAGTCGCTGCTCAACCGCGACCGCATCGACTCCACCCGCCGCTACGCGCCGCTCCGCAAGGCCGACGGCGCGATGGAGGTCGATTCAAGCGACATGACGCTGGACGAGGTCGTCGAGGCCGTCCTGGCGGCGCTGCCGGAAGGCTGGCGCGAACAACATTGAGAGGAAGAAAACGATGAGCGAAGAGAAGGTACACACCCACATATTCACCTCCGAATCGGTTTCGGAGGGCCACCCCGACAAGGTCGCCGACCAGATATCGGACGCGATTCTCGACGCCTGCCTCCGGCGCGACCCGCAGGCGCACGTCGCCTGCGAGACGGCGGTCGGGCCGGACATCGTGATCAACCTTGGTGAGATCGCCTGCCAGGGCTTCGAAGGCATTGACACCGAGGCGATCGCGCGCCGGGTGGTGAAGCGGATCGGCTACACCGTGCCGGATGAGCATTTCGCCGCGCAGACGTTCAAGTACGAGAACTTCCTGCACGGACAGTCGCCGGACATTGCCCAGGGCGTCAACCGCAAGTCCCGCCAGAAGCAGGGCGCAGGCGACCAGGGCATGATGTTCGGCTACGCGACGAACGAGACGCGGAACTTCATGCCCGCTGCGATCGTCTACTCGCACGAGCTCCTGAAGATCTTCGCGCGCCTGCGCCGGCGCGGCGGCAGATACAACTGGCTGCGGCCGGACGCGAAGACCCAGCTCTCGGTAGTCTACGAGAACGGCCGTCCCAGGCGCATAGACACGGTCGTTATCTCGCAGCAGACCACCGAGAAGGGCGCCACCAAGCTCAACTACGAGGAGGTCAAGCGCCTCGCGTGCGACTACCTGTCCAAGACCGGCCTTTTGGACGAGCGGACCAGGTTCTTTGTCAACCCGACCGGCAAGTTCGTGGTCGGCGGTCCCTGCGGCGACTCCGGCCTCACCGGACGCAAGATCGTCGTCGACACCTACGGCGGCATGGCCGCGCACGGCGGCGGCGCGTTCTCCGGCAAGGACCCGTCGAAGGTCGACCGCTCCGCCGCCTACTACGCGCGCTACGCGGCGAAGAACATCGTCGCCGCCGGACTCGCCGACCGCTGCCAGATCCAGGTTGCCTACGCGATCGGCGTGGACAAGCCGGTGAGCTTCTGCGTGAAGACGTTCGGCACCGCCCACGGTTCCGTCACCAACGCCGCGCTCGAGCGGATGCTCGCCTCGGGCAAGGTGTTCGACTTCCGTCCATACGCGCTTATCGAGGACCTCGGGCTCTTAAAGCCGAAGGGCTGGTGCTACGAGGACACCGCGGCGTATGGCCACTTCGGGCGCGACCTCTTCCCCTGGGAGCGGCTCGACCGCGTCGAGAAGCTGAAGAAGATCTTCAAGATTGGCTGAAAGACCAGGCAACCTCTACCTACACTTCCCGTTCTGCCGCGGAAAGTGCTCGTACTGCGCCCTCCACTCGCGCGGCGGAGCTTCCGACACGGCGCGCGCGGAGTATTCGCGGCGGATGGCTGATGCGCTGGCCGTGCTTCATGACAGTTCCGCCGCCGGCTTTCGGACCGTCTACATCGGCGGCGGCACCCCGGCGATCTGCGGCCTCAGTCCCGTGCTTGCCGCGCTTTCGCCGCTCGTCGCGCCGGACGCCGAGGTGACGGTGGAGCTCCATCCGCTCGACGTCTCGGACGAGCTCCTCGCCCTGCTTGCCGACCACGGCGTCAACCGCATTTCGATGGGCGTCCAGTCATTGGACGACACGACGCTCGCGGACATGCGCCGCGGCTACACCGCCGACGCGGCGGAGCGCGCTTTCGCGCGCGTCAGGCGGCGGTTCGAAAACTCCGGCATCGACCTCATCGTCGGCTACCCCGGCGACCCGGGCACGTGGCTCGGGCGGCTGAGGGAATGGGGGCTCGCCCACTGCTCCGCCTATACCCTGCAGCTTGAGGAGGGAACGATTCTCCGTCACCGTATCGACGCCGACAAGTGTCCGCCGCCGCCTTCCGACGACGCGACGCTCGACCGCTTCCGCGAGACGGCGGAGTTCCTTGATTCGATCGGATTGAAGAGATACGAGATTTCCAATTTCGCCGCCCCAGATCGTTACTGCCGCCACAATCTCGCGGTTTGGCGCGGCGAAGACTATCTTGGCATTGGCGAAGGCGCGCACGGGCGCATCGGCCGTCTGCGCACCTTGAACGCGTGGTCGCTCAAGCCGGAACACGGCGGAGAAACCGAGCTCGAGGAGGTCTCGGCGTCGGCCGACCGCACCGAGCGGCTTATCTTCAGGTTGCGCACCCGCGAGGGCATCGACGCGCGGATGCGTCCGGAATGGACTCCGACGCTCGCGCGCTTTGCCGCGGAAGGGCTGCTCGAGCGCCAAGGCGACATGTTCCGCCTCACCCGCCGCGGTGCGGAGGTCTGCGATTCCATCCTCGCCGAGCTGGTGTAGGGGGCCGTCAATATCCGCGTGGTCCACTCCGGCGAAGGGTGGGAAGTAAGGTTAGTAGACGGGGATCTCGTCGAAGGCGAGGACGGCGACATCGGCCTCCTTCGCCGCGGCGAGAATCTTCTCCAGCCACTCGGTCTTCATGTGGATGTGCTTCGCGTCCGGGCGGATGCCGTGCGAGGTGAAGACCAGCGCTTCCTTGCGCGCGCCGGCGCGCTTCACGCAGGCGACGACATCGTCGATGTCCGTCGCATACGCCTCGCCCAGGATGACTCCGCCGAGCACGCGGCGCCTGGGCAGTTCCGCGACCGGGAAGAACACGCGTTCGTCGGAGACCAGCGGCATGAGCTCGCCGCGCTTCTCGCCCCTGGGGTCGTAGGGACGCACGCCGGGAATGCCGGCGCGCAGACGCGCGAAGCGCCGCTCCAGCACCTTGTCCGTCTCGTCGTCGCGGCGGTTGTTCGGGTAGGCGAACGAGCGCACCGGGATGTACGCGACGTCGCACTGGCGCTTCGGCCTATCGATTTCGGCGGCGAAGTACGCGTCGGCGCCTTTTTGGGCGATCAGCTCCGGCACGTCGCGGTGGTTGAGTCCGTGGAGGCCGATCGAGTGTCCGGCCTCGAGGAGCTTCTTGGACGCGCGCACGGCGTCAGGCGTGAACTCTCCGCTCACGAAGAAGGTCGCGTGCGCGCCGTACTTCGCGAAGAGGGGGATCGCACGCTCCCAGTCCTCGAAGTTGCGGTCGTCGAAGCAGAGCGCCAGGACTCCGCACGAGCCGAACGGACGCGGCAGGCAGTTCTCGATCCTGATCCTGTCCGTGTCGCCCGCGATTTCCGCGAAGGCCGAGCGCTTGGCGAGGATCTCGTTCTCGCGCCAACCGCGGCGGTGGCGTACCGCCACGCGCGTGATGGGCTCGCGGACGCAGTCGGCGAAGGTGAACTGGCAGCGTTTGCCGCCGGTGAGCCAGATCGGCAGTAGCGTCCTGAAGACGCATTTCTCGAATCGGATGCCGGTCACCTTCGAGTCGCCGCCGCTCGGACCGCCGCTGACGCCGTGCACGCAGTCGGCGACGAGGCAGCCCCTGTGCGCGATGTCCTCGATGTAGCAGTTGCGTTCGGTGACGATCCAAGCCGGGGTGAAGCCGACGCCGGCACTCGCCGCTTCGTGGATGCGCGTGTCCTCGACGCGTACGTTGCGGATCGTCCCGGTGCCGATGCCGTAGCGGATGCCGTAGCAGCAGCTCCAGATGTCGCAGTTGGTGACGACGATGTTCTCGCAGAGGTTAGTCGCCGCATGGAGCCTGCACGCGGCGCGGATGGCGAACCCGTCGTCGCCGGTGTGCAGGGTGCAGTCCGCGACCGTCACGTTGCGCGAGCAGTCGATGGAGAAGCCGTCGGAGTTGGCGATGGTGATGTCCGCGTTGATCCTGACGCCGCGGATGTCCACGCCGTCGCAGCAGCGGACGTGGCACGTCCAGGCGGGCGTGTCGTCGAGCGAGACGCCGGCAAGGCGTACGCGGCGGCAGCGGAAGAGGGCGACCATCGGGCCGGGGCGGAACCACTCGCGGTCGAGCGGATGCAGCTTGAGCCCGTACTTGTAGAACGGCCAGCGGCTGTCCTCTTCCGGTTCGCCGAAGAACTCGGGTCCGCTGCCATTGATCGCGCCCTCGCCGGTGATGGAGATGTCTTCGGCGTTGTTCGCCCACACGAGGTGGCCGCCGCTCCACTCCTCGGAGTCGCTCCAGAAGTTCTCAGGGAAGGCGTCGTTCGCGTTGTAGTCCGCGCGGTTCACGCTGCCCTTGAGCGTCGCTCCCTTTGGCAGATGCAGCTCGACGCCGCTCTTGAGCTCGATCGAGCCTGTCGGCCACGTTCCCGGCGGAATCTCGACGCGTCCGCCGCCTGCGGCGTTCGCGGCGTCGACCGCTCGCTGGATGACGGCGCGGTTTGCCGCCGCGTCCGCACCAAGTCCCGAAATGACCGTTCCGCCGCGGACCGCGAAAGCCGTCCCCAGCGCTGCCAGCAGAATTGCCTGTGTCTTCATGATTTAAGTAGTATATCAAAAAATTCGCGGTTGCGCTTTGACTAAATGACGGAAATTTGATAAAATATGCGGCCAAAGCCAAAACAAGCGAGAAAGATGGACTTATGACAGAGATCAATGGCAATCTGAGCGCCAAGGGGATGAAAATCGCCCTGGTGGTGAGCCGTTTCAACAGTTTTCTCACCGAGCAGCTGGTGAAGGGCGCGGTCGACGCGTTCACGCGGCTGGGCGGGAGCGAGAAGGACCTCAAGCTTGTGCGCGTTCCCGGCGCCTACGAGCTGCCGCTCGCGGCGAAGAAGCTTGCATCATCCGGTGTCGACGCGGTGGTAGCGCTCGGCGCGGTGGTGCGCGGGGCGACGCCGCATGCAGACCTCATCAACGAGACGACCGCGCGTGCGTTCAGCGAGATCTCGCTTGAATCGGGCGTGCCGGTGGTCGACGGCGTCGTTTCGGCCGACAATCTCGAGCAGGCGGTCGAGCGCTGCGGCACCAAGCAGGGCAACAAGGGCTTTTCGGCGATGTTCGCCGCCGTGGAGATGGCGGACGTGCTGAAGCGCATCTGAACGGTTTTACAAAAACAACAACGGGGGACAAAATGAAAGAAGTAAAGAAAGTAGCTTTTCTTACCGCCGGCGGACTGGCGCCGTGCCTCTCGAGCTCGATCGGGTTCATGATCGACGAGTACATGAAGAAGGCTCCGCAGGTGGAGATGATCGGCTACATCAACGGCTACATGGGGCTTTTGAAGGGCGTGTCGATTCCGGTGACGCCCGAGGTGCGCAAGCGCGCGCTGGTGCTCACCCAGCACGGCGGCAGCCCGATCGGCAACAGCCGCGTGAAGCTCACCAACGTTGCGGACTGCGTAAAGCGCGGACTCGTCAAGGAGGGCGAGGATCCGCTCAAGGTGGCGGCCGACCAGCTTGTGAAGGATGGCGTGGACGTCATCCACACCATCGGCGGCGACGATACCAACACCACCGCGGCGGACCTGGCGGCGTACCTCGAGAAGAACGGCTATCCGCTGATCGTGGTGGGCCTGCCCAAGACCGTCGACAACGACGTCTACCCGATCAAGCAGTCGCTCGGCGCGTGGACTGCCGCAGAGGAGGGGGCGAAGTTCTTCCTCAACGTGGTCAAGGAGAATAGCGCCAACCCGCGCGCGCTCACGATCCACGAGGTTATGGGCCGCAACTGCGGCTGGCTCACCTACAAGACGGCGCAGTGCTACCGCAAGATGCTCAAGGAAATGGAGCGCAAGGGCCTGTTCCTCGACGAGTTCGGCCTGACGATGGGCCGCCAGGACATCCACGCGATCTACATCCCCGAGTGCGCGATCGATTTCAAGGCCGAGGCGGCCCGCCTCTCCAAGGTGATGGACAAGTACGACGCGGTCAACGTGTTCGTCTCCGAGGGTGCCGGCGTCAAGGACATCATCCGCGAGATGCGCCGCCGCGGCGAGGACGTGCCGGTGGACGCGTTCGGCCACCCGCGGCTCGACAAGGTTAACGTGGGCCAGTATGTGGGCAAGCGCCTCGGCGAGCTGCTCGGCGCCGAGAAGGTGCAGGTCTTCAAGTCCGGCTACTTCGCGCGCTCCGCGGCGCCGAACCGCAAGGACCTCAGGCTCATCGAGAAGTGCGCGCGCACGGCGGTCGGCTGCGCGCTCAGCGGCGTCTCGGGCCTGGTGGGGACCGACGAGGACGCCTTCGCCAAGATCCAGGCCTGCGCGTTCTCGCGCGTCAAGGGCGGCAAGCCGTTCAACGTGCGCAAGGGCTCGTTCCGCACCCTGGTCAAGGACATCGGCCAGCCCAAACTGCGCAAGAAGAGGGTTGCCGTCTGAGCGTCACGCATGCGTCAAAGGTGACAACAAAAACAACAGCAGGAAAGAAGCGAAGAAATGGCTAACAGTTCGTCAGTTCGCAACAACATCTGGAAGTGGGTGGTGCTGGGCGTTATCGCCGCAGTGTCCTTCTACGTCTGCAACCCGCCGTCGGAGAAGCTCCGCTTCGGCCTCGACCTGAAAGGCGGAACGTCCTTCACGCTCGGCGTCGACGTTGACCGGCTGACGGAGTCGATCATCGCCGCCAACCCCGGCATCACCAACACCGTCGGCGCGGTAGAGCGCAAGGTGGCCGAGACTCTCAAGGGCTGCGACGAGCGCATCATCCAGGTGATCCGCCGCCGCGTGGACGCGATGGGCACCAACGAGCCGGTGATCCAGGGGATGAAGGACCACCGCCTGCTGGTGCAGCTTCCAGGCGCCGACGAGGAGGTGCGCAAGGCCGCGAAGGCCAACCTCCAGAGCGCGGCGTTCCTCGAGTTCCGCCTCACCCATCCGAAGAACGACCAGCTCGTCGCCAAGCTGCTCGGCAAGGAGGTCGCCCCTCCCGGCTACGTGAAGGGCGGCCGCGGCTACGCCAAGGCTCCCGACTGGGCCGAGGTCTCCAAGCAGCCCGGCTACGCCGCGCGCCTCGCCGCGTTCGAGACGCCCGACGCGCGCTACCGCTTCATGCTCGAGGACAACGGCGACGGCACTTTCTCGCCCTCGTTCGTCTCGCGCAAGACCGAGCTCACCGGCGAGTCGCTCGTCTCCGCCGCGGTCGAACGCGACCCGACCACCGGCACGCTCGCGATCGGCTTCCGCCTCAACTCCGAGGGCGCGCGCGTCTTCTCGACGCTGACGCGCAACTACAAGGCGCACGGCCCCAAGAACCCGGGCGACCGCGGCCGGCAGCTGGCGATCGTCCTCGACGAGCAGCTCGTCTCCGCGCCGGTCATCAACGGCGAGATCGGCGCGAACGGCCAGATCACCGGCCACTTCGACCCCGCCTCCGCCCGCAAGCTCGCCGCGGAGCTGAACGCCGGCGCGCTGCCCGCGCCGATGAAGATCCTGGCCGAGACCTCGGTCTCGCCGACGGTCGGCGAGGACGCGAAGGAGGCCGGGATCGTGGCCGCCGCGCTCGGCTTCTCGCTGGTGGCGATCTTCATGCTGATCTACTACTGGTACGCCGGCCTCGTCGCCGACATCGCGCTCTTCCTCGACGTCGCGCTGCTGCCGACGGCGCTCGTGGTGGTCGTCAACGTGCTCGGCGTCTTCGCCCACGACCCCTCGATGGGCGGCGGCGGCTCGATGCAGCTCCCCGTCCTCACCATGCCCGGCATCGCCGGCCTGGTGCTGACGCTCGGCATGGCGGTCGACGCGAACGTGCTCATCTTCGAGCGCATCCGCGAGGAGTTCGCCGCCGGCAAGGCCGCCGGCGAGTCGGTGCGCAACGGCTACGCGCGCGCCTTCACCGCGATCTTCGACTCCAACCTCACCACCATCATCACCGGCGTCATCCTCTTCGTTGTCGGCACCGGCCCGGTGCGCGGATTCGCGATCACCCTCACCGCCGGCGTCGCGATCTCGATGTTCACCGCGCTCGTGGTGACGCGGCTCGTGTTCGACCACACGGTCAACCCGGACTCGATGAAGCCGTTCAGGATGCTCCACTTCTTCAAGAACGCGAAGTACGACTTCCTGAAGGTCACCAAGTTCACGGTCGGCGGCTCGTTCGCCTTCATCGCCGTGGCGGTGGCGATCTTCTTCGTCCGCCTCGCGAACGATCGCGCATCGGTGCTCTCCGTCGACCTCACCGGCGGCACCTCGATCATCTACAACCTCAAGAGCGAGGCGAAGCCGGCCGTCGCCGACGTGCGCGCTGCGATCAAGGACTTCGACAACGCGGCGATCATCCAGTACCAGGAGGGCGTGGGCTCCACCACCCTGCTCGTCAAGACGGGCGAGACCGCTGAGACCGAGAAGGGCTCCAAGGTCGAAAACAAGGACGTCGGCGCGTACGTGACCAAGCTCCTGCAGGAAAAGTTCCCGGCGGCGGAGATCGCGCCCGCGTCGGTGGACGAAGTCGGCTCGATGGTCGGCTCCGACCTCAAGCGGAGCGGCACCTACGCGGTGCTCTTCTCGCTCGCGGCGATCCTCGTCTACGTCGGCTTCCGCTTCCGCTTCGGCTTCGGCCTCGGCGCGCTGGTCGCGCTCGCCCACGATGCGCTTATCTCGCTCGGTCTTTTCTCGCTCTGCGGCCGCCAGGTGTCGCTCATCGTGATCACCGCGGTGCTGACGATCATCGGCTACTCGGTGAACGATACGGTGGTCGTCTTCGACCGCATCCGCGAGCTGCTGCGCCATGACCGCCGGATGTCCTTCTACGATCTCTGCAACGCGGCGGTCAACCAGTGCCTCTCGCGCACGGTCGTCACCTCGCTCACCACCTTCTTCGCGGTGGCGGCGCTGTTCGCGTTCGGCGACGGGTCGATCTTCGACTTCGCGCTGATCATGCTCTTTGGCGTCGTGGCGGGCACGTTCTCGTCCGTCTTCATCGCGACGCCGGTGATGTTCTGGTGGTACAAGGGCAAGCGCCCGGCGACGGACGACGAGCCCAAGAAGGAGGTTGCCCAGTGAGACGCATCGCGATTGCCGCGGTAGTGATTGCCGCGGCGGCGCTGGTGGCCGAGGCGCGCCCGTGGGGTCCGCCTCCGCCGGCCTGGGGCCCGCGGCCCCGCTACTACGGCCACCACCACCATTACCACCGCGACGCCGCGGTGGCGGCGGGCGTGGTCGGCGGCGCCATCCTCGGCGCGGCGATCCTGGACGCGATCACGCCCGATCCGCCGCCGGTGGTTTCGCCGGTGGTGGTGCAGCAGCCGGTGGTGGTGCAGCCCGCGGTCGTCGCCCCCGCTCCGGTGGTGTTGCAGCAGCCGGTGGTGGTGCAGCAGCCTGCGGTCGTGTTGCAGCAGCCGGTCCAGCGCCAGGTCTGGGTGGCCGGCCGCTATGTCGACCAGATCCAGCCCAACGGCGCAGTCGTGCGCGTCTGGCAGCCCGGGCACTACGAGGTCCGCTGACCGGGCCGTCAAGGAGGTCGCTCCATGGGCAAGATCGAAACAATCCGCGGCGGAGTGGTCTCTGCTGCGGGATTCCGCGCCGCCGGAGTTCCGGCGACAATCAAGTATCAGGGCCGGCGCGACGTCGCGCTGATCGTCGCCGACGCTCCCTGCGCCGCTGCGGCGGTTTTCACCACCAACCAGGTGGCGGCCGCGCCGGTTGTCTACGACCGCGAAATCGTCAAGGGCGGCAGGGTGCAGGCGATCCTCGCCAACTCTGGCTGCGCCAACGCCTGCACCGGCGCGGAGGGGATGCGGGACGCGAAGGTCTCGGCCCTCGCGACCGCCGGCGAGTTGGGGATCGACCCGGCGCATGTGCTCGTAGCCTCGACCGGGGTGATAGGCCGCCGCCTGCCGCTCGACCGGCTGCTCGCGGGGATGCGCAAGGCGAAAAAGGCGCTGGGGCGCACCGCAGCGCACGGGCTCGCGGCCGAGCGCGCGGTGATGACCACCGACACCCGTCCCAAGCAGGCGTGCGTGCGCACGACCGTGGGCGGCCGCCGCGTGACCGTCGGCGGCATGTGCAAGGGCTCGGGCATGATCGAGCCGAACATGGCCACCATGCTCGGCTTCATCACCACCGACTGCGCGATCTCGCCGGCGATGCTCCGCCGCGCGCTCAAGCTGGCGATTGCCAAGAGCTTCAACCGGGTGGTGGTGGACGGCGACGAGTCCACCAACGACTCCGTCTTCCTGCTCGCCTCCGGCAAGGCCGGCAACGCGTCAATAACGCGCGGTGGCGCCGATTTCGAGGCCTTCCGCGCCGCGCTCGAGGCGGTGTGCATTTCCTTGGCGAAGCAGATGGCGGCGGACGGCGAGGGCGCCACCAAGTTCGTCACCGTCACCGTCAGGGGCGCGAAGAGCGAGAAGGACGCCGCCCGCGCCGCGCGAGCGGTGGCGAAGAGTCCGCTCGCGAAGACGAGCTGGTTCGGCAAGGACCCCAACTGGGGACGCGTCCTCGCGGCGGCAGGCTACTCCGGTGCGGACGTGGACGACATGCGCGCCGAGGTGTACTACGACGGCGTCTGGGCTTTCCGCCGCGGCGAGACCGCCGGCGAGGCGCAGCTGAAGAAGCTTGCGAAGGTGCTGAAGAAGAAGGCGTTCGAGGTCGTGGTCGACCTTGGCATCGGCAAAGGCGAAAGCTCCGTCTACACCTGCGATTTCTCGCTCGACTACGTGCACATCAACGCCGACTACACCACCTAACGCGGCAGTTTGCGCGGCGGTTAAACAGGTTGAAAAGTTGAAAGGTTGAAAAGTTGAAAGGCCGCGGCGGATTACGCGGCGGTTTTGGTTTAACACGCGGATTTGTTCGCGTCTAACGACGCTCACTTTTCGCAGCCACGGGAATCTGCCGCGAAAGTCAACACAGCCCGCGGCAAAAATGGTATAATCCACGCGATGAACAACCGTGACAAGTCCGCGCTTTCCCTCGCCCTCGCCATCGTGGGCGGAATTGCGGCTGACATGCGCTGTGACGCATCCGTGACGGTGGAAACCCCGACGCAGACCAACCCGCGCCCCGCGGCATATACAGTAAAAGCATATACAGTTGCTGACCCTTTTGATGCTTTGCTTTGTCACTTTGTTGGCGGTTATGGTATCAATTTGACAATTTCACCTTTTGGCTATTGACAAAATGTTCTCGATTATGGTATCATATTGACATGAAAAACTTTGATAAAGTTTATGAGGCTGCCGCAGAACGGTATGGACTCATAACCGTGGAGGATGCCGCTGAACTGGGTATTCACCGCAAGCAGTTGCTTTTCTGGGAGGCGAATGGTCGACTGGAGAGATGCGGACGCGGCGTGTACAGAATCAAGTATCATGTCCCGACGCCATACGACCACTACGCAGAGGCAATCGCCCTCGTCGGGCGGGACGCCATCATCTATGGCGACAGTGTGCTGGCCATGCACAACCTCGCCCTTGTGAATCCCAAGCAAATTCAAGTGGCGGTCGAGAAGCGCGTCCGTCGAAACCTTCCCGAGTGGATACGCCTTGTCAAAAAGTCCGAAGGCGTAAAGGAGGAGATGTTCGAGGGGATTGCCTGCCAGTCGGTGGCCGACGCGATTCGTGCATGCAGGGGAACCGTCATGAGGGAGCGTCTTGTCGATGCCATCGACGAGGCCGAGCGACAGGGGCTTGTCGGCCGGCAGGAATACCATGAACTCAAGAGGGAGTTTGCCCAATGAACCGTCCAAATACGTGCACAAATCTCATCAAGGCGATAAACAGGATCGCAGGGCCGGAACGCGACGCATTGCGGCTCGGCCGCGCACTTGCCAACGTGATCATCGCGCAGATGCTCCCCGACGGCGTCGTCAAGGGCGGCAGTTCACTGATGTTCCGCTACGGCGGCAACATGACGCGCTACACCCGCGACATGGACACGGCCCGCGTCATGGAGTTGGATGCATATCTAGACAAGCTTGAATCGAGTCTCAAGGCTGGATGGAACGGTTTTACAGGAAGGTTGCAGCGCGTCGAGCCGCCTCATCCGGCAGGCGTTCCGCAGGGTTATGTCATGATACCTTACGACATAAGACTCGCATACAACGACAGATCGTGGCAGACCGTCAGAATTGAAATCGGCCACAACGAGATTGGCGACGCCGACGAAGCAGAGCTTGAATATCCGTCCGACATCGCCGAGGTGCTTGAGCAACTTGGATTTCCTCGTCCGAATCCGATTCCAGTAATGAAGCTGTCGTACCAGATTGCACAGAAACTGCACGCTGTCACAACGGCGGGTGCGGATCGTCCGCACGACCTTGTCGACCTTCAGCTCATGTGCGGGCATTCGCAGATTGACCTAGCCGAAGCAAGGGCGATCTGCATTAGGCTTTTTGACTATCGGCGTAGGCAGCCCTGGCCGCCGACCGTGGCGAAAGGTTCGGCATGGGATTCCCTTTACGAAGATGCGGGGAATGGGCTTGACGTTCTCCCGACCTGCGACGAGGCGGTCGCGTGGGCGAATGACCTGATAGTCTCAATCAACAAGGCGTAGAAACTGCAATGCGGATAATGGCCACATCTGATCTGCACGGCAACCTTGAGGGGCTTGACCCCAAGGGTGCAGACGTCGTGGTGCTGGCGGGCGACATCGCTCCGCTCAAGGGTCGCGGGCCGTGGCACATAAACGACCAGAAGAAGTGGATCAACAAGCGGTTCAGGGAATGGACGTCGTCGTACCACGGCATACAGTTTGTCGTCATCCCCGGAAACCACGACTTCTATCCGATTGCACACATACTCTTCAAGAATCAGGGGATAGACTGGAAGTACGAGTTCTCGCCGAACGTCCATTTTCTCGGCGATTCCGGAGTGGAGATCGACGGCGTAAGGTTCTACGGGACGCCCTGGGTGCCGATCATCTCCTATTCCTGGGCGTTCGAGGGCGAGTCGGACACGCTGAAGCGGTGGTTCGCGAAGATTCCCCCTGGTCTCGATGTTCTCGTCACACACTCGCCGCCGCGCATTCCGGGAAGCGACGTTGACCGCTCGCTACAGACGGACTCCGAGCATTTCGGCTCGTCGGAGCTGACAGAGGCCATCGTCGAGAAGCATCCGCGATTCGTTTTCTGCGGCCATATCCACACAGGACAGCACGGCGGTGTAGACTTTGAGTCAACCCGTGTCTACAACGTCTCCCGCCTCGACGAACGGTACGAAATCGCCTACGAGCCGACATGGGTGGAAATTTGATAGACCGCTATGATGCGGCTTTCACGCGGTTGTCGAAGTCGAATTTTCGCAGTCGCTTCCACCTCTCGTCTGCGGACAGGAAGTACATAGCAGAGAAGGGGATGGAGACGATACGCTCCCATTGCGAGGACTTCATCCGAACGCGACTCGCTCCCGCTAACCCGCCGAACGACGGGAAGCAGACGCCGATGCGCGGGCATCCCGTGTTCAAGGCGCAGCACGCCTGCGCGTGCTGCTGCCGCGACTGCCTCGCCAAGTGGTGGAAGGTACCGCTCGGGGTCCCGATCCCCGCCGAGCGACAGCGGGGGATCGTCGACTTTCTCATGGCATGGATTGAGAGGGAGAATGGGCGCACAGCGCTCGGGTAGTGCTGCTATTTTTCTTTTCGCGGCCACGGAAATCTGCCGCGAAAGTCAACACAGCCCGCGGCAAAAATGGTACGCGCGCGCGAGTTCCCAGTGCAACACCGGGAGGTTTTGCCTTGAGCGATTGGCCTGTTGAGCGGGCTTCAGCTGGGGGTTGAAAAAATCAGGCGTTGGCTGTATGCTTTCTTGCAAAGCAAAAAAACGCAAGGAGGCA